>CAYMQN010000001.1:0-16070 GCA_964392545.1 uncultured Desulfobacteraceae bacterium
TACAAGCCCCTGCGGGGCTCACAACGCCTCTCGGCACTGATCAGCGCCATCGGGATGTCCCTGTTTCTGCAAAACTATGTGCTCCTGGCCCAAACCTCCAATTTCCTGCCCTACCCCAACCTGATCACCACGTGGGATTGGCTGAAGCCCTATGAGCACATCGTGCGCCCCACCGAGGTCGTGCTCTACGTCTCCGCGGCCCTCGTCATGGTGGCCCTGACCTACCTGATCAAGTTCACCCGCATGGGCAAGGCCATGCGGGCCGTTGCCCAGGATCGCGAAATGTCCATGCTGGTGGGAGTGGATGTCAACCGGGTCATCTCGTTTACGTTCATCATCGGGTCTTCCATCGCCGCCTTGGGCGGGGTCCTCGTGATGAGCCACATCGGCCAGATCAACTTTTACGTGGGCTTCATCGCCGGCATCAAAGCCTTCGTGGCGGCGGTCCTGGGCGGTATCGGCAGCATGCCGGGCGCCGTTCTGGGCGCCCTCGTCCTGGGGTGGACCGAGAGTTTTTTTACCGGTTACATCTCCAGCGACTACGAAGACGTGTTCGCCTTTGTCTTTCTGGTGCTCATTCTGATCTTCCGTCCCGCCGGTCTGCTCGGGCGGTCGGATGCGGACAAGGTCTGACGGCGATACCGCTTCGCCGCGTACTTCCGGGCGACGGTCCCCGGTTCATCCCGGCCCAAGGGTGCAACAGACACGATGATCACATTGCAAGAAATTAAGAAGTCATTCCTCGTATCGCTCTGGTTCATGTTTCTCACCTTCCCCATCATGGTGATCAAGGTGAACACCATCGAGCAAACCGTCGACTGGCGCTGGTGGCGCATGGCGGGGGTGGGGTTGGGCACCTTTTTTCTTTCCTTTGTGTGGCGCTATGCCATGGCCCGCAAGGAGGCCGGCAAGAAACAGGCCGAAGTCAGCGCCGAGGCGAAAGTGCCCCTTTTCCAGCGGCTGCTGAGCGACCGCCGCGTCACCCTTCCCGGCTTGATTGTCTCGACGGCCCTGGTGGCCGTTTTCCCCTTCCTTTTCAGCATGTACCAGACCAACATTCTGATCACGGCCCTGATCTATGTCGTGGTGGGATTGGGGCTGAACATCGTCGTCGGCCTGGCCGGCCTGCTGGACTTGGGCTATGTCGCCTTCTACGCTGTCGGCGCCTACAGTTACGCCCTGCTGAACCATCATTTCGGGATCACCTTCTGGATGGCGCTGCCCATCGGCGCTTTTTTGGGGCTGATTTTCGGCATCCTGCTGGGGTTTCCCGTCCTGCGCCTGCGCGGCGACTACCTGGCCATCGTCACCCTCGGTTTCGGCGAGATCATCCGGCTGGTACTGGAAAACTGGAACGCGTTCTCTTTCGGCCCCAGCGGGATCGCCAACATTCCCAAGCCCAGCCTCTTCGGCCTGGACCTGTCCCTTCATCAATCCACCACCTTTATCTATTTCCTGATGGTCGGCTTGGCCCTGATGACGATTTTCGTGGTTCGCCGGCTTCAGGATTCCCGCATCGGGCGCGCCTGGATCGCGCTGCGGGAGGATGAGGTGGCCTGTCAGGCCATGGGGATCGACAAGACCCGCACGAAACTGTCGGCCTTCGCCCTGGGCGCCACCTGGGCCGGCATGGGGGGCGTCGTGTTCGCGGCCAAAACCACCTTTATCAACCCGGCCAGTTTTACGATCTGGGAATCGGTGATCATCCTCTGCGTCGTCGTCCTGGGCGGCATGGGCTCCATCCTGGGGGTGATCATCGGCGCCCTGGTCCTCATTCTGCTGCCGGAATACCTGCGAGCCTTTTCCGAATACCGCATGCTGGTCTTCGGCGCCCTGCTGGTGCTGATGATGGTCTTCCGCCCCGGCGGGATCATCAGCGGTGTGCGGCGGATCTATCACTTCGAAGGACTTGAACAGACGGGGGATGCCCCAAAGACATGAAACCGGTTTTAGACGTCCAACAACTGACCATGGATTTTGGTGGCCTGCGGGCGCTCGACGAAATCGATCTGCAGGTGCAGGCCGGCGAGATCGTCGCCCTGATCGGCCCCAACGGCGCGGGCAAGACCACCTTCTTCAATTGCATCACCGGCCTATACGCGCCCACCCGCGGCGAGATGCTTCTCACAGGGCCCGGCGGCGAACCGTCGCGCTTGAACGGGCTCAAACCCAACCGGGTGACCGAACGCGGCATGGCCCGCACCTTTCAGAATATCCGACTTTTCCAGAACATGACAGTGCTTGAAAATGTGATGATCGGGCGCCACTGTCGCCTGCGGACCGGGATTCCGGGGGCCATCTTCCGCCCACCGGCCAGCCGTCGTGAAGAAAAGCAGGTGGTCGAAGACAGCTATCGCATGCTGGAAACCATCGGGCTGACCCGCTACGTGAACGAGTTTGCCAAGAATCTGCCCTACGGCGCTCAGCGGCGGCTTGAAATCGCCCGTGCCCTGGCCACGGAGCCTTTTCTGCTGCTGCTCGACGAGCCGGCTGCCGGCATGAATGCGCAGGAAACCAATGCCCTGGACGATCTTATTCTGCGACTGCGAAAGGAAATGGACGTTTCGATTCTGCTGATCGAACACGACATGAAGCTGGTGATGAGTCTGTCCGACCGCATCTATGTCGTGGATTACGGCAAGAAAATCGCCGAAGGCCGGCCGGACGACATCAAGCGCGATCCAGCCGTTATCAAGGCCTATCTCGGAGAAGACATCGATGCTTGAGCTCAGAAACGTCGAGACGTTTTACGGCAACATCCAGGCGCTGAAATCCGTCAGCATGGAAATTGCCGAGGGTGAAATCGTCACGCTCATCGGCGCCAACGGCGCCGGCAAATCAACGACCTTGATGTCCGTCTGCGGCATCGTCCCGCCGCGCAAGGGGGAAATCTTCTTCCAAGGCAAACCCATCCATGCCATGCCCCCCAACGCCATCGTCGCGCTAGGCATCTGTCAGGTTCCGGAGGGCCGCCGCATCTTTCCCTACCTGACCGTGATCGAGAATCTCGATATGGGGGCTTTTCTGCGCGACGACAAGGCAGAGGCCAAGCGCGACATGGACTACATCTTCGAACTCTTCCCCATTCTGGCCGAAAGACGCCACCAGCCCGGCGGCACCTTGAGCGGCGGCGAGCAGCAGATGCTGGCCATCTCCCGGGCTCTGATGGCGCGACCGCGGCTGCTCCTGCTGGACGAGCCCTCCCTGGGCCTGGCGCCCCTGGTCGTGAAAAGGATTTTCGAGATTGTCAAAAAGATCAACACCGAGAACAATACGACGGTCTTTCTGGTGGAGCAGAACGCCAACCTGGCCCTGAAAACCGCCCATCGCGGCTATGTCATGGAAAACGGCCGCATCATCATGACGGATGCCGCGGAAAATCTGCTGACCAACGAAGACGTCCGCAAGGCTTATCTGGGGATTTAAAGGTCGCTATCTCCGGACCATCGTCTTCCCGCGGAAAGCGCGTCACGCGTCCTGCCTGCCCAATGGAGCGGCAAGCCCCTTTGCCCCGCCATCCTCGAAACAACACGCTGGCCATACGCCCCTTGCCACAGACCATGATGCGATGGCGCCGAGCATTCGGACGAACCTTGGTTGGCCGGCAAGGGGGCGGTTCTCCGTTGAGAACACCCTGGGGCGTCGTGCGCCGGGTTGCGTCAGGTCTGACGCGCTAGGAGGGCTTCGCTGACCCGAACCGGATAGGCCGCGTGACGGCGAATCGATTTATAGCGCGGGTCGAGGCGGGAGAATTGCCGGGCTACACGCCGGCGCACTTCGGCAAGCTGTTCAGGGGGGGCCGTGCGGGAGCCATCGGCCATCACCGGTTTCAACAGCGGCTGAGCGTCCGGAATCGCTTCATCCCGGCACCCCAGAAGATCCTCCCGGTAAATTCCGGCGGCGTCCGATCGGCGGAAAACCTGCTTCCGTCCGGCCAGGGAGACTTTGCCCGGGCTGAGCTTGCGGATGTCACGCCGGCCGACATGAACGAGCTTGTAGACGATGTCCAGGTAGGGCATGTCGGCGGAAACCCCCACCCGGGTCCCTACCCCGAAGGCGTCAATGGGCGCTGCGGCGCGCACGCAGTCATCGATTTTATACTCGTCGAAACTGCTGCTGGCATAGATATTCATGTCATGCAGTCCGGCGCCGTCGAGAATATGGCGCACCTCTCGGCTTAAAGCGATCATGTCGCCGCTGTCCAGGCGGACGCCCAGCGGTGCCGCACCCCTTCGGCGCATCTCCTGTGCCACGGCGGCCGCATTGCGCGCACCCGCAAGGGTATCGTAGGTGTCGATCAGGAAAATCGTGCTGCCGGGGAAGGTCTCGGCATACGCCCGAAAAGCCTCGCGTTCCGAAGGAAAGGCGCTGACGAAGGCGTGGGCCATGGTCCCGGCTAGGGGAATGCCGAACCGTTTTCCGGCCCGCACATTGCTGGTGGCGGAAAACCCGGCAAGATAGGTGCTGCGGGCGACCTGATCCCCGGCATCGGCCCCCTGGGTGCGGCGCAGGGCGAAATCCACGAGGGGACGCCCCGCGGCGGCATGGATGCAGCGCAGGGCTTTGGAGGCGATCAAGGTGGCCACGCCGATGGTGTTCAGAACAAGGGTTTCGATCAGCTGCGCTTGGATGAGGGGGGCGGTGATTTCAAGGACGGGCTCTTCGGGAAAAAAGAGGGTCCCCTCCGGGAGGGCGTCGACGTCGCCCGTGAAACGGCATTCGGCCAGGGCCTCCAGGAACTGGGGGGCGAAGAGGTTCTGGTGTCTCAGGTAATCGATGTCCTCGTTTTGGAAATGGTAGGCTTCCAGCTCATGCAGCAGGGATTCCAACCCGGCGGCCACGAAAAAATTGCGTTTCCGTTCGGGATTGCGCACGAAGACCGAAAAGGTGGCCCGGTCCTGGAGGCCCCTGGCCCAGTAGCCGGCGGCCATGGTGATTTCATAGAGATCGGTGAGAAGCGCTCCGGCGGGCGGGGAGAATGGCATGGCCGCGATGTCCTTAACATGATACCCAATAATATTATGTGGTTATAAGAGACGGGCCATTATGCTGAATCGAGGCGGACGTGTCAACGTGTAATACATGGAGCGGAACGGGGCGGCGGTTGATTTTTTTTGACAAGAGCACGCCGGCCCTTTAGCATAAAATCTCGTTAACCCCGTCCCACGCGGCCGATTGGACCCCATTCATGAGCTTCCTGCACATCGTTGCCATCGCCGTCGCCCTGGCGATGGATGCCTTTGCCGTTGCCATTGCCACCGGAGTGCGCCTGAAGCGCGTCTCCCTGCGCCAGTTTTTTCGCCTGGCCTGGCATTTCGGGCTCTTCCAGGCCCTGATGCCCGTTGTCGGCTGGGCGGCCGGCCTCACGGTGCGGGACACCATCGAGCGCTACGACCATTGGGTTGCCTTTGGTCTCCTGCTTTTCGTGGGCACCAACATGATTCGCGAGGCCTTCAAGCTCGAGGAAGATGCCCGGGCCAAAAACGACCCGACCCGCGGGCTGACCCTGGTCATGCTTTCCGTGGCGACCAGTATCGATGCCTTGGCCGTGGGACTCACCCTATCCATGCTGCAGGTTGCCATCTGGTTTCCAGCGCTGGTCATCGGGCTGGTGGCCGGTGCGTTTACGGTGGCGGGGCTGCATCTTGGAAAGACCGTCGGCTCGGCCGAACGGCTCAGCCCGGTGGCCGAGGTGCTCGGCGGCGTGGTGTTGATCGGCATCGGGATCCATATTCTATACGAACACCAAGCGCTGGCCCTCCTGTTCTAAGCCCATCCCCGGGCGCCGCCGGGTGCCCCCCTGCGCGATCATCCCAAGGCGCTTTCCGGTCAGGCCAAACCGAAAAGGGCACCTTTGCGGGGCCCTTTGGCTGGTTGCGGCGCTGCCTTAGAGAATGGAGCGGTCGCCCAGGTTGCCATAGCGGTGGTAGGTGTCGCAGATGCTTTGATTCTGGCAGTAGTGGAGCATTTCGATCCGCCCCTCCATGAGCACCGGCGCCCGGGCGATGTAAAACCCCTTCTCCGCCGCTGCCGCCAGGACGGCCGGGGGCACCCGATCGGGTGCGGCATAGCGGATGCGCTGGACCACGCCCATGGAGGCGATCAAAGCTTCGTCGGACTGGCGGCGCACAAGGGTCTTGGTCAGGATCTCGCGGCCCTCAACCGTATCGAGAAAAGCGGTCACCGCATCGCTCAGGTCTTCGGGGAGGCTCACGACGACAACGTTGCCGGCGATTTTAGCGGCCGCCAGACGGCCCAGGAGGTCGAAGAGGCTGTCCTCGGGGTGCAGCCGAAGCACAATGCTTCCCAAGGGCCGATAGCGGTGGATGTTATCCTGGCCCCGCAGATGGAAGTAGTCCTTTTCCTGATGGAATTCCTGTTCGGCATGGTAAAGGTAGCTCTTGATGGCCCGGATCGTCTTCGCGAGGTCCTCCCGATAGGGTTCCAATTGGCCCCAGAGCAGCTTGCGCCGCCATGCCAGCGCCATGCGCAGCAGCGCGTCTTCTTGGGCGAGGGCCCCTACGGGGGGGAGGCCGGTTTCCGCGAAATCCATGAACTGCGAGACATAATTGGGACCGCCGGCCTTGATGGCGGGACCCAGGGCGGACTTGCCCATGCCGCCGAAGGGTTGGCGCAGGGTGATCGCCCCCGTGGTGCCCCGGTTGATGTAGAGATTGCCGGCCCGGATCCTTGCTTTCCAAAGGGCATGTTCCCGCTGATCGAGGCTTTCCAGACCGGAGGTCAAGCCATAGCCGGTCATGTTGACCCACTCGATGGCCTGTTCGAGGTCGTCCGCCCGCATGACCCCTAAAAGGGCCCCGAAAAATTCGGTGTTGTGGGTATACGAACCGGCTTGAACGCCATATTTGATGCCGGGGGTCCACAGATAGGGATTTTCGCCGACCATTTCGGGCTTCAGGGCCCAGCTCTCCCCGGGCTCCAGGGTCGTCATGGCGCGCTGCAGGTCCCCCTTGGGCGGGTGAATCAGAGCGCCCATTTTAGTGGCGAAGTCCCAGGAGGAGCCCGTCTTGAAGCTGCGGGCGGCATCCACCAGCTGACGCTTGAAATCCTCGTCGTCGTAGATTTCCCGCTCCAGGATCAGCAGCGAGGTGGCCGAACATTTTTGACCGGTGTTGCCGAAGGCGGAGTAGATGACGTTTTTGATGGCCTGGTCCCGATCGGCCATGGCGGTCACGATGGTGGCGTTCTTGCCGCCGGTTTCCGCCGAGAGATGCAGGTCGGGTTTCTGCTTGAGCATTTGCATGCCGGTCTCGGTGCCTCCGGTCAGAATCACGTAGTCGATATCGTCGTGATTGATGAGGTGCGCCCCCGTGCTGGCCCCCGAACAGGGCAAAAACTGCAGGGTGTTGCGCGAGATCCCGGAACGCCAGATGGCCTGGCAGAGCACCCAGGCCACCAGCACGGCGTCCGAGGCCGGTTTGAAGATGACCGTGTTGCCGGCGGCCAGCGAGGCCATGATGCCGCCACACGGAATGGCGATGGGAAAATTCCAGGGAGAGATCACGACCCCCACGCCCTTGCCCGTGGCCTTGACATTGGTCATTTCGGTGAAGGTGCGGGCCGAAAAGGGATAGAATTCGGCAAAGTCGATGGCCTCCGAGACTTCCACGTCGGATTCGGTATAGACTTTACCGGAGTTGGCACTTGCCGCGCCGATGAGATCCCCGCGGGCCTCGCGCAGCGCCATGGCCGCACGGGAGAGGGCCAGGTGCCGTTCGGCCTGGGTAAGACGGCGCCAGCCGTCCGGATCGGCCTTGGCCACGGCCACGGCCCGGTCGGCGTCCTCCGCGGTGGCCAGGCGATAGGCCGCCACGGTCACTTCCGCCGGGGCCTGGTTGGGATCGTGGCAGGAGCGCACCTCGCGCGCGTCGTAGATTTCCTGGCCGCCGATCACCAGGGGAATTTCGACGGGCGCGTCATCCGTGGTTTTTTGCCAGCGCTCGCGGATGGCCCGGGCCCATTCCCGATTGGCGGCCAGGGACCAGTCCGTATCGGGTTCGTTGTTGAATTCGCCCTCCCAATAGGTCCCCGTTTTTTCCGGCAAGACTTCATTGCGGCGGTCCTGAATGCGGTTGGGGGTGCTGGGCGCCTCGTCCCGGTGGGCGCAGGCCGCTTCGAACTGGTCTTTCAGAAAGCGCCATTCCGCCGAGCCGGTGGTCAGGCTGGGGGAGTAGCGCAGGAAATTCTCCTCGCCCGTGTTTTCGTCCAGGCGACGCACCAGATAGGCGATGGCATTGATGAATTCCTCCCGGGCGGCCACCGGCGCGTAGAGCAGCACCTCGCCGGTCATTTCCGCAATGGCGCGCCGCACGTGGTTGGCCATGCCTTCCAGCATTTCGAAGGAAAAGCCCTCGATGACCCCTTTGTGCTCGGCCAGCTTGTAGGCATAGGCCAGCTCGAAGAGGTTGTGGGAGGCAATGCCCAGATGCACGGCGCGCATGTTTTCGGGCTGTATGCCGTAATGCACCATGCGCTTGTAGTTGGCGTCCACGTCGAGCTTGTTGTCGTAGGTCGCCAGGGGCCAGTTGAAGAGCGCCGATTCCACCAGCTCCATTTCCAGGTTGGCGCCCTTGACGATGCGGATCTTGATGGGGGCGCCGCCCTCGGCCACCCGTTGCCGGGCCCAGGCGGTGAGCTCCTGCTGGATGGCGAAGGCATCCGGCAGGTAGGCCTGGAGCACGATGCCGGCCGCGTGATGCTTGAATTCCTCCTGATCCAGGGTGCGCATAAAGGCCGCCGTGGTAATGTCCAGATCGCGGTATTCTTCCATGTCGAGGTTTACGAATTTGGGCACCCGGCGACCGTCGGCATGCATGAACGCGTGGGCGGCGGCGGTGCGGTAGAGCTGGGACAAGCGCTCCACCAAAACCCCCACCGTATGCTCGAAGGCCAGGGACTGGATCTGGGAATAGATGGTGGAGATCTTGACCGAAATGTATTCGATATCGGGCTTTTGGAGGTCGTCGAGGTACGTCTGCAGGCGGTGGCGGGCTTCCTCCTCGCCCAAAACGGCCTCCCCCAAATGGTTGATGTTCATGCGGATGCCTTGGCTCTGACGCTTGCGCAGGTGGGCCATCAGGATCTCAGGCTCGCCGGGCACGATGGCCCGGGCGCTGTCTTCGCGCATTTTTTCGATCATCTTGGGAACCGAAATGCGCGGGATCAGGCGCCCCACCGACAGGAACAAATGCATCAGGATTTTCTCCTTGGCCGAGAAAAACCCCGGGATTCCGCGCCGCCTGAGCAGGCTGCTGACCTGATCCGCCACCCGGCGGTAATTCTCGCTGCGAAAACTCTGGTCGATGAGCTTGGTGAGGGTGATCTTGTCTTCCGGGTGGCTCAGAAGATGTTTGATCTGCTGCTGATACTGTTTTTCATCGCGCTTCAATAGGTCTTCAGCCCGGTTTTGCCAGGCCTCGGCAAGGGCAATGGCTTCGCTGCGGAGCTTGTCTTCGGTGGCCGTGTGCATGGTGTCCATCCTTTCTGCTACGACGGTTCAATCGTGAGCCCCAAGCCCACGATGCGCCCCTTCTTAACGTGCGTTTTCGGTTTGGCGTCCATGATATGCGCCGTGACACGAAAAACAGCCTGTTGTAATGGTTAGACCATTAGGGCCTTCTATCATGCGCAGATTCATTGAACGCGTTCGTTTTCATTGTCATCGGCCAGACTGGTCGACCGAGAAACTTCACGGTTGTACGGCCGCGTTATGGAACGCGGCGTTGCGTAGGAGCGGACGTTAGTGCGTGCCGCCCAGATAAGCGTTTTGGACCTCCGGGTTGGACAGCAGATTTGCGGCCGTGTCCTCCAGGACGATATGTCCCACTTCCATCACATAACCGCGATTGGCCAGCTTCAGGGCCACCCGGGCGTTCTGCTCCACGAGAACCACGGTTACGCCGGCCTGGTTGATTTCCTTGATGGTAGCGAAGATGGTTTTCACGAGCAAGGGGGCCAGTCCCAGGGAAGGCTCGTCCAGAAGGAGGATTTTGGGGGTCGCCATCAGGGCTCGGGCGATGGCCAGCATCTGCTGCTCGCCGCCACTGAGCGTTCCCGCCAGCTGTCCCGAGCGCTCCTCCAGACGAGGGAAAAGATCGAAGATCCATTTCAAGTTTTTGCGGTTGTGTTCGGGATCGTTGGAGGTATACGCGCCCAGATTGAGATTCTCGCGCACCGTGAGGGTGCCGAAAACGCGTCGGCCTTCGGGAACCTGAGCGATGCCGCGGGTCACGATGCCGTGGGCCGGCAGTTTGTGAATGGGTTCGCTTTCGAACTGAACGATCCCCTGGGTGATGTTGACCAGGCCGCTGATGGCCATCAGGGTCGTGGATTTGCCGGCCCCGTTGGCCCCCAGGATGGTGACGATTTCACCCTTTTTGACCTGGATGCCAATGCCGTGCAGGGCCTCGACATTCCCGTACTTGACGTGCAGATCTTCCACATTCAAAATCATGGGCTATTCCTCATCGGTTCCCAGATAGGCTTCGATCACTTTGGGGTCGGACTGGATGGCCTGGGGGGTTCCCGCGGCGATTTTGGCCCCGTTTTCGATCACCACCAGGTGTTCGCAGGCTTCCATCACGAGGCTCATGTCATGCTCGATCAGCAGCACGGTGATGCCCCGGTCCCGGATCTTGCGGATGATCTGGATCAGGTCCGCCGTCTCCTGGTTGTTCATTCCGCCGGCCGGCTCGTCGAGAATGATGAACTTGGGTTGGGTGGCCAGGGCCCGGGCGATTTCGAGCAGGCGCTGGTTGCCGTAGGAGAGGTTTTCGGCCAGATGGTCGGCATAAGATTGCAGGCCCACGAAGGCCAGTTCCTTCAAGGCGGTTTCCAGCGCCTCCCGCTCCTCCCGGCGTTGGGTCGGGGTCCGGAACATGGCGGCCAGGGAACCGGAGGCCATGCGGCAGTGGTAGCCGGCCAGGACGTTTTCGATGGCCGCCAGCTTCTGGAAGAGCCGGATGGTCTGGAAGGTGCGGGCAATGCCCAGGGAGACGATTTTATGGGTCGGCAGATTCTTGATGGAACGGTCCTCAAAAACCACCTCGCCTTCATCAGGGCGATAGTTGCCGGTGATGAGGTTGAAGACCGTGGTCTTGCCGGCCCCGTTGGGACCGATGAGCCCCACGATGGAGCCGGCCTCGACCTCGAAGCTGACGTGATCCACGGCCACCAGGCCGCCGAAGCGTTTGGTCAGGTTATTCAGACTCAGCAGTGTGGTCATGCGCTTCCCTCCCGCCCCAGGACTTTGGCAATGGGATAGCGGCGCGGCAGCGGCGGCAGGATGCCCTCGGTGCGGAAGATCATCATGGCCACCATGAACGCGCCGAAAATCAGCATGCGGAAGGTGGCAAACTGCCGGAAGATCTCGGGCAGCCCGAGCACGAGGAAGGCCCCCAGGATGACCCCCGGAATGCTGCCGCGGCCGCCCAGCAGGACGATCATGAAGAGCACCACGGACTCCCAGAAATTGAAGGATTCGGGTGCGATGATGGTCATCTTGGCGGCGAAGATGTTGCCCACCATGCCAGCCCAGAAGGCCCCGATCACAAAGGCGATCAATTTATAGTGGGCCGTGTTGATGCCGCTGCCTTCGGCCGCCACGTCGTCCTCCCGGGCATAGTTCAGGGCCCGGCCGAAACGGGATTTCTCCAGCCGGTCGAACAGAAAGATGGTGACGGCGGCAAAGCCCCAGATCAGGTAGAAGAACTCCCACGGTTTGTTGATTTTCATACCGAAAAGGGAAGGCCGGTCGATGCCGAAGATGCCGTTGCTGCCGCCCGTGATTCCGAAGACATTGTTCACCAGGGCGATGCGCACGATTTCCACCAGTCCGATGGTGACGATCAGAAGGTAGTCCCCTCGCAGGTGGATGATGGGCCGTGCCACCACCAGGGCGGCCAGGCCGGCCACCACCCCACTGACGGGCAGCAACCACAGAATCGGTATCTGATAGGTGGTGTTGATGATCGCCGTCGTGTAGGCCCCCAGGGCGTAAAACGCCGCGTGCCCCATGTGAAACAATCCGGCATGACCCAGGATGATGTTCAGGCTCAAGGCCAGAATGGTATACAGGCCGATGTTGTTGAGCACGTCCACCCAGTAGGCATTCAAAAAGCTGGGAGACAACAGGAGCACGACCGCAATGACGGTGTAGATGACGCTGCGTTTGATTTTCATATCTTTTCCGCGACCCGTTCACCCAGAAGACCCGTGGGGCGAACAATGAGGATGATGATCAAAACCAAGAAAGCGATGGCATCCTTCCAGGCGATGGAGATGTAAGCGGCCCCCATGGCCTCGATGACCCCCAGCAGGAGTCCGCCCACCATGGCGCCGGGGATGTTGCCGATGCCCCCCAGGATCGCCGCCGTAAAGGCTTTGAGGCCGTAGAGCCACCCCATGGTGAAGTTGATCTGACCGTAGTACAGGCCCACCATCAATCCCGCAGCGCCGCCCAGGGCCGGGCCGATCAAAAAGACGATCATGATGACCCGGTCGACATTGATGCCCATCAGCTTGGCGGCCCCCTGGTCGATGGCCGCGGCCCGGATGGCGGTGCCGATCTTGGTGCGCTGGATGAAGAGGTAGAGGGCGATCATCATGAGAATCGATGTCGCCAGGATCAGCAGCCGAACCACGGGGATGTCTAGTCCAAAAACGTGGATGGCGGCGCGCGGCAGAATGTCGTGGGGATAGACCTTGTAGCGGGCCCCGTAGATCAGCATGACGGCGTTCTGGAAAAAAATGGAAGCGCCCAGGGCCGAAACCACGGCCGAAAGCCGGTGCGAGGTCCGCAGGGGGCGATAGGCCACCCGTTCCAGGGCGGCGCCGACGATGGCCACCAGGCCCATGACCATCAGGGCCAGGACGGCCACCACGCCGAACGGCCCCAGATAGTTGGTCAGGCCCAGGGTGGTCAGAAGGGTCAAGCCCAGGTAGGCCCCGATGGTGAATAGATCGCCGTGGGCGAAATTGATGAGTTTGAGCACACCATAGACCATGGTGTAGCCAAGGGCGATCAGGGCGTAAATGCCCCCCACCGCCAGTCCGTTGGTCAGCTGCTGGACAAAGAGCTCCATGCGGCTCTCCCCATTTCGATGAAAATCGCAGAAAAGGCGCTGGCCAACCCTGGGCATCTCCCATGGCGACCAGCGCCCAACTGCAGGTTACGGCATTATCGCGCTGGCAACGGGCCTTATTGCAGAACGAACTGGCCGTCGGCATTGACTTTGTAGATCCGGTAGAGGTCGCCGACGCGGTCGCCCTTTTCGTCGAAGGAAATCTGGCCGGTCAGGCCGGGGAACTCCTTCAGATCGTTTTTAAGGTATGCCACCATGGTGGCCTGATCGGTGGAGCCGGTTTGCTTGATGGCCTCCACGACGACGCGCAGACCGTCGCCGGACAGAACCGCCCATACCGATCCCGGGGCGGCGTCGTACTTTTTCTTATAGGCGGTCATGAAGTCTTTGGCTTCGGGGGTGTCCAGATCCTGGGGCACCGGCGGGCTCAGGAACATGAAGCCGGCGGCGGCTTCCTTGCCGGCGATTTTGACCAGGTCCGGGTTGTTGGTAGCGTCGCCGCCCAGGAAGGGCACGTCCCAGTTCATCTCCATCTTCTGGCGCAGGAGCAGACCGGCTTCGCCATAGTAACCGGTGAAAAAGACGACATCCGGATTGGCGGCCTTCATCTTGGTCAGAATGGCCGAGTAGTCGTTCTCCTTGGGGGTCAGCGCCTCATAAAAGACGATGTTGGCCCCGTCCTTTTCCAACAGGGATTTGGCCTCGTCGGCCAGCCCCTTGGCGTAGCTGGAGTTGTCGTGCAGGATCGCGATGCGCTCGTAGCCGCCGGTCACCAGCGCTTTGTAGGCCACCAGGCCTTGCTCGTCGTCCCGCGGGCAGGTGCGCAGGAAGTAGTCGTAGCCCTTTTCGGTGAGGCGGACGGCGGTGGAGCCGTTGGCGACCTGGATGAGGCCGGCCTCGTCGTAGATGCCTTGGGAGGCCTCGGTAACGGCGGATCCATAGGTGCCGATGACGGCAACGATATCGCGGGTGGACAGGCGCTGGGCGGCCAGTGCCGCCGTCCGCGGGTCGCCGCCGTCATCTTCGGTGATGATTTCGATTTTCTGGCCGTTGACGCCGCCGGCCGCGTTGATTTCCTCGGCCAGCAGTTCGACGATTTGCTGCATGTCCTGACCTTCACTGGCCCAGGCCCCGGTGATGGGCGCCATCAAACCGATTTTGATCGTGTCGGCCGCCACGGCGGTTCCGGCCATCAGGCAAAGTACGAGGGCGAAAAACAAAACCTTTTTCATGCAAGCCTCCTTTGGGAAATGTTGGTGTGCTCGGGTGAAGCGAGGGCTACCGCAAATCGGTGCGCTCTTAACGGAAACCGTGAAACTCCGTCACTGTACCGGCCGCAGGCGATCCTTGGCTGCCTCAGCTAGCGGCGCGGGTTTTTGCTCGTTCGCGATCATGTATTCGCTGAAGCGCTGAACGTGCCGGCGGGCCAGCCTGCTGGCCGCGTCCTCTTTCCGGTCTTTGATCAGGGCCACGATATCCCGGAGATCTTCGAAGTTCTCCTGCAGCATGGCCTCGGTCCAGGGGAGAAAGCGTTCATAATAGCGCTGGATGTTGTCGTGGATCATCTGGTTTACGACAATATACATGGGATTGCCGGTCACCTGGGCCAGGGCCTGGTGGATCTGCCGGTCGATTTCCACGAAACGCCGCCATTGGGGAATCCCTTTGGCCACGTAAAGGCGGGCCCTGTCGATCAGCTTTTCCAGCGCGGCGATATCCTTCGGGGTGGCGCGGCGTGCCGCCATGGCCGCCACGGTGCCTTCGAGGCCCTCCCGGAATTCGGCCAGGTGCCGGAGGGAAATCTGCTGAAAGCGGACCAGCAGATCCAGGCTGTCACAGACCTGCTCCAGAGGGGCGGCCTTGACCACCGACCCGCCGCCGACCCCCAGCTTGATTTCGATCAGACCCTTTTGTTCCAGCACGCGCAGGGCCTCCCGCAGCGTACCGCGGCTGGTTTGAAAAAGCTCCTTCAGATCGCGCTCCGGCGGCAGGGTGTCCCCCGGCTGGAGTTTGCCGTCGATGATGGCCTCTTCGATCTGATCGACCACGTCCTGGAAGATGCGGTTCTGTTTGGCGGCTCGGAACATGGGCTCCGGGTGAAAGCGGGGTTAAATGGTTCGACCATTACTAAAGACATTTTTGACCCATGTCAACATAAAAAATAGGGTGTCTGCGCAATAGCTGAATGCGATTCAGGCAGAGGCCCGGACGGGGCCCCGGGAGGTGGGGCGAAAGATCGGCGGGACTATGCGGGCGTTTCAGCAGGTAAGGTGAAATCCGGCGGCCGTCCTGCGTCGCGGCGTCAGTTCGTTGAAATGCGCAATCGCCTCGCCAGTGGGATCCATTACGAGTTCTACGCCCCTTTGCTGCAAGGCTTTTTCCAGACCCGGTTCCGGTTGCACGCGGCCGTAGACACCGGCCCCGATGACGATGACATCGGGCTCGGCGGCCAGAAGCGCTTCCAGGTCCTCCAGCGCCAGGCGGTGCCCTTGGCGCCGCCACCAGTTATCGGTTACGCGGCCGTCGGGGTAGATCAGAACGTCCGTGGTATAGGTTCGGCCGTCGATCTGGATCGAGCCAAAGGCGCTTTTTTCAATCATAAGGATCGTGACGGGCTCGAAAAGGGTGAACAAATCCTCGCCATGCATGTTGGTGTAGCGGCCGGAGGCCGCAACGCCCGGCCTTTCGATGGAGAGCATCAAGGTTGGCGCAAGGGCTTCCAGCGCCTGCCCGACCGCCGGAATGCTGTCGTTCCACTCCAGGATGGGGATTTCGCATATTTTAAAGCGTCCACCGAGGATGCGGGAGAGCGGCGGCCCACAGACCAAAAGCGGGTCGCCGCCCATCGCGAAAGCGTCTTTCGCCCGGCGCCCTGCACAGCGCGCTTGGATCCGCAGGCCGCAGGACTAAGACTGGGGCGGGATACCCAAGACATAGGCTTCATACTCGGTAGGGCCCTCCTGATAA
>CAYMQN010000001.1:16170-63311 GCA_964392545.1 uncultured Desulfobacteraceae bacterium
CTGGGGCGGGATACCCAAGACATAGGCTTCATACTCGGTAGGGCCCTCCTGATAAACTTCCAGCATGGCTTCGAAATCCTTGCGGCGCTGATTGCTTTTCCACGCCAGCCAGCTATCCATGTCCTGCCAGGTTCCAATCACCAGGACATTCTGAGGATCGTCGTGGGACACCAGGGTCTCGCCGGAGACATACCCCGCCTGGGTCATGGCCCCGGAGCGGAAGTCACGCAGCAAGGCGTTGATTTCCTTGACCTTGCCCTTTTTAAAGCGTCTTTTGATGAAGATTTTGACCAGCATGGCCTTCCTCCTTTCCGTTGAGGGTGCCGTGGTCGGGCGGGGGCGGGTTCCGCATCACGATGAACGTGCCCGGGCTGGGAGTCATGCGGCACCGTAAATGGATGTAGTTCAATCTAATGCCTGGATAAGGCCTTAGCAAAGGAAAACCGGCGCCGTCAACCAAAGGCCGGCCCGTTTGGCCGCAACCCTGCGGGGGCGCTCAGCGGACCGCGGCCAGCAGCCGTGCGCGGAGGGCCCAGACCAGGAATCCGGCATAGACCTCCCACACATGCGGGCCGTATCCTCCGGCCATTAGTCCGGCCTGCGGGATGCGGCGCTTTTTCAAAAAGCGGTAGATCGTGCAATCGCGCGCCAGCAACTGCCGCTGGGTCAATTTTAGGCCCTGGGTCGATGGAAGGGTATCGCGGAAGTAGGGATCGGCGCCCGAAACGATCACGGCCAGGTCCGGCACGGAAAGGCCTTCCAGTTGCTCCAAACCGTCCTTGAGCCGGTCATTGTATCGGCCTTCTTCACCGGCTTCCATGGCGATTCGGCAGCATTGCGCAGTGCCGGCCACCCGCTTGAGGATGCGCGTGAATAGATCCCTCAAGGGCAGGGTGGCCTGGTCGGGTGCGTAGCGGTAATAGCGGCCCTGATCGTCGATCAGTTCATAGGTGCGCAGGATTTCCTCTTCGAGGGTGTTCGCAAAGAGGCGGTTGACATACCCGTGGCCGTGGGCGCGCAACAAATCCTCGCGGCTAAGGGGTTCATCCACGCGGGGGATGTGCCATTCCCGGATGCGCGGCCCCAGTTGCGGATCCTGGCGAAGCACGTCAAAGGTACGCGCGGCCTTGCTGTCGGAAATCGGGATCTGGATGCCGAATTCGAAAAAGCCCTGAAGCTCGTTGGGATCGTAGAGAATCATTAGGCTGACAGGCAGACCGGTCATGTCACCAGACGCGGCAGAGCAGGCCCTTGAGATAATGGCCTTCCGGAAAGGTGAGGGCCGTGGGGTGGTCGGCGGCCTGGCTCATACGCCGCAGAACGAGGGCCTCGCGGCCGGCGTCCAGGGCGGCATCCGCCACGATTTTTTGAAAAAGGGCCGGTTCCATCAGGCCGGAACAGGAAAACGTGAACAGATAACCGCCGGCCCGCAGCAGCTTGATGGCCAGCAGGTTGATATCCTTATAACCGCGGCTGGCGCGGTCCAGCTGTTGACGGGAGTCGGCGAACTTGGGCGGATCGAGCACGATCAGGTCGAACTCCCGCGCTGCGTCGCGGAAGGCGCGCAGCTGCTTGAAGACATCGGCCTGCAAATAGGTCACCCGCTCGCCGTCGAGGGTATTGAGGACCATGTTTTTTTGCGCCAGATCCAGGGCGGCCGCCGAAATGTCCATATTGGTGAGGCTTCGGGCGCCGGCGGCCATGGCGGAAACCCCGAATCCGCCCGTGTAGCAGAAGCAGTTCAGCACATCCCGGTCGGCCGCGTAATGGCCGACAAGCAGTCGATTGTCCCGCTGGTCGAGGTAGAAGCCTGTTTTGTGACCGTCGCGAACGTCCACCAGATAGCGAAAATCCCCCTCCCGCACCTCGATCGTCTGCGGAGGCGCCTTGCCCGCCAGGACCCCTACCTGCCGGGTCAGGCCCTCCTTGTCCAGCACGGGACTGTCGGAACGCTCGAAAATGCCTTCCGGGGTGACCAGCGCCTGCAGCGCCTCCACAATGCAGGCTTTCCAGGCATGCACGCCGGCGGTCAAAAACTGACAAACCAGAAAGGGTCCGTACTGATCGACGATCAGTCCCGGCAGTCCGTCCGACTCGGCATTGACCAGGCGGCAGGCGCTGAGCCAGAGGCGCTTTTTCATTTCGCGCCGGTTGGCCAAGGCCCGTTCCAGGCGTCGTCGGAAGAACGCTTCGTCAACCGCTTCTTTTTCGTCAAAGGTCCACAAGCGCACCGTGATCTGCGATTTGGGCGAATAGGCCCCGCGTCCCAACCATGCCCCCCGGGCATTCACCAGATCGACCGTATCGCCCGACCCGGGATGGCCCTTGGTCTTGGCCAGGGCCCCGCTGAAAACCCAGGGGTGCTTGCGCAGGAGGGATTTATCGCGTTTCGGTTTGATAATCACAAAAGCCATGGGTATTCATTGTCCTTTGAAAGAAGCTGACGGCATGGTTTGGGCGGTTGTCGGTGGAAAGGTGCGATCTTTGGAGGGCCGTCGATTTCAGCAAATGACGATCATACGCGTTGTATGGGAATGGATGACAAAACAGGCGCCCTTCTGGAAGGCCATACCACAAATCGATCAGGACGCAAAGTTGTGCGGTCGGTTGCGAGCCGCAAGGGAAAGACAACCGCGGCGGTTTTGATTGTACTTGACAGGCTCACAGGCCTGTGGCAGCTATGAATTATCATCGATTTTCTCAATAAAATGGGGTTTTCCGGCGACCTCTCCCTCTGAAAGGGCATCCCGCCCGCTCTCGACGCGCCATCCACAGCCCTCCCCGAAGCTGGCACCCCCATTCGTCGAAGGTCTTGCAATCCGCGGTCTTTAACGGCCTGGCCGATACGAAGCGGTAGTCCGACCACTGCGTTCCAGCATGCCTTGAATCATTGTGCCCGGGGAAAGGAGGGGGGAACCATGAAAGCCCAGAGGATTCTGCTGCCGTACAATTTTTCGCTAAACGATCAGAAGGCCTTGGCTTTTGTGATACGAACCTTCGGGGCGATGGAAGATGCCGAGGTCACCCTCTTCCATGCCTTTACACCCATTTCCGAAATCGAAGCTCCCGACCATCAATCCGCAACCGCCAAGCTGAAGCGGCGGCTGTCCTACCTGACGGAGGAATTGACCGAGCGCGAAATGGCCCTCCAGGAGGTTCGCCAGCATCTCATCAACGAAGGTTTCCCGAAGGACAAGGTCCGCTATGTATTCAAGTCCCGCAAAGGGGAAATCGCGGCCGCCATCCTCGACCAGACCGGGGAAGCGCCATACGATGTCATCGTCTTGAGCCACAAGCCCGGCAAAGTGACACGGTTTTTTACGGGCAGCGTCTTCATCAAGGTCGTCAGTGTGCTGCAGGATATCACCGTTTGTATCGTCTCGTGAAGAAAACGGCCTGCTTGCTTGGCGGTCGCTGCCGACGGCCGCAAGACGGGCCGATGAGGAGGGCGTCCAATGCAAACCGAGGATAGGATCAGTATCGACATTTTCAAGGTGGTCACCCGGGCCATCGCCGAATCCAGCCACCTGGAGATCATGGCCAAGCATCTCGCGCAATTGATCATCGGTGCGCTGGAGATCAAAGGGGCCACCATATTCGCCATCAATATGGAAACCAAAGAGCTCGAAGTGCTGGGCAGTTTCGGTCTCAGCATCCGCTACATGAACAAGGGGCCGCTTTACATCAACCGCAGCATCAAAAGCGTCGAGAAGCACAAGGCGGTGGTGGTCAGGGACGTGCGCAATTCCGATCTGCTGCAGTACAGTGCCGATGCCATCCAGGAAGGCATCGGGGCCATGGTT
This sequence comes from uncultured Desulfobacteraceae bacterium, assembly GCA_964392545.1. GTDB lineage: Bacteria > Desulfobacterota > Desulfobacteria > Desulfobacterales > UBA5852 > JABZFP01. Next base: position 19,974 of record CAYMQN010000001.1, read on the forward strand.
TCCGTTCCCATTTCCTTCAGCGGGCGTGTCATCGGCGTACTGCGACTCTATCACCACGAGGAGTGGGATATCTCGGAGCGGGACCTCGACTCCCTCTTCGTTCTGGCAGAGATCATCGGCCTGGCCATGATGTATGCCCGCATGAGCAATGCGATTCAGGAGGTCAATACCATCGTCGGCGATGTGCACGAAGCCTGGCTGAAGTAGCGCTTTTGACGCAACGCTCAGCCGCCGTGGTCGAACGCACCGGTCAGAAAACGGTTGATAGCCGTCCAGTAGGCCTCGTCCAACTGAAGATCGTTGTGGTCGCCGCTCTCGATCACCACGGTTTCGACCGGCCCGCCCCAGAGCCGGGCCAGCCGCTCGGACCGCGGCGCGGGGATAATGCCGTCCTGCCCGGCGGTGATCATCAGGGCCGGCAGGTGGATATCCGGCGCCAAGGCCGCCGAGTCGAAGGGGTGTTTCAAGAGAAGCCCCACCGGCAGAAACGGGTAGTGATGGCGGGCCACCTTCAGGAGACTATCGAAAGGGGTGACCAGGATGACGCCGCCCACGGCCCGCCGGGACGCTACGTGAACCGCCACTCCGGACCCCAGGCTGCGCCCCATCAGGACGACCTGGTCCAGGGGAATATTTTCACGGCGGGTGACCGTGTCCAGAATGAAAAGCGCGTCGCGGCAGAGCGCCTTCTGGGAGGGTTTGCCGTCACTGTCGCCGTAGCCCCGGTAGTTCATGAAAAGGTAGGCGCCGGCCTCGAGACGGGCCAGATCCGGCAAATTGCCGGAGACCTCCTCGGCATTGCCGCCGTAGTAGACCAGCAGCGGACGCTCCCGGCGGACGCGGCCCGGCACGTACCAGCCCGTTAGCCGCCGTCCTTCGTGTTCGAGGGTCAGGGCGTATTCGGCAAAGGCGGCGCGGTGCGGCGGCGGGGTCGGCTGCGGAAAAAAGACCAATGCATCCTGGAAAAGATACATCAGAAGGACGCCGATGACGACGACGGGGACCACGATTTTAAGGGTTTCCAGCATGGAATTGCTCCGGGTGAAAATCATTCCGTCCTTGCCGCGCCCCGAAACGCTTCACAGCTCAGATGCCCGCCTGTCCGCTGGGGCGATCAGGCCGGATGCAGCATCAGTCTGGCATCCAGAACCATCCAGGCGCCTGCGCTCCAGACCACCGGGTTGAGGTCCAGTTGGTCGAAACGCGCGCCCAGGGCATCCACCAGCCGACCGACGACGACCAGCAGCCGCGCTAGGGCGGCGGGATCGGCCTGCAGACCCCGGTAGCCTTCGAAGACCGGGTGAATTTTGAGTTCGGCCAGCATGCGGCCGGCTTCGGCCGCTTCAAGCGGCGCCAGGCGAAAGGCCACGTCCTGAAAAATTTCCGTCAGAATGCCCCCGGCGCCCACCATGACAGCCGGCCCGAAGGCGGGGTCGACCAGCCCGCCCACGATCATTTCCGGGCCTTCAAAGGCCACCATCGTTTCGACCAGGACGGGGGTTTGCGGAAACCGTTCGAACAGGTCACGCAGCGCCGTCTTCAGTTCGGCCTGCCCCAGGTTCAAATAAACACCCCTGGAATCCGTTTTGTGGTCGATGGCGGGGGAGCAGACCTTGGCAACGTAAGGCCCGGCGAAATCGGGAATCACCTCCGCGGTGCCGTGCGCCAGGCGAACCCCCTGGGGTACCGTGAGCCCCAATCGGCCCAGAAGATCCTTGACCTCGTATTCGTCGGGGCGGTGGGCGTGTTTCAGCCGGGCCAGCCACGGTTGCAGGATGGCTTTCATGCATCGGCCTCCAGGGCGGCCAGAATCCGGGCGCGCTCCACCAAAAAACGCGCCGCCCGCACGGCGCGGCTGATGGACGGGAAACCCACGACGCCGGCATCGTGAAACCGCCGCAAATAGAGATCGGTGAAAGGACCGTACTGGGTCACCGTTATGACCGGTTTGGGACTGTGCCGCACCTGTTCGGCGATCGCCGCAACCAGGCCGTCGGAAATGGCCGGCGGCGCAAAAAGGGCCGCGCAGATGACCACGTCCACCCCCTCGTCCCTCAGCAGGGCTTTCAGACTGCGGCCGACCATCACGTCGTCGGCGCCGGCGGTGAGATCCACCGGGTTCGCGCAGGCCGCATACGGAAAAGAGAGCTTGCGGATCCGCTGAATGGTCCGGGGCTGCAAGGTTGCCATGCGCAGCGGGATGCCGCGCAGGCCGGCCTCGATGTGGTCGGCGCACATGACCCCGAAGCCCCCGGCCGGCGTCAGCACGGCCACCCGATGGCCCGGCGCGGGCGGCAGCATGGCCAGGGTCTTGGACGCATCGCAGAGTTCCTCGTCATCGAAGACCCGTTGGATGCCATACTGCCGCAGGGCGCCGCCGACCACAGCATCCATCCCCGCCAGGCGGCCGGTGTGGCTGCTGACGGCCCGCGCGCCCGCGGGGGTGCGCCCCGCCTTGAGGACGATAATCGGTTTATGAGGGGTGAACCGGCGGGCCATTTCCAGAAATCGTCGCCCGTGTTCGATATTCTCGAGGTAGAACGCCAAGCAGGCGGTTCCCGGATCCCGGCCGAAATAGTCCAAAAAGTCGATTTCATCCAGGTCGCATTTGTTGCCGAGGCCGACGAAGGCGCGCATGCCGTAGCCCGTGTTGCTGGCCAGGCCAAGGGCCTCGACCCCCACCGATCCACTCTGGGTGATGAAGGCCACCCCGCCGCCGGGCCCGAGCGCCTTGTCGCCGTGTTCGACAAAGATGGTATCCAGCCGCTCGCCGGGAACGAAGATCCCCAGAGAATTGGGCCCTAGAATCCGGCTTCCGGTGGTTGTGGCGATTTCGCGCAGCCGGGCCTCGAGGTCGGCGCCCGCCGCGCCGGATTCGCCGAACCCCCCCGCCACAACGATGAGAAAAGGGATGCCGCGGGCCGCACAAGCGGCAACGGCCGCAACCGCGGATTCGGCCGCCGTGGCCACCACGGCCACATCGATGCCGTCCGGCAGCGCTTCGATGGAAGGGCTGGCTTGATACCCGAGAATATCGCGTTCACGGGGGTGAACCGGATAAAGCTTGCGCAGGGATGGGCTCAGGCGTTCCAGAATGATGCGGCCAATGCTGTCTTTGCGTGAGCTGGCGCCGATCACAGCGATGGCCTTGGGGGCGAAAAGGCGCTTGAGATCATATGCGGGCAACGTCATTCTTTATTCGCGGAAGTTTTGTTCAGTACGGCCATGGTAATGCGCGAAATGCAAACCAGACGGTCATCGTCGTCCCGGATGTGGATCTGCCATATGTGCGTGCCTTTGCCGATATGCACCGGGGTCACCGTGCCGGTCACATGGCCGTCCCGCACGGGGCGCACGTGGTTGGCATTGATCTCCATGCCCACCGCCATTTGGCGGTCCGGGTCGATGCAGAGATTGGCGGCAACGCTGCCGAGGGTTTCGGCCAGAACCACCGAAGCACCCCCGTGCAAGATGCCCGCGGGCTGTATGGTTCGCTGGTCCACCGCCATACGGGCCGTGATGGCGTCGTCACCGACGGCGATGTAGGTGATGCCGACATGGGCAACGAGGGTACCTCGCGACCGGGCATTGAGCGCTTCGAGGGTCGGTGATGTGAACCAGATGGCCATTTGATGCGTTCCTTGCGGGAGTGCGGCCGCGGGAGATTGAAAAGAGCCTGGACGGTTTCATGGGCGGCTTCAGGGAAAACCTGCCGGCCGGTCACCGGCCGCTATTGAATCCATTTGATTTCACGTGCGGTTTCTTTGCCGATGACGGTAAAGTTCAGATTGGGCGGCATGGTCGCGTTGGTTTTCGAAAGCGGGATGCGGCTGCCCATGATTTCCGCCACCTGCTGGGGATAGAGCGGCTGGCGATCGGGATAGGCGTATCCGTCGGGAAAGATCGGTTGCCGGGTGGCCCGGTCGTATTTGTCCGTGGCCCCCACGGTGTGCAGAATCTCATGGGCGATGACCACCTGATTTTTGGGCTCCAGCCGGTAATCGGCATAGGCATGGACCACCCCGAAGAGGCCTTTGCGCAGTCCCAGCGAATTTTCCAGGGCCTTGCCGGAGCGGGGATCATGATAGACAATGAAAACTTTGATTTCCGGCGAAGGGCCCTCCGTAAAGGTGTCGTTCTGAAAAACCCAAAGACGCATCTTGAGGCTCCACCAGATCGTGGCCAGGGGGTTGCGGCCCTGGGGCGGCGAGGGTGGGAGTTCCTCAACGGCCGGCGCCAGACGGATGGTAAACGGCTCCACCAAGGGCAGACCGTGAACTTCGGCCTCCTCGGCAAAAAAATCGACGATAGGGCGAAAGAAGCTCTCGTCCAGATTGGCCATATAAGCGGTGACGTGATCGTTGCCGTCGCCGTTGATGGGGTAGATGCCCACCCAGAGCGGTTCGTCCCAGTCGGTGGTCCAGCGACCGGTCATGAAGGTATTCATCCCCACAATGAACAGGATGAATAGCAGGAGGCCGATGCGCGCGGTTTTCCACATTTTTTTGGAAGCGTCCGCCCTAGGATCGGCGCTTGAAACCGGCACGGTGACTTTGGCGAGGGGCGCCGGTCGCGGCTTCGCTTCGGGCTCGATCAGAAAGGCACCGCATTTGAGGCAGGTGGTTGACCGGCTTTGGGCCAAGCCACAGTCCGGGCAGGTTACCCGGGCGGCGCCAGGGGGTCCCGCGGCCGAAGGGGGCCCTTCGTCCGGCGCTTCGACCGGCTCGAGTTCGAAGATAACACCGCAACGGGCCGCTGCTTTGCGCAATTTTTCGGCCGTGATCTCGTCGACGTTTTTGCGTATGGTGACCGCCTGGCTGGCGGAAAACAACTGATTGACGGTTTCCGGCTTCAGTTTGAAAATTTTAGCCAGACGCTGCTTGGCTTCATCCATATCGTATTCGGGCGAAAACTCCCCGTGAAAAACCACATCATACGGCATAATTGGGTCACTCTGTAGAAAGCGGCGTTGGTTGTTGGCGTTTCCCGGACGTTATCGTTGGCGGCCATCGCTTGAAGCCGGGCCCCGGGGCCCCGCGTTCGGCAACCCTTGCGCCATTCGGCAAAAGGATCGATTGGCAATTAATTAAGAAACATATCAGATGGATTCAGATGTGGCAAGCAGCGGCCGCCTGACCACAGCCTCCCCAGCGGCCGGCCGGGCCAGGGGATCAGCCGGTGGCGGATGCTTTGGGCCGCAGCCGCATCAGGAGCAGATGGACACGGGTGGTACCGCTGCGCAGGGTGTTGCGGGTGACCTCGATATGAAAATCCGCCGTCATCGAATCCAGAAAGGTGCGGTTGGACTGGCGCACTTCACTTGCCAGAAGGATTTCCCCCCCCGGCTTGAGCAGTGATTTGAAGAGGCCGCTGAGGGCTGGGAAATGATTTTCGTTATAAATGAGTTCCGATCCGATGATGCGGTCGAAACGCTCCGTCATGTCCGGGCGCTCCCAGTCCAGGCGGTGCACGGCAACCGGCCGGCACCCGTTGATGTGGAGGTTGGCATGAATGAAATCGAGCGCATGGGGATCATGTTCGGTAATGGTGATGCGATGCTGGAATGCCGCGGCGACGACACCCACCACGCCGGCACCGGCCCCCAGTTCGAGCCAGTGGATATCCTTATCCGGTGGGACGGCGGCCACACGGTGCGCCAATAGCAGGGAAGCTTCCCAGATTTTGGTCCACAGGGGAAACTCGCGGAACAGGTCCGTTTCGTCCAGAAAGGGTTCCAGACGCTGAGGGACCAGGAAGCGAAAAGGGCGTTCCGCGATCACCAAATCGCGTTCCTCGGTTTGGTATTGCTGGTGAAATTGCTGAATGGAAAACATTTTGACCGGCCTCCTCGATGCGGGGGGTTTGGATCCCGAGAAAAACCTACCCATATCATCATCGGTGCTGTTTATCCACGGTCTGCCCGAGCCCTTTACCAAAGCACTCTAAAAAGCGGCTTGCACCGGGAAAGCGATTCCGTTATCCTGCCGGTGGCATCCCATGCAGGGGCAGTGGCTGGGGGCCCGACCCCTGCAACGGGACCGATTCTCAACCCCGACAAGTTGCGTCTTGCGACGGGCTTGTTAACCCCGAGGGAGGTTAGCCATGACGATTCAAGTGACTTGGTTGAGCCATGCCTGCCTGGCCATCGACACCGGCGACGCCAAGCTTGTGGTGGATCCGTTCCTCACGGGCAATCCCCTGGCGCCGGTGACCGCGGAGGACATCCAGGCGGACTACCTTCTGGTGTCCCACGGCCACGGCGATCATGTGGGCGACACGGTGGCGATTGCCCGTCGCACGGGGGCCATGGTCATTTCGAATTTCGAAATTCACAACTGGCTGACGGCCCAGGGGGTGGAAAAGGCCCACCCTCAGCACATCGGCGGCGGTTTCGACTATCCCTGGGGGCGGGTCAAGCTGACCATCGCCCACCATGGTTCCGCCCTGCCGGACGGATCCTACGGCGGCAATCCCTGCGGTTTCCTTTTTTACATCCAGGGCAAGAAAATTTACCATGCCTGCGATACCGGATTGTTCTACGATATGAAGCTGATCGGCGAGGAGGGCATCGACCTGGCGGTTCTGCCCATCGGCGACAATTTCACCATGGGGCCGGAGGATGGTCTGCGGGCGGTTAAACTGATTGCCCCCAAACAGGTCCTGCCGATTCACTACGACACCTTCGATGTCATTCAACAGGACCCCACGGCCTGGAAAAGCCGGGTGGAACAGGAGACCGAAGCCCGGGTCGCAGTGCTCAAACCGGGCCAATCGCTCGCCCTTTAATCATCCGGGATGCGCTTCAATTATGAGCCAGCACCATGCCCTTACAGCGGCGGTTACCGGCATCCACGGGTGGGTGCCGGAGGATGTTCTCACCAATCAGGATCTGTCCACCCTGGTGGACACCAGCGACGAGTGGATCACGACGCGTACGGGCATCAAGGAGCGGCGCGTATTGAAAGGGGACGACCAGGGGACCTCGGTGATCGGCGCCGCCGCCGTCAACGGCCTGTTGGAGAAAACCGGCACCGATCCCTGCGAGATCGACCTTCTGATCTGCGCAACCACCACGCCCGACATGCTCTTTCCGGCCACCGGAAATCTTATCGCCCACGCCGTGGGGGCCGCCAACGCCTTCAGCTTCGACCTGCAGGCCGGTTGCTCGGGGTTTCTCTTCGGTCTCAGCACGGGATCGCAATTCATCCAAACCGGACGCTGCCGCAAGGTCGTGGTCGTGGGCGCCGACAAAATGTCTTCCATCATCGATTACACGGACCGCGCCACCTGCATCATATTCGGCGACGGCGGGGGCGCCGTGCTGCTGGAGCCCTCCCGCGACGGTCTGGGCATTCTGGATGCCCTCTTGAAATCCGACGGATCCGGTGAACCCTACCTGCACATGAAAGCCGGGGGCAGTCGGCGGCCGGCCAGCTTGGAAACGGTGCAAGGCCGCCAGCACTACGTCTACCAGGAAGGCGCCACGGTCTTTAAATTCGCCGTCAAAAACATGGCGGATGTGGCCGTGCGCATCATGGAGCGCAACCATTTGCGATCCGAGGATATCGCCTTTTTGGTACCGCATCAGGCCAACCGCCGCATCATCGACGCTACGGCCGAGAAAATGGGGATCGGGCCGGATCGGGTCATGCTCAATATCCACCGCTACGGCAACACCACCAGTGGAACGATTCCCCTGTGTCTTTTCGATTACGAGCATCGGCTGAAGCGAGGCGACAATCTCATCCTGGCCGCTTTCGGGGCGGGATTCACATGGGGGGCGGTCTATCTAAAATGGGCCAATGACGGATAAGGGGTGGGCTTTCGGGGCCATGGCGCGCCTGGACGGTTCGTTCCGCCCCGGGCGCGTGTCGTTCCCGAACGGTGTCTGCCGCGAATCGGCGAAACATTGACCGGTTGCCGCCGTCCGGGACAGGCGGGATCGCGGCCGCTAATCGTAGCGTATCGACGTAAAGGCTTTTTTTTCTATCTTCAGCACTTCGAGGTCGGCGCCGAAGGTTACGACAACCCGGTCGCCGGCCCCGATTTCACGGAGGCGCGCGGGCGTTAGCCCGTAGAGCGCGATAACCGACCCGCTGTCCTGATAGATCAGCATATCCCTGGTGGCGTAACTGACGGACAGAACGACCCCGCTGACGGAGCGGGCGCCGTCCGCCCCCTGTCCGCGCCCATCATCCGCGACCGCCGGCCCGAAGATCGTCAGGATAGCGGCCAGGCACCCCATTACGATCGTTCTTTTCATATCCCCCCTCCCGCTGAAAATGGGCCAAGCTAAGAGATGCGATGTCGTTTTGGGCCCGGGTTGTCGAAGGCGGACCGATGGTGGCGTCGTTGGATGACGCAATCCGATCCGGCCCTACTTGACAGAACGCCCGGGCCATCACCTCGTTCACGCCGCACAGCAATTCACTGCGGGTGAAGGGCTTGTTCAAAAGACCGGCCCCGTGCCTTTCGATTTCCACATTCAGCGCATGTTGGTACGGCCCCGGATTTCCCGTCATGTATAGTGTGGGGATGGCAGGCTGGATCCGCCGGATCGCCGTCATCATTGAAAGCCCGTCCTGCCAGGGCATTTCAATATCGGTAAGGATCATGTCCGGCCGGCACGCGCTGAACGTGGCGCAACCTTCCCGACCATCGGGGGCCGTAAAGACCGTATGCCGCTCCTGCATCAGGATGGCCTCGACGACGGAAAGGATAATACGGGTATCGTCAACCACCAAAATCTTCATGTCCTAAACTCCTTCCATGATAACGCCTTTGCGACCGTCCGCTGCAACAGGATTAAGCAAAAGGGATGCCACCCAACACAACTCTTTGATATTACACAGTTTGCTAAAAGCAACGCGCCTTCTTAAGCGCATTTTGGATGGAGAAATCCTACAGTAAGGCCGGGGCAGCGGCGCCCAAAAAGGATGTAACTATAAGATATTTCATTGAAATCGGGCGCATGAAGGCTTTTTCAGCCAATCCATGTGCATAAAAATGGACGATTTTGGGTCCTCGCGACGAGGGGTGCCCGCATGCGCATCGACGCGAGGCTGGCTTGCGGCTTCCGATGGCCCAAAGGGCTTATTTCCAGCCCGGTTGCCTTGTCTTCGGCCGGCTGTTGACCGCGGCCGGCATCTTCCGCCCGGTTGCTTTGCGCGCCTTTGCGAGGGGACGGCGTGTAGGAAATGCCCTACATCTCAACGACTTTTGGAAAGCAGGCACATATAAAAATATAACGTTGTTTTCAGATAGTTATAAAGATGGCTGTTTTGGCACCACCTTTGCTCTGGGGGAATATGCCGGCCGATGCGAACCGCGGCCATAACGGTTATGCGGCCGGCGTCTCAAAACGCCCCAGGCGATTCGTTGGATCGGCCATCGAATGCCTGCGGGCCGTCAACAGAGAAGTCAAAAGGAGGTTTAGCGATGAAACGAAGCGTAATGATGATCGGCGTGATGATTCTGGCCCTCTGCCTGGCCGGCACCGGCTGGGCGTCCAGTGCGCCGGACCCGGAGCAGGTCCAGATCACGGGTACCGTCCTGCAAGGCGGGCTTCTGGTCGACGACCAGGGCCAGGAGTATCAGATGACCAAAGCGGAGGGTGCCATGGATCTCGAAGGCCATGTCGGCCAGAAGATCGAAGTCAAAGGCACTTTGATGGAGAACAGCGCGGGCCAGAAGGTCATCACCATCGACGACTACAAGGTGGTCGGCGAATAGCGCGATGATATCGGCCATGAGGGAATGAAAAGCCCCCAACCCATGACGCCGAGGGCGGGCTGTCCCCGGCGTCATGGCCTTCCCCCACCCTTGCGCTGCTTGTCCTGCGCCGGCCGCGGCGCTAAATCTCGGCCCGGTAGTCGGTTGGATTCAGCGCATATTTTTTCAATAGGGCATAAAGATCGGCCCGGTACTTGCCCGCCAGCTTGGCGGCTTGGCTGATGTTACCGCCGGTCAATTCCAGCAGTTGGACCAGGTAGCGCCGTTCGAAGCTTTCCTTGGCCTCTTTGAAGGGCTGCAGGTCTTCATCGAGACGGGTCTGACGCGGATTCCGCAATATGACCTCTGCTTCGATCCGGGAGCGGTCCGACATGGCCACGGCGCATTCGATCGTGTTTTCGAGTTCACGCACGTTGCCGGGCCAGTCGTAGGCCATCATTTTTTTCAACGCGGCCGGGCTGAACCCGCGGATGGGCTTGTCCATTTCACGCGTATATTTGTCGAGAAAATGATTGGCCAGCAAAGCGATGTCCTCCTTGCGCGCCTTGAGGGACGGAAGCTTGATGGGAATGACGTGGATTCGGTAGAAAAGATCTTCCCGGAAGGCGCCCTTCTTGATTTCCTCCTCCAGGGCTTTGTTCGAGGCGGCGATCACCCGTATGTCCACCGCCACCGTATCGCTGCTGCCCACCGGAAAAAAGGAGCGTTCCTCAAGGGCCCGTAAGAGTTTGACCTGCATGGACGCCGACATTTCCGAGATTTCATCCAAAAAGAAGGACCCCCCGTCGGCTTCGCTGAGCAGCCCCTTTTTGGAGCGGTCGGCCCCGGTGAAAGCGCCCTTCCGGAAGCCGAAAAGTTCGCTTTCCAGCAGGGTTTCCGGTATCGCGGCACAGTTGATGGCCACGAAAGGGCCTTCCCGGCGGGCGCTGGCCAGGTGGAGGGTCTTGGCGACAAGCTCCTTGCCCGTCCCGCTGGCACCCTCGATGTAGACGCTGGAATCCGACAGGGCCGCCTGGGAGACCTGGTCGAGGACCTGCTGGATCGCCCCGCTTTTGCCGATGATGTTGTCGAATCCATAGCGTTGCCGAACGAGGTGCCGCAGCCGCTTCACTTCGCTGGACAAGCGCCCCTGGGCGAGGGCCTTGTCGACCTGGGCCAACAGGGCATGGCCGTCGAAGGGTTTGGTCATATACGTGTAGGCGCCGCGTTTCATGGCGGCTACGGCGGTGTCGACCGCCCCGTAGGCGGTCAGAATGATCACGGGCAGCCCGGGGATCGCTTCCTGCAGCGCTTCCATCAATTGGATGCCGTCTTCGTTTTTCAGCCTGAGGTCGAGCAGGGCCAAATCCACGGCGTTCGTCCCGGAAAGCTCCAGAGCTTGGGCCGCATCGGAGGCCGTGCTCACCTGGTGGCCGCCGCTGACCAGACGCATGCGCAGCACCTGCAGAATGTTGTAATCGTCGTCCACCACAAGGATATGGGCCATGATTCACCTCTTGCGCGTCTTGGCTGAAACCGCGCCAAATCCGTAAACCATTATTCCACCGTCAGATCGACGGCCTTCATTTGCTGCAGGCGCTCTTCAAGCTTCAGACGCTGCTGTTTTTCGCTGTCGAGCCGCTCTTCCAGAATTTGGTTTTGGGTTTGCAGCGCCTGAACGGTGCGTTTGCTTTCCTCCAGGTTCGCAACGAAGGCCAGCCATGTCCGGGCGTCCACCACCAGGGGGGAATCGGGGTAGTCGGCCACAAGGCGGCGAAAGGCTTCAGCCCCGTCTTGCGTATCGTCCCGGGGGTTGTCCGGATGAACGCCTACCATGCCCAGGAGAAGCAGGGCCCGATCATCCGCCTGGCCGGGAAACCGCTGCAGGATGAGCTTGGCTTGCCGCTGGGCCCCGGCATAGTCCCCCTGGGCCAGAAGGCATTCGCCGAAGGCCAGATGTCGGGTGGGGGAGGGACGGTCCGCCTGCCAGGGGGGGGTGAGGCCGGCGGTGCAGCTCCACAAGCAAAGGCCGGCCATCAAGCAACCGGCAAGGTGAATGCAAAGACGCTTCCCTTTCCGGGATGGCTCGTTGCCCATATGCTTCCTCCGTGCGCCATGACAATATGCTTGGCAATCGAAAGACCGAGGCCGGTACCGCGTTCCGTGTCCTGCCCGCGATCGATGCGGTGGAATTTGTCGAAGATGGTTTCGAGTTGGTTCTGGGGAATGCCACAGCCGGTGTCATGGATTTCCACCCGAAGGATGTCCTCCGAGGCGGCTTCCGACGGCACCGCGACCCAGACATGGCCGCCGGGCTCGGTGTATTTGAGGGCGTTGCCCAGCAGGTTGTCCAGCAACTGGCGCAGCCGCGCGGGGTCCCCGTTCACCGCGGGCAGGGTGCCGCAGGGTTTGAGTTCCAGGCGGATCGTTTTGGCATCCGCGATGGGCGCCAGGTTCAGGATGGCGTCGCGCACCAGGGCCCCCAGATCGACGGGCTGGAAGGTATACGCCATCATCTGGGCTTCCATGCGGGAGAGATCGAGCATGCGGTTGACGGACTGGATCAGCCGCTCGCATTCGCTTCTGACAATCGTCAGCAGTTGACCCTGGTGTTGGGCCCGCTGGTTGAAGCATCCTTCCTGCAGCATGCTGGAAGCTTCGCGGATTGCCGTGAGCGGCGTGCGCAATTCGTGGGAGACGTGATAGATGAAATCCTCTTTCATTGCATTGAGCTCTTCCAGGCGGACGCACATCTGGTTGAAATCGCGGGTCAGCGCGGCGATTTCAGGAAGCGACTCCTCGGGGGGCAGTCTGCCGAAGCGGCTGCTGGCCACCTCCTGGGTCTTGTGCTGCAGGCGATGAATGGAGCGCCGTATCTGGCGGGCGCTGTAGAAGGAAATCAGCAAGCCCATGACCCCACCGATGCCGATGGTCACAATGCCGGTGCGGATGACGTCGACGCTGATCCGGCTGGATTCGAGGATTTTCCGGTCGCGGGCCTTCCGGGCCTGCCCCATGATGGTTTGCAGGGCGAGGCGGATGTTGTCGACCAGCTCGGCCTTGCGCTCGTGATCGATATCCGCACGGCCGCCGCCGCCCTTTTCCATGCGGTCCCGTTCCTGGTCGACCAGCGCAAAGTAGGTGGTGCTGTGGGTCCCGATGGCGTGCAAAAGGACTTGGGGTTCGCTGGTCTCGATATGACGGCCCATGGTCCGGTGGGTTTCCAGGAACTCAGCGCGAAGCGCTTGAAACCGTTGAAAGAAAGCCCTGTCGCCGGTGATGAGGTGTTTTTTTTCAAAGCGGGTCAAGGACACGGTCAAGCTGTCAAGCGTTTCGGCCAGGCGCACGGTTTCCCCATCCTGCATGACCACGGCCCAGGTTAATCGGTTCAGCCGGTTGAGTTGAGCGGCGACATAGATGCCGAGTCCCATCAGGAGGATCAGGAAGGCACCGTAGCCCAGCATGAGTCGTTGGAAAATGGTCAATCGCATGGCATCTGGAAGAATCCTGCAAAGAGCGGGCCATCCCGCCCTTGCCTGCGGAAAGCCCTATCCATAAGGGATTGCAGTGAAAATCCCCATGGCTCGAGGATGGAGGCGTCTACAATTGCATACGGCAGCGTGATCTATTCCCCGGGCGGGATGTCAAAGCTTGGTTCCATCGAAATCGATGCCGACATCGGGGATGGGGCGCAGGTTTTTCTCGCGGTCCAGGCAGACCAGATGGATCTCGGCCTTGACGGCGGGGCGAACCGCTCCGGGCCGCCAGGCCTCCTGGTGCCAGACCAGGCGGTAGTCGCTGTCCTTGCGGACGGTGGAAACGATCTCCAGGGTGTCGCCGAACTCGGCCCCATCCAGGTAATTGAGGCCGGCCTTGTACACGGCGAATCCCAGGCGCTTTTCTTTCCAGAGGGCCACCAGGGCCGCGGGCCCGATCACGCTCTCGCGGGCCCGTTCGAAATACTTGAGATAGTTGGCGTGGTAGACCACGCCGGAGTGGTCCGTGTCCTCGTAGTAGACTTGGACCTTGAAGCGATGCGTCCGTTGGCCCATAAAAACCGTCCTTAGCGATCCGTCCCATTGCGGGTGACCACGAAAATCCCGATGTGGGCCAGCAGGTTGGCACTGTGCCGGGCCAGCAAATGCCGGCGCCACGTGTTGAGCATCAGGTAGTGGGCGGTCACGATGGTAAGCTTTTCCTGCCGGCAGAAGGCCCGGAAGTCCCGAATGGTCAGCACCCGGATGTTGGGGGTATTGTACCATTCGAAGGGCAGGGCCGGCGACTTGGGGGCCCGCCCGCCGAAGAAAAGGCCGGCGCGCAGGGACCAATGGCCGAAATTGGGGAAACCCACGATGCCGAAGCGGCCGATGCGCATCATTTCCCGGATGACGACCTGGGGATGTTTGACCACCTGCAGGGTCTGGTTCAGGATGACATAGTCGTAGGCCTGGTCGGCGAAGTCGGCCAGCCCCTCGTCCAGGTCCCCCTGATAGACCGGCAGCCCCAGGGCCATCCCCCCGACGAGGCGCGAACCGTCGATATCCACCCCCCGCCCCTGGATCTTTTTGCGCTCCGCAAGGTCGCCCAGCAGGGAGCAGTCGCCGCAGCCCAGATCCAGGACGCTGGCGCCTTGCGGTATGATGGCGGCGATGATGTCCCGGTCGGTCTGGCTCAGGGTATGGACATAGTTGACGCGCCGGCGGTCATGGGGCATGGGCCTGGCTCCTCCGGCTGCCCTCCAGAAAGGCGGCCGTAATGCGCGTGAGGCGTTCGGTTTCGATCAAAAAGGCGTCATGGCCGTGGGGGGAATCGATGTCCACGAAGGACACGTCCCGGTCGTTGGCGATCAGGGCCCGCACGATTTCCTTGGACTGGGCCGCGGGGAAGAGCCAGTCCGAACTGTACGAAACGACGAGATAGCGGGCGGGCACGTCGGCGAAGGCTTCCTTCAAGGGACCATAGGTCCGGGCGATGTCGAAATAGTCCATGGCTTTGGTGATGAAAATGTAACTGTTGGCATCGAAGCGCTCCGTGAAGCGGGTGCCCTGGTGATTGAGATAGGATTCCACGGCAAAGGTGTCGCGCAGGTCGTAGCTCAGCCGGTCGGCCGACTGCAGCCGGCGTCCGAACTTGTGGTTCAGGGAGATTTCGGACAGGTAGGTGATATGCGCCACCATGCGGGCGCTGGCCAGGCCGCGCAGCGGTCCGGGGGTGCCGTAATAGTGCCCCTCCCGCCAGTCCGGATCGGTGGTGATGGCATGCCGGCCCACGGCGTTGAAGGCGATCCCCTGGGCGGAAAGCTGTGCGCCGGCCGCGATGCAGATCACCGTGTGGACGTTGTCCGGGTATCGCAGGGACCACTCCAGGGCCTGAAACCCGCCCATGGAACCGCCCACCACGCACAACAGCCGGTCGATGCCCAGGTGCTCCACCAGCCGCTTCTGGGTGGCCACCATATCGCCGATGGTGATCAGCGGAAAATCACTCCCATAGGGCCGGCCGGTGGCCGGGTTGATCGAGGAGGGGCCCGTGGAGCCCCTGCAGCCACCGATCACGTTGGCGCAGAGGACCCAATAGCGTTCGGTATCGAAGGCCTTGCCCGGTCCGATCATGGCGTCCCACCATCCCAGGCGCGTGTCGTGGGGGCCGTGAATGCCGGCGGCATGGGCGTCGCCGGAAAGAGCGTGGCAGATCAGGATGGCGTTGGAGCGGTCCGCGTTGGGGTGCCCGTAGGTTTCGTACACCAGCTCGACGGGACCCAGCGTGCGGCCGGAATCCAGCACCAGGGGCTCTTCCGGGCTGCCGAAGGTGTAGCGTTGGGGCGCGACCAACCCCACTGCGTTGCGTTCGATCAACATCCTCGCCTGCTTTCTTTCAATGTCTGCGCCGGGATGGGGAATCCCCGCCGTCCTTGCGACTAGAGCGTGCAGGCCACACCGGCTTCCAGAGCCTGGTGAAGATCGCCGATGATGTCTTCCGCGTCTTCGATGCCGATGCTGAGGCGGATGAAATCCGGCGTAACCCCGGCGGCAAGCTGCTCCGCCTCGGAAAGCTGTTCATGGGTCGTGGAGGCCGGGTGGATCACCAGCGTCTTGGCGTCGCCGATATTGGCCAGGTGGCTCACGAGCTGCAGGGTTTCGATGAACCTGACCGCCGCTGCCCGTCCCCCCTTGATGCCAAAGCCCACCAGAGCCCCCTGCCCGTCCGGCAGGTATTGGTCTTTCAGATGAAAGGTGGGTGAGGAGGCCAGGCCGGGGTAGCGGACCCAGGCCACGCAGGGGTGCGCTTCCAGAAAGCGGGCCACCCGCAAGGCGTTTTCCGAATGGCGCGCCATGCGCAGGTGCAGGGTTTCCAGCCCCTGGAGAAAAAGCCAGGCGTTGAAGGGGCTCATGGCCGCCCCCATGTCGCGCAGGCCCAGCACCCGCGCGCGCAGGATGAAGGCCATGTCACCGAAGGTGTCCACGAAGCGCAGTCCGTGGTAGGCCGGTTCCGGGTCGTTGAAGGCTGCAAAGCGCCCCGACCCCTTCCAGTCGAAGCGGCCGGAATCCACGATCAGGCCCCCGATGGAGGTGCCGTGCCCGCCGATGAATTTGGTTGCGGAGTGAATCACCACGGCAGCGCCGTGTTCGATGGGTCGGTTCAGAAAGGGCGTCGTCACGGTGTTGTCCACCACCAGGGGAATGCCGTGGCGGCGGCCCACGGCGGCGATCGCTTCCAGGTCGATGATATCGAGCTTGGGGTTGCCGATGGTCTCCACGAAAAAGGCCCGGGTGCGTTCGGTGGCGGCGTTTTCCCAGGCCCGGGCATCGTTGGGGGGCACAAAGGTAACGCCGATGCCCAGTTTGCCGAAGGTGTGGCTGAACAGACTGACCGTCCCGCCGTAGAGATCGGTGGAGGCCACGATATGATCGCCGGACTGGGCCAGGGTCAAGAGGGCCAGGGTTTCGGCGGCCTGGCCGGAGGCCACGGCCAGGGCCCCCACGCCGCCCTCCAGTGCCGCGATGCGCTGTTCCAGGGCATCGTTGGTGGGGTTCATGATGCGGCTGTAGATGTTGCCGAACTGCCGCAGGCCAAACAGGTCGGCGGCGTGCTGGGTGTTGTCAAAGACATAGGACGAGGTCTGGTAGATGGGCACGGCGCGGGCGTGGGTCTCCGTGTCCGGCGAATGCCCGGCATGAATGGCACGGGTTCCGAAACCATGGGATGGTTCAGACATAGCGGTGATCTCCTCTGAGTGGTGTCTTTATCGGGCATCCGCCGTGGCGGCAAGGCAACCGTGGCTCCCCGGGGGGGCTGCCAGGCGCAAACGCTCCGGTGGCCCAACGGCCGCGGTGAAAACCAATAAAAAAACCTCCCTTGGGAGGGAGGTTCGTTTCCATTGGTCGGTTCACCTCATGTTCCCCTTGCGGGCTGGATTTGGCACCTTGTGGATCAGGTTGCCGGGCGGTCGCAGGGCCAGTTCCCTCATGCCTCTCAACATGACTGATTTCGGCATATCATAGGGGTTTCGGCGTTTGTGTCAAGCGTTTTGTTGCCCCTATGGAGGGCAGCGACAGCGGCGTCAGACGTGAGGTGCGGGCCGGCCAATGCCCGACCGGTGGCTACGCCCAAGGCATGCTTGACCGCTTGTTTAAAGGGCGGTCAGTCCTTGGCCATCAGCCGGGCCTGCATTTCCTTGACCAGCTCCTGGTGGCGGAAGTTGTCCGGGTCCTTGTCCAGGGCCTGCTGGCCCCAGTGCAGGGCGGCGGCGTAGTCTTTTTTCTGACGGTAGTTTTCGGCGATGGCATAGAGCAGGTGTTGCACCGGCACCCGACGGTGCTGGGCCGGAATGGCCAGCGCCTTGCGGAAATCGTCAATGGCCCGGTCCTGCCGACCCGTCACCGACAGGCAGCTGCCCCGGCCGATGAGGCTTTCCTCGTCCCGCGGAACGAGGGCCAGGGCCTGGGTATAGTAGGCAATGGCATCCGCATAGCGGGTTTCCACCTCGCTGATCTTCCCCAGATAAAAATAGGCGGTGTCGCCGTCGGGGTGGCGGTAGGCCGGATCCAGGTCGACGACCCTTTCCAGCGCGCGCACGGCCGCGACGCCATCCGGTTTGCGGAAGCAGCGGCGTCCTTCCTCAAAAAGCGCGGCAATGTTGTCGCCGGACGGCGGCGATTCGGCCATGTCCAGGCTCCGGGAATCCAAGGGGTTTCGGCCGGTAGGGCGAGATTAGGTCACTGTACGGGATTCGCTTCCCAAAGTCCACTGCTTTCCCTTCCTGAACGGACACGATCTAAAGCTATCGGCCCCGGGGCCGATAATGAAAGCAGGCCGTCGGTCCAATGTTCATCGCGTCGGCCGCAAGGCCCCTGGCCGGCAACCAAACAGGCATGAAAGGACAAGCGATTCGTGAGGCGATGAATCGATAAGCGCAATGCCTTTTGAAACCGTTACGATACCCTCTGCAGGTGCGCTGTCCCTGGGCGTCCTTTGCCTGACGTTCACCCTTTTCCAGGGCCTGGTCGCCTACCGGCGTCCGGCATTTGCCTGGAACCGCTGGGGCGCGATTCTCTCCCTGCTGACGGCGGTTTATGCGGCAGCGATCTTTTTTCAGTTCAACCTTCCCGCAGGAATGGCCAACCGGCTGTGCGAAAAAATACAGTTTTCCTGTTTTCCGCTCATCATCTATGCCATTTACCGTTTTACCGATGGATTTTTAGGCCATCCAGGCCAACGTGTCTTTCGCGTGTTGACCCCGCTGACGGGCCTTTATCTCGTGGGCATCTGGTTCAGCGACCTGATCATTGCCCCCACCTTCGTGACCCGGGCCTTTGTGTGGAATCCCCAGCCCTACATCGAACCCGCGCTGGGCCCGCTGGGCATCGCCTTCTTCGTTTTGCTCGTCCTGCAGGCGGGTTTCATTGTCACCGTCTGGTGGCCGGCGGCCCGTCGTCGGGTGGCCGGCGCGCGGTCCCTGGTGGTGTGTTTTTTTGTCTGGCTGCTGCTCGGCATGCACGACATCCTGGCCACCATCGGGATGCCGACCGTCCATTTTTTGCTGGTCTACGGCTTTTTCGGGTTTTCCCTGGCGGTGATCTCCATCACCCTTCAAAAGTATATCGATTTGATCAAGGCGGTTGAAGACAACGAACGTGCCCTCCAAAACGCCAAGCAGGATCTGGAGCGACGGGTGGCGGACCGCACGGCCGACATCGCCGATTCCAACCGTGAGCTCAAGGCGGAAATCAGCGACCGCAAGCGGGTGGAGCAAGCCCTGCGGGAAAATGAACAGCGCTTCCGTGCGCTGATCGCCAATATTTCCGATGTGATCGTCATACTGGAGGCCCAGGGCACCATCCGCTATGAAAGCCCCAGCATTACCCGCCACTTTGGCTGGTCGCCGGAGACCCTCGTGGGGACCCGCTATTGCGACCTCGTGCACGCCAATGACCGGAAGCGGGTCCGACGCGAAATCGAGCGGCTTGCGGAGAGCCGCCCGGGGGTTTCCCGGTCCATTCGCTGCCGCTACCGGGCGCGGGACAGGTCCTACCGGCATATCGAACTGATTGCCGTCAACATGCGCGACACCCCCCAGATCGCCGGCATCCTTCTGAATTTCAGGGATATTTCCGATCGGATCACCTCGGAACGAGCCCTCCGGGCAAGCGAGCAACGCCTGCGCAAGGCCCAGGCCATGGCGCATGTGGGCCACTGGGAGTTCGATCCGGCCACCCGCACGATCCGGGGATCCAAGGAGTGGCTCCGGCTGTATGGCCTCGCGCCGGAGTCCCCGGCGGTGGCGCTGGAAACGGTCCGGGAGCTCGTGGTGGAAGAAGACCGCAAGCGCGCGCAAGAGGGCCTGAAAGCGCTGCTCAACCAAAATGCCGACTACGATCTGGTATTCCGGATTCACCGCGCCAATGACGGGGCGTTGGTATGGCTGCACTCCAAGGCCGAATTGATTTTTCGCGGGGACGGGCGGGAGCCCATGGTTTCGGGGGTCATCCAGGACATCACCGCCACCAAGCGGGCCGAGGAAGAGAAGCAGCAGCTCGAACACCAACTGCGCCAGGCGCAGAAAATGGAGTCCATCGGAACCCTGGCCGGCGGCATCGCCCACGATTTCAACAACATTCTGTCTCCCATCATCGGTTTCACGGAGATGACGGCGGTGGAGCTGCCTGCGGACAGCCAGGCCCGCGCCAATCTGGAGGAAGTCCTCGCAGCGGCCCGACGGGCCAAGGAGATGGTGCGTCATATCCTCACCTTCAGCCGCCAGGATACCCATGAGATGAAACCCATGCAGATCCAGCCGGTGGTGCAGGAGTCGATGAAGCTGCTGCGCTCTTCCCTGCCGTCGACCATCGACATCCAGGTGGACCTGGACGAGGAAAGCGGATCGGTCATGGGCGATTCCACCCAGATCCATCAACTGGTGGTCAATCTCTGCACCAATGCCTACCAGGCCATGCGGGAGCGCGGCGGCCGTTTGGCGGTCACCCTGAGGGAGCTCCATATTGATACGGCCGCCCAAACGCCCTGCCCCGACATGCTGCCCGGCCCCTATGTCTGCTTGCGTGTCACAGACACCGGCCATGGGATCGATCAGGCCATCATCGATCGTATTTTCGAACCCTATTTCACCACCAAGGGACCGGCCGAAGGCACCGGCATGGGCTTGTCCATGGTGCACGGCATCGTCAAGGGGCACGAAGGGTACATCACCGTCCGCAGTGCTCTGGGGGAGGGCACCACCTTCCATGTCTACATCCCCCGGATCACCGGCGTTCAGGAGACCACCCTCGACGAAACCACGGATCTCATGCCGCTGGGCCACGAACATATCCTGCTGGTGGACGACGAGCCGCAATTGCTGGCCATGCACGGGCAGATTCTGGAGCGGCTGGGGTACGAGGTGACGGCCATGCGCAGCAGCACGGAAGCCCTGAAGGTTTTCCGCCGGGCGCCGGAGCGCTTCGAATTGCTCGTGACCGATCAGACCATGCCGGATCTGACCGGGGCCGAGCTCTCCCGGGCCGTTCGCCAAACCCGCCCCGAGCTGCCCATCATTCTGTGCACCGGCTTCAGCGAGGCCCTTTCCCCTGAAGCCGCCGCGCAATTGGGTATCCGGCACTACCTTCAAAAGCCGGTTCCCCTGAAACTCCTGGCCCAGACCGTCCGCATGGCGTTGAATGCCCTCTTGGACGCCCAAGCTGCCGTCTGTTAGCGTCTATCCAGAAACGGCATTTTCGGCCCCTGGCGCCGCCGCCGGTGGACACAGGGTTCCCGCATGGGGATAAATCCACCCTGGGCGGACAAGTCGGCGTTCTCGCGCTTATGAAATCCTCGCCGTAGCCCAGCCACGCCGCCGGTTTCCACCCCCGGGGCGGCCCCAGCACTTCCGCCGGGCAAGACACGTCTGTCGTTCGACCCCCCGTCAGAAAAGCATTTACATCGTTTACATATACTTTACATTTATATTGACATTATGCCGGGGGGCGTCTATGGTTTAGGCCACAGGGTTCGGCCCGGGAGGATGTTATGCGATCGAACTATACCGTCAAGCAACAGCAGCTCTTGGATTATCTGAAAGCCCAGATCGACCGACACGGTCGCACGCCCACCCTGCGCGAAGCCGCCGCCGATCTGGGCATCAGTCACGCGGCGGTGGCCCAAACCCTGAAGGCGCTGGAGCGGAAAGGCGCCGTGCGCCGCGACGGCCGCTACAGCCGCAACCTCCTGCTGCTCAACCGGACCCGGGAAACCAGCGCACACCAGCGCTGGCGCGAAGTGCCGCTGATCGGGCGCATCACGGCCGGTCGGCCCATGTATGCCCAGCAGGAATGGGACGGCAGCATCGTCGTCGATGCGGCCCGGTTTCCGGGCCGCGACCTGTTCGCTCTGCGGGTGAGAGGGGATTCCATGCGGGAGGCGGGTATTCTGGACGGCGACCTGGCCATCTGCGAACCCCGCCAATATGCCCGCAACGGTGAAATCGTGGTGGCCCTGATCGAACAGGAAGAAGCCACCGTCAAACGGTTTTTCCTGCGCGCGGATCATATCGAGCTGCGCCCGGAAAACCCTGCCTATCCGGTTTTGCGCTATGATTTCGCCGACGTGCTGGTCCAAGGCAAGGTGATCGGGCTGCAACGGGGCCCGGAAGCGATCCGCTGATCGGAGGGGCCGGCTGTTGGGGATCGCCACAACGAGGATGAATCGCAACAGGATCCCGCCGCGGCCTGGTGTTTCTCAACAAGCATGTGCGGACCCAGGTCCCGGCCAATGCCCGGCCGCCCGGGGTCTGGCGGAGAAGCCGTCGTGGAGCGACACGTCATCCATCTGAATGTGGCCGATTTCGCCGTGGCCGTGGAGCGGGCCCTGGATCGGCGCCTGGCGGACCGTCCGGTGATCGTCGCCCCGCAAGGGGTTTCCCGGGCGATGGTCTACGACATGAGCGAGGAGGCCTACCAGGCCGGCGTGCGCAAGGGCATGCCCCTGCGCCGGGCGCGCCGGCTGTGTGCGGACGCGCGCATTCTGCCGCCCCATCCGGCGCGCTACGAACAGGCCATGCAGACCTTGATCCGGCAGGCCCTGCCCTATTCCCCCCTCATCGAACCGGGCGCGTCGGACGGCCACCTTTTTCTGGACGTCACCGGCACGGTCCGCCTTTTCGGTCCGCCACCGGACGTGGCCTGGCGTCTGCGCCGGCAGGCCCGCCGCGAGCTGGGCCTGAAGCCGGCGTGGGCGGTGGCGCCCAACAAACTTGTGGCCAAGGTCGCCACCCGCCTGGTGAAGCCCGACGGCGAATCCATTGTTCCGGCCGGAGAGGAACGCCGCTTTCTGGCCTCCGTGCCCCTGCATCTGGTCCCCGGCATTGAAAGCCAAGACCTGCTGCGCCTGGCCGATTTCAACTTCCGGCGGGCCGGCCAGGTGGCGGCGCTGGGGCTCCACGCGTTACAGGTACCCTTTGGCCGCCGGGCTTTGGACCTCTACGAGACCGTGCAGGGCATCGACCGTTCGCCGGTGCGTCCGGTGGATCAGCGTCCGCCCCGGTTGATCCGGGACCATGCCTTCGAGGAAGGCGTTCAGGCCGTCCCGGTCGTTGAAGGCGCCCTCTACGCCCTAGTGGAAGCGGCGGGACGGTGTTTGCGGCAACGGTGTCTGGCGGCCCGACGGGTGGCCGTGCTGTTGGATTTTTCAGACGGCCGTCGTTGTGTCCGCCGGCGCGCGGTCCGCCCGGCCGCGGCCAATGACGGGATCCTGTTCCAACAGGGCTGCGCCGCGTTGCATCAGGCCTGGCGGCGGCGGGTGCGCATCCGCCATCTGCGGCTGGTCTGCGACGGCCTGGTTTTTCCGCCGGCCCAGCGGGAGCTCTTCCCGGCCGACGCCGTGCACGGCGAGCGGTCGGCGCGACTGATGGCGGCGTTGGACGGTATTCGGGAGCGTTTCGGAGGGGAGGCCATCAAAGTCGGCCGCACGACGGCTTCGTAAAAGGCCCAATATCGGCGTTGTGCGGCCTTCGGCCCCCGCGATTGCGGTACCCCTCGTCGCTGCGGCGTACTGGCGTATGCCTCACGCCGGTCGGGCCTTGCACGCCGTATCTTGGGCCTTTTACGAAGCCGTCGGTGACGTTGGCATTTTTCCCGGTTGGCATGCCATCATGAAACCGCATTGCTTTAAAGAGGTTCTCCCGCAAGTATGGTTCCCTTGACCGTTCGTTCCCATTATTCCCTCATGTGGGGCACCGCTTCGGTGGGGCGGCTCGTGCGGGCGGCGCGGCGCATGGGCTACACGCGCCTGGCGCTCACGGATACGGACAACCTCTACGGACTGTGGCCGTTTCTGGCGGCCTGCCGGCGTGAGGGCCTGACGCCCATCGTGGGGGTCGAGGTGACCGATCCCGGCGGCCGGGACCGGGCGGTCTGTCTGGTGGCCGACATGGCCGGCTATGCCAATCTTTGCCGTCTGCTGACCGCCCGGCACATGGCGGCGGACTTTGTGTTGCGGACGGCCCTGCCGCAACGGGCCGAGGGCCTGGTGGTGCTCACCGGGGCGCCGGACCTGCTGACCGCCTGGCATGCAGCCGGTGTGCGGGTGGCGGCCGCCATGCCCCGATGGCCACTGGCGGCCCGGCATCCCTTGCGGCGCGCCGCTGAACGGCGGGGCCTTCCGGTGGTGGCCACGCCGGGCAGCTTTTTTGTGGACCCCGCCGAGCACCGGGTGCATCGCCTCCTGCGGGCCATCGACGGCAAGACATCGCTGGCGCGCCTCCCGGCGGCCCAGGTCGCGCCGCCCGAGGCCTGGTTGGCGCCGCCCGAGGTTTACCGGCAGCGGTTTGCCGTCTGCCCCGAGGCGTTGGCGGCCACCGAAGCCCTGGCCGATGCGCTGACCTTCGGCGGGCCGGCCTTCGGTCTGGTGATGCCCCCCTGGCCGGCGGGCGATCCCGCCGCGGAGCTGCGCCGCGCCGCCTATGGCGGTGCCCGCCGGCGCTACGGCCGGGACCTGCCGGAAGCCGTTGTGGAGCGGCTGGAACACGAGCTGGGGGTGATCACGGAGATGGGGTTTGCGGCCTATTTTCTCGTGGTGCGCGACATCGTACGCCCGCGTTCCCGGACCTGCGGCCGCGGATCGGGGGCGGCCTCCCTGGTGGCCTACTGCCTGAACATCACCAATGTGTGCCCGCTCAAGCACAACCTGTATTTCGAACGCTTTCTCAATCCCGGCCGCCGGGACGCGCCCGACATCGACGTGGATTTTGCCTGGGACGAACGGGACGCGGTCCAGCGGACCGTCCTGGCCACCTATGGCGACCACGCCGCCATGGTATGCAACCATATCCGCTTTCAGCCCCGCATGGCGGTGCGGGAAACGGCCCGGGTGTACGGCCTGACCGAAGGGGAGATCGGCCGTGTGACCCGCCGTCTGCCCTGGTACTGGCGCATGGAGGCGCCGTCGGAGGGGTTGCTGACCGCGGTGCGCGGGCGCCCGGAGGCCCGCGCCCTCGACTTTCCGGAGCCCTGGCCCGAGATTCTGGCCCTTGCCGCGGAAATTGTGGGCCGCCCGCGCCATCTGTCGGTGCATGCGGGCGGCGTCGTGATCACCCCCGAACCCGTGGCGCACTATGTGCCGGTGCAGCGGGCGGCCAAGGGCGTGCCCATCATCCAGTGGGAAAAGGATGCCGTGGAGGACGCCGGTCTGGTGAAGATCGACCTTCTGGGCAATCGCAGCCTGGGGGTGATCCGGGATGCCCTGGCCGAGGTGCGGGCCGCCGGCGGCGGGATCGACGAGGCGCGTTGGGAGCCGGAGGACGATTGCGCCACCCAGGAAGCCGTGGCCCAGGGACGGACCATGGGCTGTTTCTACATTGAGAGTCCGGCCATGCGGCAGCTTCAGCAAAAGACCGGGGTGGGGGACTTCGACCATCTCGTGATTCACAGCAGCATCATTCGCCCCGCCGCCAACGCGTTCATCCAGGCATACATCCGCCGGCTGCACGGCGGGCGCTGGGATCCGATTCACCCGCTCCTGGCCGATGTGCTGAGCGAGACCTTCGGCATCATGGTCTACCAGGAGGACGTTTCCCGGGCGGCGGTGGCGCTGGCGGGGTTCACCCATGCCGAGGCGGACCGTCTGCGCAAGGTGATGTCCAAAAAGGATCGTGAATACCACCTGCGAGACTTTCGCCGGCGTTTCTTCGACGGTGCCCGGGGCCGCGGCATCGCCGAGGCGACCATCACGGCGGTATGGGAGATGATGATGAGCTTCAGCGGCTATTCCTTCTGCAAGCCCCACAGCGCTTCCTACGCCCGGGTCTCGTTCCAGGCCGCTTATCTGAAGGTCCATCACCCGGCTGAATTCATGGCGGCCGTGATCAGCAACCAGGGCGGCTATTACACCACCTTTGCCTATGTGTCCGAAGCGCGGCGCCTGGGCCTGGAGATCCTGCCGCCGAACGTCACCCGCAGCCGGTGGTGCTGGACCGGCCGTCATCGCGCGCTGCGGGTGGGTCTGCAGGCCGTCAAAAGCTTGAGCGCCGCCACCGCCGAACGTTTGTTAACGGCCCGGGGGCATCGGCCTTTCCGCAACGGCATGGACTTTTTGAGCCGGGTGCGCCCGGACGACGGGGAGGCCCGCGCCCTGATTCACGGCGGAGCCCTGGATGCACTGGCCCCGCGGGGGGGGCGGACGGGGTTGTTGTGGACGCTGGCCGCCTGGCAGCGGCACGGTCCGCGCGGCCGCCCGCCCGCGACCCTTTTTGAAGATCGGGCGGCGGAGGACACCCCGCCGTGTCTGCCTGCGGAAGACCCCCTCGATCGTCTGCGGCGCGAATTTGCCGTCCTGGGCTTTTTGTGCGATCGCCACCCGATCACCTTGTACGACGCCCTGCGGCGATCCCGCAAAACGGTCAAGGCGCGCGATCTGGAGCGCCGGACGGGTCGCCGGGTGCGGTTTGCGGGCTGGCTCGTGACCGGCAAGGTGGTCCACACCAAACAGGGCGATCCCATGGAGTTTCTGACCTTCGAGGACGAAACCGGCCTGATCGAAACCACGTTTTTCCCGGCGGTTTATCGGCGCTTCTGCCACCTCCTGGACGGGGGCCGGCCCTATCTCCTGGCGGGCCGCGTGGAAACGGACTGGGGGGCGACGACCCTGACGGTCGACCATCTGGAGCCCCTGGCGCCGCTATCCGTTTTTGACGGCGTGTCGGGGCCGGAGGGGTTGCGTGCGAATGCGGAAAGGCCTAAGCTGGCCTGCCAGGCGGGCGGAGAACCGATCCGGCCACGGGACGATGACCCGCAGCCGGCGATTGTGAAAAGGGGGTCGTATCGATGCGAAAACGACAGCAAACCTTGTGGTTGACGGTATCACTGGCGCTGGCGGTGCTGCTGAGCGCCTGCGCCTCACCCATCACCCATCCGGTGGCGTTGACCTATACCGGACCGGCGCGGGCCGCGACGGATGCCCCGGTGGCCGTCGGCATTCAGTCCTTTGAGGATCAACGCGGCCGGGACGACCGTTTTTTGATCGGCTATCGCAGCCTGGGGCGCGGCGAGTGGGAGCGCTATGTCTCCAGCCCGGACGATGTGGCTGCAGCGGTGAGCCGCATGGCGGCCGATCTCATCCGCCGGAAGGGCGGCACGCCGGGGGTGTTGAACGGCTGGGACTATACACCGGACCAGATGCTCGCGCTGACGGATGCCTTCGATGTCTTTATCGGCGGCGCAATCGAGCGGCTGCGGTGTGAGGCCGAGAAGCGGCTCATGCATACCCGCATGGTCCTGGAGGTGGATATCGTGGTGTATGTCGGAAAGGTCCGCGAGGGGGTCGTCCATCGGCGTCCGGTGACCATGCGCACCGAGCGCGTGGCAGCGGCCTTCGGTCCCGGCGAGCTGCGCCGCTTTTTAAACGAAATGCTCTCCGAGGCGCTGGAAAAAGGCTGCCGGGGCGTGCCCTGAGGCATCCGCGGCAGCCCGCCGTCGGGGTCAGAAGGTTTTCTTCAGGCAGCGGTTGACCTGAGCGAAAAGGGCGGTGGGCAGCGCCAGCAGGTGGAGATCGGCGGTCTGTCCCTCGAGGTATTCGGCGATGGGGAATTTGGTGCCGTCCAGGCGCATGAAATGCCCCCCCGCCGCCTCCATGACAACCCGCACAGCGGCCAGATTGCGGTAGGATTCGTTGGCAATCAGGGCCGCCTCCGCGCCGCCCATGGCCACGTAGCAGATATGGGCGGAGGTGCACCCCAGGTTGAGCTGCTTGCCCGGAAAGCCGTTCTGGTAATACTGGTGAAAGCGCGAAAAGGTGAGCAGCACGCTTTCGTCGCTGATGCTGTCCTGGCGCGATACGTGAATCGTCCGGGTTCCGCGGAAGGCCTCCTGCCCGGCGACGGCATGAAACAGATCGCCGGTGGCGGGCATGTAGAATGCGCCGAACACGGGCCACTTGTTGTCCATCAAGGCGATGGACAGGCCCCATACCGGAATGCCGGCCATGAAGTTGGACATCCCGTCCAGCGGATCGAAAATCCAGACATAGCGTTTGGCCTCGTGGGTGTAGGCCGTGTTGTCCTCCGAGCCCTGGCCGTCGAAGCTGTGATGGTCGGGGAATCGGGCCCGGAGGGCATCTTGGAAAAGCGCGTTCAAGTGAAGTTCGACCTTGGTGATGAGGCTTTCGTCGAATTTGACCTGGGGGGCGCCGCGGCCGTAAAATTCCAGGGCCTCTTCGCCGGCTTTTTGAATAAAATCGAGAGCGAACGCCTTGAGTTCTTCAATGGCAACGTAGTCCTTTTCCAATCTTCTTCTCCTCGTTTAAAGGCCGACCGCCGGTTGTCGAATAAAACCACCATAATATATCGCCGATCCAGGATCAAGACGGCTCGGCGGCGCCCATGATTTCGCCCGCAATCCGTTTGACATCGAGGGATTCGGCGTTAATTTGTTGTCTGTTTTAAGCGCTTTACAGGCAATTTTCTTTCAACCACGACCTATACATTTTAACTGGAGGCGTATCGAATGGCTTTTGAAACCCGCGATCAAGTGCTTGAGCGCGTGATGGCATTGGAAAAACCCAAGTGTCCCCACTGCGGCGTTGAAATGTCCCTGTGGGAAGTGCCCATGGTCAATGTCGGCGACGGCCTGGGATGGGGCGAACCGTTTCTGTTCGTCTGTTTCAACGACGAATGCCCGTCCTACGTGAACGGCTGGGAACATATGGAGGAGACCTACGCGCATCGCGCTTCGTATCGCTGTATGAACTATCCGGGGACCACCGTATTCGAGTTCATGCCGGTCTTCAGTCCCATGGGCGGCACGGGCCAGGTGATCGACGATCAGGTGCTGGCCCAGCAGGAGGCCATCAAGGCGGCCACCAAAAAAGGGTTCAATATTCTCGCGACCTGCTATGTGGACAAAGACGGGCCGACCATTTTGAGGCTTCTGCTCGACCCCGGCGAGCCACCCCGTGTGCGGATGAAGGCGGCCGAAATGTTGGGGGACATCGGGGAACTGGAAGTCATCGAACCCCTGCGCAGCCTCAAGGTGGGCAACGAGCCCATCCAGGAAAAGGTCGATGCGAGCGTCGGCAAAATCCATGCGCGGTTTTTTACCCGGGAATGCCCCTTCTGTGCGGAAATCATCAAACAGCGGGCCAAGGTCTGCAAGCACTGCGGCAAGGAGGTCGCCGGCGTATAAGCTTCATCCAAAACCGGGCGATTCTGGATGAACACGGATCGATCAGAGCCGACGCGGAGAATGATAGTGCTCCGCGCCGGCTTTTTTTTAATCTTTGTCACCCGGCCGGATGATGTTGACATTGTCCTGGTCGTAGGTGCGGAAGATGCGTTTTTCGCGCTCCAGGCGGTCTTCGGGATAGGGTGCCGGATTCAGGGCGGCGGCGAGGCCGGATGCCTCCTGCGCCGAAGGCAGGTTCTCCAGCCCCCGGGCACGGGGCTTGCCGCTGGCGGTATCCAGAAGGATTGCCGTGCGGCCGTCTGAAACCACCGCCAGGGGGATCGGGGTTTCCGCAAAAATGCGGGCTGCCGCCAGTATTTCACGCTCCCGGGATCCCAGCGAACCGGCGCAGCACTTGAAGGCCATCAGGGCTCTGGGGGGGGCGCCGGCCTTGACGATCAGATCGATGCGGGCGCAGTAGGGCTGGCCGGCGATCTCCGTGCGAAGGGGAGCATCCATCCAGAGTGATTCCCGTTCATAACCTTTTTTTTCCACGAGAAAGCGGATCACCGCCTGGCGATGACTTTCCGCGCCGACGTCGGGGATGGTCCGGCCGGTGAGATAATCGGTCAAGGTGGGCACGCTGTCTGAATCCGTCATGGGACTGTTCCTTGGATGGGATTGGCGGGTTTTGGCGCAACGACGCTGCAGGCGGGCCTGCGGTGTTACCGTCCCTGCCTCCCGTGGGTGATCCACCCCCGGTCAGGAGGGGTCCGGCGCCGCCTGCCGGCGCTGCCAATCCTCCAGCGTCGGCGTGCTGATCCGCGGCGCATCGGCCCAGAGGCCCTCCAGATCGTAGAAACGGCGCACGGGGTCATAGAAGACATGGAGGACCACACTGCCGTAATCCATCAAAACCCAGTGGCCTTCCTTCAATCCCTCCACGCTGAGGGGGGCGATACCCGCCTTTTTGATTTCGGTTCGAATATGCTCGCCGATGGCGGTCACCTGGCGGTTGGAGCGGCCGCTGCAGATGATGAAGGTGTCGGCCAGGGACGTCAGGCCACTGACATCCAGCATGACCACGTCGAGGGCCTTGCGCCCCAGCACGGCCTTGATGAAAAGATCCAGATCCGGATCGCTGGGATCGATCATTGGTAGAGTCCTTTGGCATCGATGTAGTTGCGAACCGCGTCGGGCACGAGGAAATCGATGGCGTGGCGCTGACGCAGCTGGTCACGGATATGGGTCGCGGAAATGGACATGGGGGTGACCTTGAAGGTGAAAATGGGCTGCTTTTCACAATGGGTGAAGCAGGGCGTGTCCAAGGAGCAGGTATAGCCTTGCAAGCCCCCCTGGTTGAGCAATTCCGAGACGGCATGATTCAGGGACGGCTGCACGCGCCCCTGGTCGTCGGGTCGGTTGATCACGATCAAAGGCACGATATGCAGCAAATCCTCGTAGGATTTCCAGGTTTCGATTTCCAGAAAGGCGTCAAGGCCCATGATCAGGTAAAGCCAGGCCGTTTGCGGTAGATGGCGGCGGAAGGCGCACACCGTGTCGATGGTATACGACGGTCCTTGACGCTTGAGCTCGATATCCGAGGCCCGTAGCCCCCCATGACCCGCTATGGCCGCTTGAACCATGGCCATGCGGTCGGCTGCGGGAGCGAGGTCGGCGCGCGCTTTGTGCGGGGGGGACGCCGAAGGGATCAGATAAACTGCGTCGAGGCCGAACCCCTCGCGGATTTCCACCGCGGCACGCAGGTGGGCCTGGTGGATCGGGTTGAAGGTGCCTCCGAAAATGGCGATTTTGCGGGTCATGAGGCCCATGGACTTTCCCGACGATGCCATCCGTGTCGTCCCCGGCCGCCTCGAGGATGCCGCGCTAGTTGACGGCACCTTCGGTCAGGACCAGGTTGTCCCTGTGAATGACTTCGTCGTAAGGTTTTTCTCCCAGGCAGGCGGCGATCTGACCGGTTTTCAGCCCTTTGATTTTGCGGATATCGCCGGCGGAATAGTTGACCAGCCCGTTGCCCAGAATGGTGCCGTCGGCGTTGACGAACTGGACGGGATCCCCCACGCTGAATTCCCCGATAACGCGAACGATGCCGCTGGGCAGCAGACTCTTGCCCCGCCCCCGGATCGCGTTGCTGGCGCCGTCATCGACGACGAGCGCCCCTTTGGGCTTGAGCGAAAAGGCCAGCCAGCATTTGCGGCTGGAGAGCCGCTCCTGGCGGGGCACAAAAAAGGTTCCCAAAGGATCGCCGCTGAAAAGCCGGCGCAGGATGTCGGGCCGGGATCCGTTGGCAATCACCATGGGGATGCCGGCGGTGGTCACCTTGCGGGCGGCCTTGATCTTGGTCAGCATGCCGCCGGTGCCGAGCGTGCCGGGGATGTCGCTGGCATAGCGCTCGATGGATTTGCCGATGATCTCGATTTGGGACAGCAACCGCGCCTCCCGATGAACCCGCGGATCCTTGTCGTAGAGCCCGTCGATGTCGGTCAGATTGATCAACAGATCCGAATCCATGAGCAGGGCAATCACGGCGGCCAGGTTGTCATTGTCCCCGAATTTGATTTCATCCACCATCACGGTGTCATTCTCGTTGATGATGGGCACGACCCCCCATCCCAGAAGCGTGTTCAAGGTATTGCGGGCATTCAGATAGCGCTTGCGGTTGGTCATATCTTCGGCTGTGAGAAGCATCTGGGCCACTTGCGTCTTGTCCCGGGCAAAGGCCTTTTCATAGGCCTGAATCAAACCGGCCTGGCCGACCGCCGCGACGGCCTGGCGGGCCGGTATCGCTTCAGGGCGCCGGGCCAGCGCAAGTTTGCGCATGCCGGCGGCCATGGCGCCCGAAGACACCAGAATGACTTCGCGCCCGCACGTCATCAAGCGGCAGATTTCATGACTGATGGTTGCGATGACCGGAAGGTTCAGACCTTGGTCACGGGTGAGGACATTGCTGCCGATCTTGACCACCACGCGGCGGACCCGTTGAAAATGATCGCGAGGGTTCACAGATTCACTCACCATCGAGCAGATGGGCGATTTTGGATGTCAGTTCCCCAAGGCCGGTTCCCTGCCGGGCGGAAATGCATAGAATGTCACGGTCCGGCAGGGCCGCGCGAAAGCGCACGGCCTTGGCCTCGGTGCCGTCGAGGTCCATCTTGTTGAGCACGACCAGTTGCGGTTTCTGGGCCAGTGCCGGATTGTAGAGGGTCAATTCGCGATTGATCGTCTCCCACGCGGCCAGGGGCTGTTCCAGGTCGATACCGTCGGCGTCGATCAAATGGACCAGAACCCGCGTCCGCTCGACGTGTTTCAAAAACCGATGGCCCAACCCCGCGCCCTGGTGCGCACCGTCGATCAACCCGGGGATATCGGCCACCACAAACGGTTCGGCCCAGTCGGTATGGACAACGCCCAGGTGAGGATTCAAGGTGGTGAAGGGGTATGCGGCCGCTTCGGGGCGGGCGGCCGAGATGGCGGCCACCAGGGATGATTTGCCGGCATTCGGCAATCCTACGATGCCGGCATCGGCCAGCAATTTGAGCTCCAGCTTGACCGCAAGGGCGGTGCCGGCTTCGCCCGGTTGGGCGTACCGCGGTGCGCGGTTGGTGGATGACTTGAACCGCGTGTTGCCGAGTCCGCCGCGTCCGCCGCGGGCCAGCACGAATCGCTCCTCGGCCTGGTTCATGTCTTTGATGAGGGTTCCGTCTTCCGCATTCAGAATGAGCGTGCCGGGAGGGATTTCGATGACCAGGTCGGCGCCGTTGCGGCCGGTTTTACGGGCGCCCTGGCCGTACCCGCCGTTGGCGGCCTTGAACTGCCGTTTGTACTGAAATTGTCTGAGGGTTCGCTTGCGATGGGTCGTCACCAGGACGACATCGCCGCCCTTGCCCCCATCGCCGCCATCCGGCCCCCCCCGGGGGATGAATTTCTCCCGCCGGAAGCTCACGCATCCCCGGCCACCGTTCCCGGACTGAACGGTAATCGTGGCTTCATCGATGAATTTCACGCGTCATAAACGCTGACTTTTTTTCGGCTGCGTCCCAGACGTTCGTAAGCCACGACCCCGTCGACCTTGGCAAAAAGGGTATAATCCTTTCCCATGCCGACGTTGCTGCCGGGATGAATCCTGGTTCCCAGCTGACGGACCAGAATGTTGCCGGCCCGGACCTTTTCGCCCCCGTAGCGCTTGATGCCGCGGCGCTGGGCATTGCTGTCGCGGCCGTTTTTGGAACTACCACCTGCTTTTTTATGTGCCATGACGAAAACTCCTTGAACGCCGGAATCGGTGTCGCCGGTTTAATGGGTGGCGATGCTATCGACCTTGACAGCGGTATACTGCTGACGATGGCCTTGCTTGCGGCGGTACCGTTTGCGGCGTTTGTATTTGAAGACGATGATTTTGCGGGCCTGTCCCTGCTCGACGACCGTTCCTTTGACCGTAACGTTGTCAAGCCGGGGCGTGCCGACCTGTACGTTTTCTCCGTTGGAAAACAACAGCACGTCGTCAAAGGTGATCTCGGCGCCGACC
This sequence comes from uncultured Desulfobacteraceae bacterium, assembly GCA_964392545.1. Classification (GTDB taxonomy): domain Bacteria; phylum Desulfobacterota; class Desulfobacteria; order Desulfobacterales; family UBA5852; genus JABZFP01. The sequence continues at coordinate 53,376 of CAYMQN010000001.1, forward strand.
TCGCCGGGGAGCTTTTCCACCCGCAAGGTTTCACCTTCCTGGACTTTATATTGTTTTCCGCCTGACTTGACCACAGCGTACATGCAAGGCCTCCTTTGAGCATGGGAACCCTTTTCAGCGGGTTCTTTCAAACGCCAGAGTTCCCTTCCCGCGCGACGGCATGACAGGGAACGCATTGGCTACTTCAAAATCAGGGAATATTACTTGATTCGAATAGGTTGTCAAGCAAAAAGTGCCGCTGCGGCATCCGACCGCCCCAGTCCGGGAGGAGGCCGGCAGAAAACTTCACGTTGACAAGCCAGCGACGGCAGCCTAAAACCCACGCGTTCGATAAGCGATCATCCATGCCGGATTGGTGGCGTGCGATAAAAGGAAGGCCCTATGCAGCGTACGAGTGCCACCCAAGTGCTGTCCTGGAGGGGATTGTCGGACAACGCCGACAGCGAACAGTTGGACCTGATTGCCGAAGAGCCGCTTTCCATCCGCGTGCAGGGGCGGCCCTATGTGGTCGTCCTGCGCACGCCGGGGGAGGAAAAGGCCCATGCCGCCGGTTTGTGCCTGGCCGAAGGCCTGGTTCGGGAGCCTTCGGATATCCTCCAGTTGGCCTTCTGTGACGGGGCCGACACCAACACCGTCACGGTGACCCTGGCCGAGGGCTGTGCCCGTCGGCTGACGCGACGGGGTGACCGGCGGGCCCATATCAGCCAGACCGGCTGCGGGCTGTGCGGCAAAGAGCTGATCCAGGATTTGTGCGTCGAGATCCAACCCCTGGCGGAGGCCCCGCCGCTGCCGATCACCACGGCAAGGTCGGTGCTGGCGGATCTTCACCACCACCAGCCTTTGCGTGAACAGACCCGGGCCGCCCACGCCGCCCTCGTCTGCGATCGTGAGGGCCGTTTGCTGGCGGTGGCCGAGGACGTGGGGCGCCACAACGCCCTGGACAAAGCCATCGGCCGGCTGTTTCTCGACAACCGTCTGTCCCGGGCGGCCATGGTCGCTCTGTCGTCACGCATCAGCTACGAACTGGTCCAGAAGGCGGCCAGCGCCCGCATTCCCGTTATCGTGGCCGTGTCGCGCCCCACGGCCCTGGCTGTGAACCTGGCCGAGCGTCTCAACATGACCCTGGCCACCCGGCATCCGGAGCAGGGGCTGTGGGTCTATACGGGCGCCCACCGTTTACAGATGCCCTGATCCGGAAATGCCAGCAAAAAGGCGCCCGCCCCATCCCGGGCGGGCGCCTCTGCAATGCAATCAAGGCGGATACCGGCTAAGGGTCAGGCGCGCACCTCCTCCTTCACCCCGATGGTCATTTTGTACAGCACGGTGAGGATCAGGGCCCCGACGGCGTAAACGCCGATGGTGATCATCACCTCCGGAAAGGTGGGCATGTATTCGTTGACCTCGTGCAGCGGATTGGGCACGAAGCCCGCCGAGATCAGCCCGAGCCCCTTGTCGATCCAGGCGCCCACGAAGAGCATGATACAGGCCACGGCCAAAACCCCTTCATTGTGCCGTGTGATCGGCGGAATCAAGAGGATCAGGGCCAGCACCATCAACCCCATGGAGGTCCACATCCAGGGCACCAGCACACCTTTCCCATAGAGGCCGACAAAAAGGTACTTGATGTGGTCCATATGCCCCGGAATGCCGCTGTAGAAGGCCACGAAGAGCTCGCAGCCGAAGAAGAACAGATTGGCGATCAAGGCATAGGTGGCGATCTTGGCCAGGGTCTGGATCTGCTCCCGACCGGGATCGAAATTGGATACCCGGCGAATGATGAGGCTCAGCAGGATCAGGAGGGCCGGCCCGGCGGCAAAGGCCGAGGCCAGAAAGCGCGGCGCCAGGATGGCGGTCAGCCAGAAGTGGCGTCCGGGCAGGCCGCAGTAGAGAAACGCCGTCACGGTGTGGATGCTGATGGCGAAGGGAATGGAGAGATAAATCAGGGGCTTGACCCACATGGGGTAGTGCGTGCCGTTGCGTTCGGCCTGCAGCACGTTCCACCCGATGATCAGGTTGAGCAGCAGATAGCCGTTGAGAACGATCATGTCATAGAAGAGCATCGAGCGGGGCGAGGGGTGCAGAATCACATTCAGGACCCGCATGGGCTGCCCCAGGTCGACCACGACGCTCAGCATGCACACGATCAGCGCGGCGATGGCCAGGAATTCGCCCAGGATGGTGATCCGGCCGAAGGCCTTATAATCGTGCAGGTAGTAGGGCAGGACCACCATGACCCCGCCGGCGGCCACACCTACCATGTAGGTGAGCTGGGCGATGTAGAAGCCCCAGGAAACGTCGCGGCTGAGGCCGGTGATGCCCAGGCCGAACTTGAGCTGCCACAGATAAAATCCGAAGCCCACACCGATCAGACCGAGCAGGACGAGGATCCATCCGTAGTACTTCTTGTCGCCTTTTATCGCATATTCAAGCATAGCCACCTCATATGATGTAGTAGACCGCAGGGCTGGTTCCCAGCTCGACCTTGCGGCGAATGGTGTAGTGTTCCCTCAACACTTCGCGCACCGGGGAGTCGGGGTCCGCCAGGTCGCCGAAGACCGCGGCCCCTTCGGAGACTTCCACGCAGGCCGGCATCTGGCCCACGGCCAGGCGTTCCGCGCAGAAGTTGCATTTTTCCACGACCCCCTTGCTGCGGGTGGGGAATTCCAAATTGGTTTCTTCGATGAAGGGCCGGGGATCCCGCAGGTTGAAGCTGCGGGCGCCGAAGGGGCAGGCCGCCATGCAGAAGCGGCAGCCGATGCAGCGGTGGAAATCCATGAGCACGATGCCGTCGGGCCGCTTGAAGGTCGCCTGGGTAGGGCAGGCCTGGACGCAGGGGGGGTCCTCGCAGTGGTTGCAGAGCACCAGAAAGGGGCGTTCCTCCACATCTTCGGCCAGGTACTCGGCCCCCAGCCCCGGAAAGGCATTGTGGAAGTGGGTCTCCCAAAGCCATTTGACCTCGTGCCGGGTGGCGACTTCTTGGCCGACCTTTTCGGGCGTGATGTTCGGGACGTTGTGGATCGAGTGGCAGGCGTGAACCATGCGCTCCACGATCTCGTGGTTCAGCTTGGTGGTGTCGATGACCATCGCCCATTGGGTTGCCGTAAGGGCCTCGTCGCCCTTGCGCATCTGCGGCTCCGCGCCGTGGCCGTCGGAGGCGGCCACCGCGTTCATCGCCGGGAGGGTTCCCATTCCCAAGGCGGCGATGCCGGCGATTTTCAGAAAGTGTCTTCTGCTGTCTTCCATCAGTTGCTCTCCTTGGGGTTTTCGATATGGCAATCCCAGCAGTAAGGTTCTATAGATACATAGTCGTGACAGCGGTCGCAGAATTCGGTTTTGTTGGAATGGCAGTCCAGGCAGGTGTTGGACAGGCTCATGTTGAATTCCTTGCCCTCGGCATTGACGTAGATGCGCTCGGCGTTGCGCACCACCGTATCCCGCCATTCATCCAGGAGCTGCATATGGTTGGCCGTCATGAAATCGGTTTCCCGGACGCATTTTTCGGCGGCTTTGGCTTTGGGCGTGAGCACCAGCTCGGGGGCCGGCGCCTTTTCCAGGAAGATGTTGTACCAGAACGGAAACGTCACCACGATGAAAAAGATAACGATGCCCGCTATGATTTTACCCTTGTCATTCATCAGCGTCTTCCTCCATTCCCGGCAGGGGCTCCCCGCGCAGATCGGTCTCGCGCTTCTTCTCGCCCGGTAGGATCAATGCGTTGCCCACCAGTTCGTGAACACCGGTGACATCGGCGCCGGTTTCCCAGTAGTTCATCAGGTCCGGCAGCGCCGCACGGTCGATGGCGCACACGCAGGCCAGCATGTTGACGTCGAATGTTTCCGCCATGTATTTCACGGCGTTGGCCCGCGGCAGGCCGCCGCACATGCGCAGCTCCATGTCTTCACCGGCATTGAGGCCCGATCCACTGCCGCAGCAGAAGGTATTTTCGCGGATCGTATTGGCCGGCATTTCATAGAAGTGATTGGCCACGTTCTGGATGACATAGCGCGGCTCTTCCAGCAGGCCCATGCCCCGTGCAGGGTTGCAGGAGTCGTGGAAGGTGATTTTAAAATTGTCGTTGCGGCGGGGGTCCAACTCCAGCTTGCCATGTTTGATCAAGTCGGCGGTAAACTCGGTGATGTGAACCATTTTGGTGGAGGCCGCATTTTCAAACACCGTGCCGGTGATCGGATTGACCGGCACCTCCAGGTGGTCGGCCGGGCCGTTCATGGTGTCCATGTACTGATGGATCACCCGCCACATGTGGCCGCATTCGCCGCCCAGAATCCATTTGACGCCCAGGCGCTTGGCTTCGGCGTACATCTTGGCGTTGAGCCGTTTCATGGTCTCGTGGGAGGTGAAAAAACCGAAATTGCCGCCTTCCGAAGCATAGGTGCTCCAGGTCACGTCCAGTCCGTATTTTTCCTTGAGATATTTGAAAAGAATCAGGTACCCCATGCAGGTGTAGGTGCCCGGATCGGCGAAGACGTCCCCCGACGGGGTGATGAAGAGGATATCGGCGCCTTTTTTGTTGTAGTTCGGTTCACAGTTGACGCCGGTGATGTCCTCGATGTCCTCCACGAAGAAATCCAGCATGTCCTTGAAGGCGTGGGGCTGGATGCCCAGATGGTTGCCGGTCATGTAGCAGTTGGACACCGGGGTGGCGATCCAGTCGATGTTGAGGCCGAGCAGGTTGAGCAGCTCCCGGCCCATGATGGTGATTTCCGCCGTGTCGATGCCGTAGGGGCAGAAGACCGAGCAGCGCCGGCATTCCGAACACTGGAAGAAGTAGTACCACCACTCCTTGAGCACATCGAGGGTCATCGGGCGGGCGCCGCCCAGGCGGCCCAGGATTTTACCGGCCTTGGTAAAGTCGTTGCGGTAGACCGAGCGCAGCAGCTCGGCCCGGAGCACCGGCATGTTCTTGGGGTCGCCGGTGCCGATGAAATAGTGGCATTTGTCGGCGCAGGCCCCGCAGCGTACGCAGATGTCCATGAAAACCTTGAAGGACCGGAATTTTTCCAAACGTTCCTTGATGCCGTTGTGGATGATTTCCTGCCAGTTTTCCGGCAGCTGCCAGTCGTCCTCCAGCGGGTTCCATTTGCGCACGTTGGGCGCGCTCAGGGTTTCCATGCTCTTGGGGTTGGCCGAGTAGCAGTACATGCCCGGGCGGATGTCCAGCGGGATGTCCATCCAGTCTTTCCCCTTGGGCGGCCGATGATCGATGTGCGAGAATAGCTCATCGCTTTTGGGAAGATCGCTCATTCTGTTTTACTCCTTTTTATCCACGGGCAGTCCAGCCTCGATCATTTTTTCCCTGAAATCGTCCTCATACTCTTGGTAGGTATGCACCTTAACAGGGTAGTTCCACGGGTTCACGTGACGCACCGCGCGGGAATTGTTGGCCAGGTTGCGTGTCGGACTCAAAAAAATGCCGCCCATATGCATCAGCTTGCTCCAGGGGAAATAGACCAGCAGCACACTGACAAAGAACAAATGAATGTAAAAAATGCTGCCGATGTCCTGCATCTTGGCCATGGATGGCAGGCTGAAAGACACCAGCCCGTAGGTCAACTCCTTGGCAAGGGTCACATCGACTTTGGTGAAATAGCGCATCAGGATGCCGCTGAATACGATGCCGAAGATCAGAAACAGGGGGAAGTAGTCCGAGGCCAGCGAAATCAAGCGGATATTGGGCAAATAGACCCGCCGCAGGAACAAAAAGAGGACGGTGGCCAGCAGGGCGAAACTCGACAGGGAAATGATCGGGTGGCCGACTTGGATAAAGGTGTCGATCTTTTCGAGGATTTCGAAGGGCAGTGGCAGCGGCTCCAGAAAAAAACGGGCGTGGCGCAGCAGGACCACCAGGAACGTATAATGGAAGGCCAGCGCAAAAAGCCAGAGCCACAGCTCCATGTCGTAGATGATGCGTCCGTCCGGATTGGCGCGCATACGGGTGTTGCGAAAGAGGGAGCGGAAGGTCACCACTTCGAAAAACATGCGGGCCACGACGCCGCGCGTTGTAAACGGGCTGTCGAGGGGGCTGGTTTTGATCCATGACAGGGACTTGGCCTGGCCGGCCGTGGTGGGAATGCGGAACGGCACCGCGGAGCGTGCCCAGTCCATCATGCGCAGGAAAAAGCCGACCAAAAAGACGACCACCGCGATGTAGGGCAGAATCACGCCGAAGAGCACCTGCAGCCCCAGGACGTCGGTACCGACCCAGGCGATCAGCGCCAGCGCCAAGACGGCTAATAAGGAATACAAATACTTAACATTCATTGACCTTTACCTCACTTTGGGCTCCGGCGGCGGCCGAACCGCCTCCCGATCCGGAGCCCCATTAAAATTAAAAGGTTATGACATTAAGAGGCCCCGGAATCCGGTTCGGCGTCCGGATTTTCTCTGACCAGGCCGGCCCGCGCGAAAGCGCGGTAAAATTTGCTTTGTTCTTCAGTGGCCTTTATGCTGTAAATTTTTTCACGACAGCGCACGAAAATATCAAAGGCAATCAGCAACAGATGGTCGATGCGATGCTCGAAGGTTCGCAATTGGGCTTGCATGTCGGTATCTTGCAGATCGTTTTTGAGGGTCTTGCGAAGGATGCTTTTAAGATCGACGATAAAGGCGGTGGCTTGCGAAGGGGTGAACATGGTCTGGACGGCGCGGATGCGGATAATGGGGTCCAGATGATGGGCAAGGTCTTCCGGGCCGGCATCCGCGACGAGGGCATCCAACACAGCGGCAAGCGCTTTGCGGGAGGTTCCGCCCACCGGGTTGCTGAAGGCGTCTTGGTTGCTTTTAAGGAAACGGGTGGTGTCGGGCGGATAGGTGCCGGCCAGGATAGCAAACCAGTCATTGGCGATTTGCGTTTTATATTTCGCTATTCGACGTTCAAGCCTCATCGGAAGGGATGGCTCGGTTTCAAGGGGCCACCCCCTCGAAAACGGCTTGGGTACTCCTCTGGTCCCGTTGGTTGCAGTGTGCGCACGCCGTACAAAGAATGCCCGATTTTGAAAGAGAATTCTATAGTCAAGATGCGATTTTCTGTCAAGGAGATTTGGAGCGATCCCGAAGGGTTAGTTTAGGCGATCCGAAATTCCTTCAAGAATTCGAAAGCCGGGGGCGGGTTGACGCCGTCGACGGTCGACCGGTCAGCGGGCGTCTTGCGGCAGGCTGTGAAGAACGACGGCCGCCCTTCAGGCCGGCCGTCGGTAAGCGGTTTGCCACACTTTGCCGCCCTTCTGCTGGAAGTCGGTCAGGGCCTTGTAGAAAGCGCCCACGGCCAATTCCGCGCAGTGGAAGTGGTCGGCGGGCAGGGTCTGCAGATAATCCGCCACCATCTCGGGGGTGATCCGCCATACCGTTTCCAGGTCGTGGCCTTCGACGATTTGTGCAACGGCATTGGCACAGGCGGCCGTGTGCAGGCAGCCGTTCAACTCGAAGGCGACGTCCCGCACCTGCCCATCGCCGAGGGTCACGTAAATGGTGATGCTGTCCCCGCAGGCCCCCACATTGTGGCCGATGCCGGAAGGCTGCGACGGGCGCCGACGCCGATCGGTGCGAAAGGCCATTTCCAGGAACGTCAGCGAGTGTTCCTGCCAGAAATCATGCCTGGGATCTTGTTCTTCGCGCATAACCGGTCCCCCGGGCGTTCCCCCCGGTCGTTTGTCGGCCCGCGCCCATGGCACGTTGGCAGGCCGTGAATCAACACGCACCGGGAGGAAGGGACGGCGCTGCCCGATGCGAAAGGTGCCGTTTAGCCACGGCTTGTTAAACGGATTTGCCGCGCCTGTCAATGGTGGAGGGATGCCGAACAGCATTCCGGCCCTCGGCAACACCTCGAGGCTTGATGTGATGAATCCGCGCGGTCCTGGGCCACGTTTTTTGCCCAAACGCGGTGTTGATTGCCCTCTTTTGGAGGCATAGATCTTCAATAGGTATAAAATACAATAGGATATCGGGTAGCACGGCACACGTAAAAACTGTGTGAAAACCGTGTTAGTCCAGGACGAGGCCCAGCTCCTTGGTCTTGGACAGCAGGGTATTGCGATGAATCCCCAGGCGCCGCGCCGCTTCGGTCTTGTTGCCGTTGGCGGCCTCCATGACGCTTTGGATATATTGCTTTTCGAAGGTCTGGACCGCTTCCTTGAGGGAGAGCGGCTCGCTCTGGGTGCCGCCGCCGATGGGGGTCAGCGGGGGCAGATTGGCCAGGCGGATGGTCCGTTCCGGGTTGATGGTGCAGATGCGTTCGACCAGATTCTCGAGTTCGCGGACATTGCCGGGCCAATGGTAGGCGGTCAGTTGCTTGACGGCGGCCGGTGTGAGCTGTTTTGGCTTTTCGCCTCGGCGCGCGGCATAGGCCCGCAAAAAATGCTCCAGCAGAAGGGGTATGTCATCCCGCCGGTCGCGCAGCCGGGGCAACACGATGGGCAGGACATTGAGGCGGTAGTAGAGATCTTCGCGGAAGCGGTTTTGGGCGACGAGCTGCAAAAGGTCCTGGTTGGAAGAGGCGATGATGCGAATGTCCGCCCGGATGATCCGATGGGTGCCGATGCGCTCGAATTCCTTCTGCTGAATGACGCGCAGCAGCTTGGCCTGCATTTTGATGGTCAAAGAATCGATGTCGTCCAGAAAAACCGTGCCCGTGTTGGCGAATTCCAGTTTTCCGGGGCAGTCCGAGGCGGCCCCTGTGAAAGCTCCCCGGCGGTGACCGAAAAGTTCGCTTTCCATGAGAGTTGCCGGTATGGCGCCGCAATTGATGACCACGAAGGGCTTGCGGCCCCGCGCGCTCTGTTCGTGGATGGCCCGCGCGACGAGTTCTTTGCCGGTGCCGCTTTCGCCCTGGATGAGAACGGTGCCGTCGGAACCTGCAACGGTGTCGATCAGGCGGAAAATTTCCCGCATTGCGAGATTGTGCCCGACCATGGTGCCAAAGGAATGTTGGCTCTCGACTTCGCGCTTGAGGCGGAAAACTTCTTTTTCCAGATGTTTCTTTTGGAGGGCCCGCGACACCACCGCCTTGACGTTTTCAACATCGAAGGGTTTCACCAGGTACTCATGGGCGCCGTTTTTCATGGCGTCGATGCCCGAGCGCAGGTCCTTCAACGCCGTGACCATAATGATTTCAACGCAGGGATCAACGGCCTTTAGCTCGGGAATGAGGCGGCGGCCATCGATGTCCGGCAGCATGATATCGAGGAGAACGATATCGACGGCACGTGACTCGAAGATTCGCAGGGCCTCCGCCCCGGTAGCAGCGAGCAGAATGTCGTACTGGTCCTGCAGGACCATTTGAAGCGATTCGCGAACCCCTTTTTCATCGTCGACGATCAGCAGTGAGCAACGGTGTCCCTGAGTCATGGCGCGACGGCTCCATTCTATCCTCTCCTTCTGAAATTACTTAAAATACCGGCTACTCAATAGCAGCACATTTCGTGTGTTTCGTCAAATGCGGCGACGAGCTCCGACGCACAGCAAATTGGGCAGTGTTGCCCAATTTGCTGTGCACTTTAGGGCCGCGGCGACCGCAATGGCCCCAAAGGACCGTGGAAGGTGGTCTTGTGGCTTGATCATCAGGGGGGAGTCCTATATGGAAAATCAGGGCAGGGGCCATCCAGCGCTGTGCGGCGGGACCAGGTGACAAAAAGCGACCATTTCTGGATGGCCACCAAAGCAGCTGCCAAACGCCGGTATCCCTAAGCCGGCGGCCTTCGGCTATTGAGAGGAGGGATGGTATTGGCCGCGAACGATTCTGAACCCCATTGCAATCCGGATGCGACGATCATGGCCCTCGCCGAGGCAATCCGCCATGCCGGTGATCTGGCCCCTCTCATGACCGGCAGCCTCGACGCGCGAATCGAAACCATCATCGCCCTGTGTAAGGGATTGCCGGCCATCGCGGCGGCCGCAGTTCATCTGGTGGATGAAGAGGCGAGG
>CAYMQN010000001.1:63411-94848 GCA_964392545.1 uncultured Desulfobacteraceae bacterium
AGGAGGGTTCCCAGGCACCCCCTTGGCCCTCGCCGGAGCGGCTGGCGCAAGTGGCGGCTTCGGCCAGGGCTTGCTATGCGACGCGGGAGCCCAAGGAGCCGCTGAACGACCGTCGCCGGGTCAACAAGGAATCGACGCCGGAAAGCATTTACATGCTACCCCTGGGACCGCGAGAGCGGGTTTTGGGTATTCTGCTCCTCGGCACGCGCCGTGCCGGCGGAATTCCGATCGCCACCCGGCGCACCCTGGATCTGCTGGCGCCCCTCTTCTTTCTGGCCCTTGAAAATGCCTGTCTTGGTCGCCATGCCCCATCTCCGGCAGCGCAGGATCGAGCCCCGGAGGGCCAGCGACCGGGAGATATCCTGGATCCGTCCCGGGTGGATCCCATTGCGCATTTGGCCCATGAGCTAAAAAACGCCATGACCACCGTTTCGACCTTTCTGCAACTGCTGCCCGCCAAGTGGGGCGAGGCGCAATTTCGATCCACCTTCTACCCGTCTGCCAGGGATGAATCCCTGCGGATCAACGGCCTGGTCAACGCCATGCTCGATGGGCAACCGCAACAGCCCCTTCCGCGCGCTTTCGTCGATCTGCAAGCCGTGCTGCAGCATATCCTGGCACGGAAAACCCTCCTTGCCGAGCAGCGGCGGCTGCGCTTGCACTTCCATGCCGATCCGGCCCTACCCACCCTTTTCCTGGACCAGGATGCCATCGCGGAAGCCATCGGCAATCTGTTGTCCAATGCCATGGAGGCGTCCCCGAGGGGCGGCCGCATCGACCTTCGCCTGGCAGGGGACGCCATGTCCAACGGACAGCCGGCGGTCCGCCTAGACATCCAGGACAGTGGCCCGGGGGTGGCGAAAGCCTTGCGGGAGGCGATCTTTGCGCCTTATGTGACGACCAAGCGCCGTGGTGCTTCGACCGGCGGAACAGGGCTGGGATTGGCCATCGCCCGTCGTCATATCGAGGCCCATGGCGGCAGGATCGCGGTTGAAACACCGGCCGGGGGCGGCGCGCTTTTCAGGGTCTTGCTGCCGGTGGAGCGTCGCCGCCATCCCTAGACAAGTGCCCATCCATAAATGGCATCGTTCGGCCCCGGACGGCGTTCTCGTTCTTCTGAAATCCTCGCCGTAGCCCAGCTGCGCAACGCTGTCGCGCATACGGCGGCGCCATCCGTTTCAGAATCGCTGCGGCCTTGCCGGAAGCAAAATCGACCATCGCTGGATGGGCACCAGACTATGCGCAATTGGGCCGCAAGGCCATTGACGCGGGGCGCTACTCCGTTGTATGGCACATAAATCGGCAACCTCCTCCACAGACCCATGACCAATAAACTGACCATTGCCTTCACCCGCCGGGAGGCCGAACTCTACCGATCCCACGGCCTGCTGGAGGAAGCCCGCCAGCTTTACCGGCAGGTGCTCGACGAGGCCGGCGCCTTGGGTCCCAGCCTGACGGCGTCTTTGCAGGAGAAAATCGGCAACCTTGAAGAGGAACTGGCGAAACTGGAGGTCGACCTCTCCGGTGTGGTTTCGGAACGCGAGCTGTGCATCCTGCGCGAAGGGTGGGGCGCCGCCCACAGCCCCTCCGATATCCGCACCTGCGCAACGGCCCTGGGCAGCATCGGGCTTTACGAGGCCGCCATCGAGGAGTACGGCAAGCTCGTGCGCCGGAACCCGCCCCTGGCCGACGACGTGGGAGGGCTCACCGACTGCCTCGCGGCCGTTTATACGCCGGAAACGATCGAAGCGGCGGTCGCCGACCTCGTGGCCCGCTACCAACTCCCTGAAGCCCGTTCATTCGGCCTGCAGATCGGGGTTGCCATGGCGCTGACCCGCCGGGGGCTGGATCGCCCGGCCCTGGGCCTGTTCGCATCGGCCCGTGCCATCCGGCCCCTGCCGGACAAGATCGAGGCATTTGCCCAGGCGCTGCAAAAGCGCTTTGACGCCCGCCCGGCGCTTGCCGCCCGGGAAAAGAACCCCACCCACCAGCTCAAAATCCGTCTTGCCAACCGCCTGGCCCGCCTGCGCGGCCTGATCCGGTACCTGCGCAAACCCTGATCCCGCCCGTTCGGGATGCTGCATCCGATTGGATCACGAACCCGGCGCCGCGTCCCAATGCGAGGGCTGTATCCGGCCCCCGCGAATGGCGGTGCGTCGATGCCTGCCGGCCTTTAAACCGCCATAGCGGCCTTGAATCCGCTGTGCATGGCCTCGAAGGCCGTAGCCACCTGGTCGGCATCGCCAACTGCCGTGAACGGCATATCCAATTCGGCCAGTGCATCGGCAAGGGGATGATAGGAACGGGAGCCCACCCCCAGAACCACCGTATCGGCCGGGATTTCCTGTTGATCGCCCTGGGCGGTTTCCACCACGACCCCCCGGGGGGTGATCTCGATGGCCCGGGTGGCGGTCATGGCCTTTACCCTGCTGCGCTTCATGTCCTGGAGGAGGGTCCAGCGGGTGGTTTTGCCCAGGCCCTGCCCGAGGCGGTCGATCATCTCGATCAGGGTCACCTCCTTGGTGCCGTTGACCGCCAGTTCGTAGAGGTCTTCACAGGACTCGGCCTGGTTGACCAGCAAAAATTTCAAGGTTTCGCCGGAAAGGGTGCCTTTTTCGGCCAGAAACAGCGCGGTTTCGACCCCCACCGCGCTGCCGCCGATAACGACCACCCGAGGGCCGGTGCGCACCCGGTCGCGCAGCACGTCCCAGGCCTGGACAACGTGGGGGGCGTCGATTCCCGGAATGGGCAGGGTCAGGGGTTCGGCCCCCGTGGCCAGGATGACATGGTCGGGAGCGGTGGCCCGGACCAGGGCCAGATCCGCCGCTGTGTTGAGATGCAGCTCGATGGCGCTCGACATCACTTGGCGGGCCAGATCCTCGGCCAGCACGGCAAACTCTCGACGCCCGGGAGGCGCGGCGGCCAGAAAAAGCTGGCCGCCGAGCCGCTCGGCCGCTTCGTAGAGGCACACCGTGTGGCCGCGTTCGGCCGCCGTCAGCGCCGCGCGCATGCCGGCCGGGCCGCCGCCGATCACCATGACCGTCTTGGGGGCCGCCGCCTTGTCTCCCGTGGGACACGCCCCTTCGTGGCCGGCCCGGGGATTGCAGAGGCATTCCACGCTTTTCAGCTTGAACAGGTTGTCGAAGCAGCCCTGGGCACACGCCACGCAATGCACGATGTCCTGCTCCCGCCGGCGTCGTGCTTTTTCAGGCAATTCGGGATCGGCAATCAGGCTGCGACCCATGGCCACCATGTCGCACATCTCGTTCAGGATGAGGTCCCGGGCCGTAGCCGGATCGTTGACCCGGTGGCCGTAAACCACCGGGATCGAAACCTGGTCCTTGATGGCGCGCGCCAGATAAGCGAATGCCCCCCGGGGCACGGCCGTGGTGATTTGCGGCACCCGGGCTTCATGCCAACCGACGTTGATGCTCAGGGCATCCACGCCGGCCTGCTCCTGCAGCGCGCGGGCATAGACCTGGAGTTCCCGGCGGTCCTGTCCGTCGGCCATGAAATCGTTGCCGTTCATGCGCACGATGAGGGGAAAGCCTTCGCCGACCGTGCGCCGGATGGCCTGCATGACCTCGAGGCCGAAGCGCATGCGGTTCTCCAAGCCGCCCCCATACCGATCCTCGCGGTGGTTGGTAAGCGGCGACAGAAATTCGCTGATCAGGTAGCCGGTACCGCTGAGGATTTCCACGGCATCGTAACCGGCCGCCTGGACGCGCCCCGCCGCCCGGGCGAAGGCCTCGATGGTGTCCTGAATTTCCTCCAGTGTCAAAGCCTGCGGCGTTTCCCTGGTCATTCGTGAGGCGACGGCCGATGGCGCCACCGGTTGGCGGCCGTCCAGAAAAAAGGAGAAATTGTAGCGGCCGGCGTGGTTGAGCTGCACGGCGGCGCAGGCCCCGTTTTCTTTGATGGCCGTCGCAAGCCGCCGCAATCCGGGGATGTGGTCGTCCAAGTGGGCCCCGATGTTGGTGGTGTTGCCGGAAAGCTCGTCCACCGTGGCATAGCCGACGCAGATCAGGCCGGCGCCGCCGCGCGCCCGTTCGGCGTAAAAATCCACCAAGGGGTCGGTGACCTCGAAATTGGCGGCCATTCCAAGATGCATGGCCGGCATGTAGATGCGGTTTTTCACGGTGAGTCCATTGATGACGATCGGCTCGAAGATGGGATCCTGCATGGCTGCCTCTCCTGGTTTGGACCTTGGTTACGGCGAATGCTGAAATGCCGGCTTAAAAATTAAGCATATGCTTAAGTGGTTGACGTCTGCAAGGGTTTTATCGATCGCTGCGGGGGGCTCTCGAGCTTTTCCGACACGCGACAACATGCTATCGATGGCGTTTGCCGCGCGCGGGCTGGCCCCAAAAGCAAAACGGTTATTCGCTGAGCGAATAACCGTTAAGGAGGAAAACTTATAAAAAGTTAGGTTAGGTTGGCCTTAGGTAAAGCAAAGCGCATGCCATGTTTATTCATTTGCAAGGAACAAACAGATATAAAAAGTCATTTCAATCGGTTATCTGTTGTTTCAGGCATACTCCGGGTTTTCAGGAAACGGGGAAACGGGGTGATTCTGAAGCGGTGAAATTCAAAATTATTAACCACGACGGGGCGGAAATTTTTTAACTGTTTGTAAATATTGTTAATTAGAGCTTTTTAGAAAAGTTCAAAAATTTGAACCCTTCTGGCAGGCGCCATCCCTGAAAATCGTAATCATCTGATATATAAAACAATAAAATTGTTTACACCTTTTCAGCGGTCGAGATGGGACAGCGGCAGGCCGGGCAGGGCCTGACTGGCTTTTCCGGCCCGGTAGCGCAGCGTCAGGGGGCGGGTCCGGAAGCGGGGCACCAACGAAACCACGACGCCGGCAAACGTGCCGAAGGGACAGCGCTGCACGAGCCGCGAGCGCTCGATGCGCGAAAGAAGTCCGTTGGCGGGTGCCGGCAGCTGGCAAACCGTGCGCCAGGACATGGGCGTCTTGCCGAGATGGGTCGCAAACATCTGCTTGATTTCCCAGACGCTGAAAAACTGGGCTTTATTGAAAATGGTGGGGGCAAACAACCCTTTCACGCGGCGTTGAATACCCTTGATGGCGTAGCGGTTCAACACACCCAAAAAGACGCGGTCCTTGGCCACGCGACAGGCCTCTTCGATCGCTTTGAGCGGTGTTTCCACGAATTCGAGGGTCGTGACGAGAATGGCATAATTGAACGAATTGTCGCCGAAAGGCAGATCTTCGGCGAATTCGCGGTAAAGGTCGACCTTGCTGCCGATCTGGCGGATGGCGATATCCAGCATGTAGGGCGAAGGATCGATGCCGGTCACCTGCAGGCCGAAATCGAGAAACGGCTTCAGGCTGGCGCCGGATCCACACCCGATATCCAGCAGGCTTTCTCCGGGCAGGGGGTTGAGGAGATCCAGCATCAGACGGCTTTCGAGCTCGGCCGCAAAACGGCGGTTGGGGCTGTTCAGCCACCGCTCATATTCCCTGGCATCGTTGAAGTCGAAAACATGACCCATGGCCGCAACATTAGTCAACCTCACCGAAATATCAAGGGGAATCCGCCGAAAGAGGGTCGGCGATGCATTCAGGTGAGCGGGGATCTAGTCGGCCGAGGGCGCAGGGGAGCCTTGGCCTTTGGCGGCGTCCTCCGCGGCGGGCTTTTCTTTCTCCTGTTTCGTGTCGGTTCCCGAAGAGGGGCTTCCGGCTTTTCGCGAGGCCGACTTTTTCTTGCGGCGCCAAGGGCGCCGTTTCTTTTTGGCCGGTTCGCTTTTGGCCGGTTCGCTCGTGGCCGGTGGAGATTCGGCGGACTCCCGGGGCGCGTCGGGGCCTGCCGGTGTTTCCGTGGGGGGGGCGAAGCCGAAAAAGGAACCCGGAAAATAATTGGGCGGGCGATTTTTGAGTTTCGCCTGTTGACGGCCGCCCGCAGCCGGGCGGCTGCCGCGGTCGGCGGCAGGCTTTGCGTTGCGTGGGCGCGACGGCTTGCGGGCAGGCATTTTGGTCCGGCCGCGGCGCGCGGATTTTACGGGACCGGCCTGGTCCTTGACGAACCAGTCGTCTTCCGGCCAGACCACGGGGATCTTGTATCCCAGCATTTCCTCCAGGGGCTCGAGATGGAAAACATAATTCTCGCAGGCCAGGGAGATGGCCCGGCCGGATTTGCCGGCCCGGGCCGTACGCCCGATGCGGTGGACGTAGCTTTCCGAGTCCTGGGGAAGATCGTAGTTGATGACGTGGGATATATCCTCGACATGAATGCCCCGGGAGGCGACATCGGTGGCCACCAGAATTTTGACCTGGTCGTTTTTGAACTGCTCCATGAGCTTGAAGCGTTTGGGCTGGGGCAGGTCGCCGGTAATGCCTTCGGCCGGATACCCATTGCCTTGCAGCTTTTCCGCCAGCCATTCCACACCGGATTTGGTGTTGGCAAAAATCAGCATGCGCTCCCAGTCCTCGTGCTCCAGGATTCCCAGAAGCAGGGCGAACTTGCTCTCCAGCCCGACGTGAATCAGGGTCTGGTCGATGCGGTCGACCGTGATTTCTTCCGGCGTCACCGAAATGAACTCGGGCAGGTTCATGTACTCATAGGTGAGCTCGAGCACGCGATGGGAGAGGGTCGCCGAAAAGAGCATGGACTGGCGTTTTTCATAGTGCGGCAGCTTGCGCAGGATATAGCGCATGTCTTTGGCGAACCCGAGATCCAGCAGGCGGTCGGCCTCGTCGATCACCACGACTTTAATGGCATCGGTTTTAAAGATGCCCTGTTTGTAATAGTCGATGATCCGTCCGGGGGTGCAGATGACGATATCGACGCCTTGTTTGAGAATTTCGGCCTGCCGCTGGTAATCCACACCGCCAACGATCTGCACACTGCTCAGGCCGGTATGGGCCCCAAGCAGAAGGGCTTCTTCGTGGATCTGGTAGGCCAGCTCCCGGGTGGGAGCGACAATCAGCGCGGATGGGACACCGGGCTGCCGGTCGGTCAGGCGCAGCAGGCGGCTGAAAATCGTTACCAGAAAGGCCCCGGTCTTTCCGGTGCCGGTCTGGGCTTGGCCGGCGACATCCTTGCCCTGCAAGGCCACCGGCAGAACCTGGGCCTGAATGGGGGTGCAGCGTTCGAACTGGGCCTCGTGCAGACCGGCCAGCAGGCTCTCCGGCAGATCGAAGTTGTCGAAAGTGGTCCGGGACAGAAAAGCGGGTCTTTCGGCGCGCTCCGTGGGTATGGGCGCGTCCGGTGTTTCGGTCATAGAATCCTCATTGGGCGGAAATGGGTTGTCGATGTCTAATTTAGCATCTGAATTTAGGGAATTATATTCTTTTTTGAAGAATTTGCAAGTAATTGCGCGTACGGTGCGTCGAATGATCTTCATCGGGAAACCTGCCGTCGGGTTGCGTTGACAGTGCGCTGCTTGCTGATCATGGTCGACGTCGAGACCGTTCGGCGTGCAGCGTCTATCGCGGTTCATCCCAAACGCATTGATTTTTAAATGCGTTTGAAGCATAGATTCAACTCTATGGCGGCGACTGGCAAAATGCAAGCCGGCGGGGCTGCGTCTCCGCGTCGGGACAGGCCCTTGCCGCTGGTCGCCGAGATCCCGCCCCGCCGTTGATCGGCGGCCTTGGAATACAAAGAAGGCGCATACCAGGAGTATCATGAAAGATTTCTTCAAGGTGGTCGATATTGCGGCGGTGGCTGCCCTGCACCCCCGTTTCCCGGTCGCAGCCGTGGAGCGCATCCCGCTCGCAAGCGCCAACGGACGGGTGCTCGCCGAAGCGATCCGTGCCGATCTGGACATTCCCGGTTTTGCCCGTGCCACCATGGACGGCTACGCGGTGCAGGGCGCGGCCACCTTCGGCGTTTCGGAAAGCAATCCGGGCTATCTGAGCGTGGTGGGCGCTGTGGCCATGGGCGAGCGTCCCGCCATGCGGGTGGGGCCCGGGGAAGCCGTGCGGATCGCCACGGGGGGGATGCTGCCCCGGGGCGCCGATGCCGTCGTCATGATCGAACACACGGAAGCGCTGGACGCGACCACCATCGAGGTCTACAAGAGCGTTGCCCCCGGGCAGCATGTGATCGCGCGCGGGGAGGACATCGCCGCGGGGGACACCCTGTTGACACGCGGCCAGCCGGTGCGCCCTCAGGAAGCGGGCCTGCTGGCCGCCCTGGGATACCGTACCGTCCCGGTTTATGCCAAACCCCGGCTCGGCATCATTTCCACGGGCGACGAGGTGGTGGCCGTGGATGCGGTTCCCGGTCCGGGCCAGATCCGCGACGTCAACTCCACCACCCTGGCCGCCATGGCGGCGGCCTCCGGCGCACTGACCAGGTCCTACGGCATTGTGCGCGACGATTTCGAACGCCTCGACACCACCTGTGCGCAGGCCTTGGCGGAAAACGACATGGTGCTGATATCCGGCGGCAGCTCGGTGGGAATGCGCGATTTTACCATCGAGGCTTTCGAAGCCCAGCCCGACGCTGAAATCCTGGTCCACGGGGTTTCCATCAGTCCCGGGAAACCCACCATTCTGGCCCGTTCCGGGGAAAAGCCCATGTGGGGCATACCCGGACATGTGGCCTCCGCCATGGTGGTTTTTCACGTTCTGGTGAGGCCCTTGGTCGCGCATATGGGCGGCCTCGACAGGCGATGGCGGCGATCCTTTGCGATCCCCTGCCGGTTGTCGCGCAACCTGGCCTCCAAACAGGGACGGGTCGATTTTGTCCGCGTCCGCCTGGTGGAGCGCGACGGTGAGCGCTTGGCCGAACCCCTCCCCGGCAAGTCCGGCCTCATCCATACGATGGTCAAGGCGGACGGCCTGGTGCGCATCGATGCCGACCGGGAGGGCCTCGACAAGGGCACCCAGGTGGCGGTGGAGCTCATCTGATCCGATACAACCGACGAAACCATGTCCGGCGGCATCTCTGACGGCCGCCGTTTTTCAGGAGACCCGTCTATGCCAACCCGCCAGCGCAATATCTACCTTGCCATGCAAACCCTGGCCGACGCCCGCGAACTGGTGTTCGAGCACTTTCCGGCACCCCCAGGACCGGCTACGGAAAGCGTCCCCGTGCCCCGGGCCGTGGGGCGCGTCCTGGCCACGCCGGTGTTTGCCCAACTGTCCTCACCCAATTTCCATGCCGCCGCCATGGACGGAATTGCGGTCAGGGCCGAGCGGACCTTCGGGGCCAGCGAAGCCAGTCCCCGCCGCTTGCATCGGGATCGGGAGGCTTTTTTTGTCAATACCGGCCATGTGCTGCCCGAGGGCACCAACGCCGTGATCATGATCGAACATGTCAACGACCTGGGTGACGGCCGGCTGGAAATCGAGGCTCCGGCTTTCCCCTGGCAAAACGTGCGCCGCATGGGCGAGGATATCGTGGCCACGGAACTGCTGTTTCCCCGGCGGCATGCGGTGACGCCCTATTGCGTCGGTGCGTTGCTTGCGGGGGGGATTTTCGAGGTTACGGTCTACGCCCGCCCGCGGGTTCTGATCATCCCCACCGGCTCGGAGCTGGTGGACTGGCGCACGCCGGCGGCCCGTGCTCTTCAACCGGGGCAGGTTCTCGAAACCAATTCTGCGGTGCTGGGGAGTCTGGTGGAGGCGGCCGGCGGCGCTTTTGAACGCCGCGCGATCATAGCGGACGACCCCGCACTGATCCGGCAAGCCGTCCAGGAGGCGGTCGAGGGCGATTTCGACATGGTGCTCACCGTGGGCGGCTCGTCGGCCGGTTCCGAAGATTACGCCAAGGAAGTGGTTTCCGCATTGGGGAAAATCCTGGTGCACGGGGTCACCATGATGCCCGGCAAACCGCTCCTGGTGGGGGACGTGCAAGGCAAGCCGGTATTCGGCATCCCCGGCTACCCCGTATCGGCCATTATCGCTTTCGAGCAGTTTGTAAGGCCGCTTTTGCGGCGCCATATCGGCCAGGCCGATGTCCAGCCGCAAACCGTTGGGGTGGAAACCGCCCGGAAAATTCCGTCCAAACTGGGGACGGAGGAATTTTTACGGGTCAAGCTGGGCCGGGTGGGGGAGCGCATCGTTGCCGCACCGCTGCCGCGGGGGGCCGGCTGCATCACCTCGATCACCGAAGCCGACGGGATTCTGCGCATCCCGCGCAATGTGGAGGGATTGCGCGAGGGGGAACAGGTGACGGCCGAATTGATCCGCACGCCGAACGCCGTGGACAAGACGATCATGATCGTCGGAAGCCATGACAACAGCCTGGACATTCTGGCGGATGAAATTCGCCGGGGCGATTCGGGCCTGACGCTCTCATCGAGCCATGTGGGCAGCATGGGCGGCCTGATGGCGATCAAACGCGGGGTCTGCCACCTGGCCGGTTCCCACCTGCTCGACACCGAGGACGGATCCTACAATGTTTCCTACATCCGTAAATTTCTGCCGGGGGAGGATGTGCGCCTGGTCCATCTGGTGATGCGGGATCAGGGGTTGATGGTGCCGCGGGGCAATCCCAAAGGGATCCGGGGGCTCGAGGATCTCATGCGCGAAGACGTTCGCCTGATCAACCGCCAGGCCGGCGCCGGCACCCGCATTTTGCTGGATTTCCGGCTGAAGGCGCTGGGCATCGATCCCGGGGCCATCGCCGGCTACACGGACGAAGAGTTTACCCATATGGCCGTGGCCGTGGCCGTGTTGAGCGGTACGGCCGACGTCGGCCTGGGCATCCAGGCGGCCGCCAACGCGCTGAAGCTCGACTTTATCCCGGTGGTGACCGAGCAATACGATCTTGTGATTCCGGGACGGTTTTTCGACAGCCCCGGCATTCAGGTCCTGCTGGCGGCCATTCGGACCGAGCGCTTCAAGGAGCGGGTCGAGGCCCTGGGCGGCTACGACACCGAAAGTACCGGCCGCCTCCTGGACGTGTAGGCTTCAGGGCAGGTCTTCTTCCCAGATCCCGTCGCGCGCCACCCCGGCGGTGGTCACCGAAGCCGGTGCCGGGCAGCGGTAGGCCTGGGCCGCAGCGGCCATGCTGTAGCTGTGCATCCAAACCACATGCGTGGCGCCCGCCAGGGCGGCGCGCTTCAGGACCCGCTGCTTGACGCCGGTGGTGTCGACGTAGTGTTTGAGGAAGCCGCCGTCTTCGCGTCCCGGATTGGACGTTTCGGCAAACGTGCCGAGGCCGTCGCAATCGCTCAGCAGATCGGCATCGGTTTCCACCAGGCCGTAATGGCCGGCACAACCGGACAACAGCATGCCGCCGACGATGATGGCCAACAGAGATCGAACCATGTGCGAAGCCTTTCTTGGTGCCGCTTCGGCAATTTTGTGCCGAAGGATACAATAGGGTTGTCGGCCGTTCCAAAGGCTTCCTTGAGGCATTTTTTGCGCCGAAACGCCAAGGAGGGTCGCATTGCATATTTTGGACACCCGCAAACTGACTGACCACCCTTTTTTAAATCTTTACGGCATCCATTACGAGGATCGGCGCGGCAAAGCCAAGGATTGGATCTTTGCCTCGCGCCAGGACCCCCCGCGGATCGAATCCGGACAATGGGAGACCCCGGATGCGGTGGTCGTCGTTCCCTTCCATGTGGACCGCCGCAAACTCGTCATCATTGAAGAATTCCGCGTGGTGCTGGGGGGCTATCAATACGGTTTTCCGGCCGGTCTGGTGGATCACGGCGAGACGGTGGCCGCCACCTGCGGCCGCGAGCTCAAGGAGGAAACCGGGCTTAACCTGCAGCGCATCCTGCGGCAGAGTCCGCCGGTGTATTCTTCCTCCGGCATGACGGACGAAGCGGTCACCATGGTGTTCGTGGAATGTGACGGAACGCCGTCCAGCGCCGCCAATGAAAGCTCGGAGGATATCCGGGCCGTGCTGGTCGATCCGGCGGAGGCCGAGATCCTCTGCTCGGCAGCCGAGCAGCGCATGGACGTCAAGACCTGGATCGTTTTGTCGGCGTTCGCGCGCTTCGGCCGTATCTGAGGGTGCCGGCAGGGTTACCCGGCCTGTTGACATTCGCCTGTCGACGGTTATTATGCTGAGGTAATGATAAAAGCCCCCCCCAACAAGACGGCGAGCCCCTCCAAGCGCCCACCATGTGAGGTTTATGCGTTTTCTACTCTATAACATCCGTTACGGCGCCGGCACCGGCTGGAAAGTGCATTTCCCGGTGCCTTTCAGCGGCTATCTGCGGGGAACCAGCGACAACTTCCGCCTCATTGCCGATTTCATCAAGTCTGTCAATCCGGACGTGACCGGCCTGATCGAGGTCGACAGCGGCTCCTTTCGCTCGCGGCGGGATAACCAGGCCCGCCTGGTGGCCGAGGCGATTGCGAACCATCACGTTTTCGAAAACAAGTACAGCGGGCACTCCATGGTGCGCAAGCTGCCCCTGTTCAACAAGCAGGGCAACGCGTTTCTGACCAACCAGGATATTCGATCCCTGCGTTGCCATTATTTCAATCGCGGGTTCAAAAGGCTGGTGATCGAGGCCGAACTCGAGGAATTTACAACCTTTGTCGTCCATTTGTCCCTGAAGTACCGCCACCGTCAGGAACAGCTGCGCGACCTCCATACCCTGGTGCGCGCCGCTGCCAAACCGGTGATTGTGGCCGGCGACTTCAATGTTTTTCGCGGTGAAAGCGAGCTGCGGGATTTTCTGGGGGCCACGGGCCTGCTGAATGCCAATGCGGCCGGCCAGCCGTCCTACCCCAGCCGCATGCCCAGACGCCAGTTGGACTTCATCCTCCACAGCCCGGCAATCCAGGCGCATCGGTTTGAAGCGCCCCTGGTGCCCTTCTCCGACCACATCCCCCTGATCTGGGATTTTGACATCCGCCCGAGGGCCCAACTGGCCCGGGCCGCGTAAAGACCTACTGGCCGGTGACGGCCGGCCCGTGCGACCGTTGCGAGGGAGAATAACCATGAAACCACCATGGCCAAGCGGCCGCCGGCTGGAGCGCTCCACCCTGGTGGTGCTGGGGGTGTTCTTGTTGGGCGGGATCGTGGCGGGGTGTGCCTCGGGGATGTCCGCTGCAGCGCGCGGCCAGGTGACCTACGCGGGCAGCTTCCCGACGCTGCAGGGAGCACCGGAGTCCCACCGTGGCCAGGTGGCCATGCTGGGTGGGCGCATCATCGAAACCACCCCCCGCAAGCAGGGAACGGAGATCATCGTGCTGCAGCTGCCCTTGTCGGCCTCGGACAAACCCTTGCTGGAGGAGCCTTCCGAAGGGCGATTCCTTATCGCCGCGCCGGAGTTTCTGGATCCGGCCGCCTATCCCAAGCTGACCCCCATCACCGTCGTGGGGGAGATAACCGGCCATGTGGAGCGCACCATCGGCGACTATCCATACACCCTGCCGGTTCTGCGTCCCATCGAGATCAAGGTGTGGCCCGCCCGCAACTGGGGAGGGCGCTCACCCGGTGTTCATGTCGGGGTCGGCGCCGGCAGCCATGGCGGCGGGGCCGGCTTCGGCATTTCGTTCTAACGGCGCCGCTGCGGCCTATTCTTTTACAAAACCGTTGTTGAGGCGCTCTTTCAACGCCTTGCCCACCTTGAAGGTGGGCAGCCGCTTGCGGGCCACCTCAACCGCCGCGCCGGTTTTGGGGTTGCGCCCGGTGTAGCCGTCGTAGTCCTTGACCTTAAAGGTGCCGAAGCCCCTGATGTCGACGCGATCCTCGTCGGCCAGCGATTCCGTCATGCATTGGAAGACCACATCCACGATCTGTTTGGCCTTTTTCTGGGAAAGCCCTTCCTCCTCCGCCAGTAGGCGGTTCAGCTGTTCGCCGGTCAACTGCATCGTTCCTCGTCCCTCCATCCTGAGTCCTGATTGCCTGCCTGCCATCCCTTCCCGGGAATTTTGTAATGATACCTGTTAGTAATGAGATTTATTAACCGAATTCGGCGGGTTTTACAATACGGTAAAATCAATGTAAAAATAGGTATATAATTAGAGTATTCATTTGGGCGGCGCCGGGCTTCGCGCCGGACGTCTGGCGTGCCCCGGCGCTCAAACAAAAGAGGGCTGGCCGCTTTCGCTAGCGGCAGCCCTCGTATGGCCATCGGCCGGCGGCATTGCGCCGCAGGCCGTTTAGGGCGGCTTAGATGTCGAAATACAGGAAAAACTCGTGCGGATGGGGCCGCAGGTTGACGTCGTTGATCTCGTTGACGGTTTTATAGGTGATCCAGGTGTCGATGACGTCCTGGGTAAATACATCCCCTTTCAGCAGAAAGGCGTGGTCCTCGGCCAGGGAGGCCAGCGCCTCCTGCAGGGACCCCGGGGCCGAAGGCACATCGGCCAGCTCTTCGGGGGACATGCCGTAAATGTCCTTGTCCAGGGGGTCGCCGGGGTGGATTTTGTTCTCGATACCGTCGATGGCCGCCATGAGTATGGCCGAAAAGGCCAGATAGCCGTTGCAGGAGGGGTCCGGGGTGCGGAACTCGATGCGCTTGGCCTTGGGCGAGGTCGAGTACATGGGGATGCGCACCGAAGCGCTGCGGTTGCGGCTGGAATAGGCCAGGTTGACCGGGGCTTCGAACCCCGGCACGAGCCGCTTGTAGGAGTTGGTGGTGGGGTTGGTGAAGGCGCACAGGGCCCGGGCGTGCTTGAGAATGCCGCCGATGGCATACAAGGCGCTGTCGGAGACCCCGGCGTAACCGTCGCCGGCAAAGGTGGGTTCGTCCCCCTTCCAGATGCTGAGGTGGGTGTGCATGCCGGTGCCGTTGTCCTCGAACAGGGGCTTGGGCATGAACGTCACGGTGTAGCCGTTGCGTGCGGCCACGTTTTTGAGGACATATTTGAACCACATGAGCTGGTCGCCCATTTTGAGCAGCGGCTGAAAGCGCATGTCGATCTCGGCCTGGCCGGCGGTGGCCACTTCGTGGTGCTGACATTCTACGGCGATCCCCAGTTCTTCGAGCACAAGGAGCATTTCGGAGCGCAGGTCCTGAAATTTGTCCATGGGCGGCACCGGGAAATAGCCTTGTTTGTGGCGGGGTTTGTAGCCCAGGTTGGGGCCCTCGTCCCGGCCGGTGTTCCAGATCCCTTCCACCGAGTCGATTTCATAGAAAGCCCGGTGGCGGGACGATTCGAAGCGGATTTCATCGAAAATGAAAAACTCCGCCTCGGGGCCGAAATACGCCGTATCCCCGATACCGGTTGTCTTGAGATAGGCTTCGGCCTTCTGGGCGATGTAGCGCGGATCCCGCGAATAGGACTCCCGCGTGACCGGATCGACGATGTTGCCGATCACCACCAGGGTGGGCGCTTCGTAGAACGGATCCATTTTGGCGGTGGTTGGGTCGGGAATGACCAGCATGTCACTGGCGTTGATGGGCTGCCAGCCGCGGATGCTGGAACCGTCGAAGCCGAAGCCGTCCTCGAAGCTGGATTCGTCAAGTTCGCTCATGGGAACGGTGAAGTGCTGCCAGACGCCAGGGAAATCCAGGAACCGGATATCCGCGACCTTGGCGCCATTTTCCTTGGCAAATGCTAAAACGTCTCTGGGTGTCATAATGCTCCTCCTTGCTGCCGATTGGATGGAAGTTGATCAATCCTTCGAACATGTTCAATCCCGTCCCCCTGTATGCCGCAGGGCTGCAAACCCCCGCGGCGGGGGATGTTTTTAAAGGGCGTCGGACCCGGTTTCACCGGTGCGCACGCGTATGGCTTCTTCGACGTTGAAGACGAAGATTTTGCCGTCTCCCAATTTACCGGTGTTGGCGGCCTCCCGGATCTTGGCCACGACCGCCTGGGCCTGGTCGTCGGCCACCACCACCTCGACCTTGACCTTGGGAATGAAGTCCACGACATACTCCGCGCCGCGGTAGATTTCCTTGTGCCCCTTCTGGCGGCCGTAGCCTTTGACCTCGGTGATGGTCATGCCCTGGATGCCGACCTCGTTGAGACCTTCCTTGACGTCATCCAGTTTGAAGGGTTTGATGATGGCTTCGATTTTTTTCATACGGTTTCCTCCTGAAGATTGCCTTTGGGCCGGACGCGGCCGGTCGCAGTATTAAACATTTTGGATTTCGAAAGCACGCTCTCCGTGCTGCGCATTGTCCAGGCCGGCGACTTCCTCATCCGGCGTGACGCGCAGCCCCCCGGTGATCCATTTGGTCAGATAGGCCACGACCAGGGTGCCCACCGCCGAAAAGGCGGCGGTGCCGACAATGGAGAGAAACTGGATCCAAAGCTGCCCGGGATTGCCGTAGAGGAGGCCCCGGGCTCCTTCGGTGACGGCCGGGTTGGCAAAAAGGCCGGTGGCCAGCGCCCCCCAGATGCCGCACAGGCCATGGACACCGAAGGCGTCCAGCGAATCGTCGTAGCCCAGCAGGTTTTTGAGTTTGGAAACGCTGACGTAGCCCAGCAGGCCGGCCAGGAAGCCGATCACCAGCGAGGCCGGCATGTTGACAAAGCCCGCGGCCGGGGTAATCGCCACGAGTCCCGCCACGACACCGGAGGCCAGCCCCAGGACGGTGGGTTTGCGGGTCACGGCCCACTCGGCGGCCATCCAGGCCAGGGCGCCCGTGGCCGCCGAGGTGTTGGTCACCAGAAAGGCGCTGCCGGCCACGCCGTCGGCGGCCAGTTCACTGCCCGCGTTGAACCCGAACCATCCGAACCACAGCAAGGCCGCCCCCAGAGCGGTCAGGGTGATGCTGGAAGGAAACATGGCCTCCTTGCCGTAGCCGATGCGTTTGCCCACCATGAAGGACAGCACCAGCCCGGCCACGCCGGCATTGATATGGACCACGGTTCCGCCGGCGAAATCCAGGGCCCCCATGGCCCCCATCCAGCCGCCGCCCCAAGCCCAGTGGGCCACCGGTGTATAGATGAAGGTCAGCCAGAGGATGGTGAAGACCACCCAGGCGGAGAACTTCATGCGGTCGACGATGGACCCCAACACGAGGGCCACCGTGATGCCGGCAAAGGTCATCTGGAAGAGGACGAAAACGTAGGTGGGGATGGTACCGGAGAGACTTGTGACCCCGATGCCGTTGAGGAATAGGTGCTCGAAGCCCCCGATAAGACCGGCCCGGCTGGGGCCGAAGGCCAGGGTATAGCCCCACATGACCCAGATCACGCTGCCCAGGCAGTAGGCCACCATGGTCATGGCGATCGTGTTCAGCAGATTTTTGTAGCGGGACAGCCCGCCGTAGAAGAGGGCCAGTCCGGCGGGGGTCATCATCATCACGAGGGCTGTGGAGACGATCATCCAGGCCGTGTCGCCGCTATCCAGGCCGTCGGCGGCCAGGGCCGCCGACGGGCTCAGAACGAGCCACACAAGGGCGCTAAACAGTTTTGCGGTCATGGGATTCGGTTTCCTCCATCGGGTTGGGGGGGTGAGCCGCAGGGTTTTCAGGCGGCAGGGCGTCCTCAATCGTGGCCTTGATCCGATCGACCTCCGCGGGATCGTCGGCTTTCTGGCCGTCGAAATCCCGCACGTAGAAGACATCCACAACCTGATCGACGTTCGTGGCGATCTTGGCCACCCAGACATCGAGCCCGCAGCGGAACAGGGCGTCCGTGATACGAAAGAGCAGGCCGGGAAAATCTTCGGTAAAAACTTCCACAATCGTAAAGAAGCTCGAGGTGTGGTTGTCGACCTCGATGCGCCGGGGGCGGTCCATGGCGGCCGGCCGCGGGGGACGGAAGGCTTTCAGGCGGGACCGCAGGCGGGCGCTCAGATCCAGCCGTCCCTCGAGGGCTGCGTGCAGGTGCTGCTCGGTGCGGTCCCACTTGTCGGACTCGAAGATCGGATCGGGGGGCGGCTGAACCTTGAAGATGTCCAGGGCAACGTTGTTGCGCCAGGTGAAAACCTGGGCATCCAGGATATTGATGCCGTTTAAGGTGAACACGCCGGCGATGCGGGAGAAAAGCCCCGGCTGGTCCTTGCCGCAGAGGGTGACGATGCGGGTGTCGGTGCTCATGGCGGGCTCGATTTCCCAGACGAAGCGCCGATCGCCCAATGTTCGGTAGAGCCGCAGATGCTCCTGGATGACATCCGGCGGGATGTTTTGCAGGTAGCGCGGGGAAAGAACCTCGAACAGGGCTTCCATTTCCTTCTGGCGGGGGGCCGGTGTCGCCGCCAGCAGGGCCCCCCGTTTGCGGGCGAAGCCGGCCACGGCCTCCCGGGAGGCCAACTCGCCTTTTTCCAGCACGTTGAGCACTTTCAAAAACAGATCCTTCAGAAGCGCCGCCGTCCAGCTGTTCCAGGCCTTGGGGCCGGTGGCCATGGAATCCGCCACGGTCAGCAGGTAGAGCATTTTCAGGCGATCCACGTCGTTGATGCGCCGGGCGCAGAAAAGGGCGGTTTCTTCGTCGTTGATATCCCGGCGGGCGGCGGTCTTGGCCAGCAGCAGGTGTTCGCGGACAAGGAAGGCCACGGCATCGATGGCGGCCGGGGGGAGGCCTTTTTCAGCCAGGATGCCGGGCACCAGGGCTTCGCCTTTTTCAGAATGGTTGCCCCCCGGCTGCCCCTTGCCGATATCGTGCAGCAGGGCGCCCCACAGGAGGCGTTTGCGCTGCTTGATTTCGCCATAGACCCGCCGGGCCAGGTCGCCTTGGGGGTCGTCGCCGGGTTCGGCGAAGGTCTTGACCGTCTTCACCGTCCGCAGCAGATGACGGTCCACGGGATAGATGTGGTATTGATCGTATTGAATGCGGTTGATGACGGACTGGAACTCGGGGATGAAGTGCTCCAGCAGGCCGGCCTGGAGCATGGCATTGAGGACATTGAAGGTGGGCGCCGGGGAGGTCAGGCATTTTTCGAAGGATCGCACAGCGGCCTTTGAGCTGCGCAGTTCCTCGTCGCAGAGGTGGCCGAACTCACGCACGATACGCAACGCCTCGGCGCCCAGCGGCAGGCGCAGCCGCGCGCTTTCCTCGAAGATCTGGAACAGCAGCAGCGGGTTTTCCGAAACCCGGCGGGCGGATTCGAACTGCAAGGCGTCTTTGATGATGATCAGGCCGTCGATTTTGGCCGCCTTGGCCCGCCGCCGGAACCGCCGGGCCCGTTTTTCGTAGCCTTGTTCGAAAAGAAACATCAGGTGCTGCTGCTTGATGAATTCCATCTGTCCGTGGAGATCGCCCAGAAAGCATTCCACCGGCTGTTGGCCGCCGGTCTTGCGGTAGCCCAGGGCTTTGGCCAGCTGAAGCTGGTGTTCGAAATGCAGCTGATCGTACTTGCGGCCGGTGAGCAGATGCAGGCGGTTGCGCACGGTGTAGATGAAGGCCAGGGCCTCTTTGAGCTGCTCGTATTCCTCGTGGGAGAGGAAGCCCATGTATTCCAGGTCCCGGGGCTGGGCCAGGCCCGCCTTGATGCGTGCGATCCAGAGCATGGTATGGTAGTCGCGCAACCCCCCTTGGCCCTCCTTGAGGTTCGGTTCCAGCAGGTAGGCCGAGTCGCCGAAGCGGTCGTGCCGGGCCTGGTTGCTGGCCACCAGCCAGTCGACAATCCTGCGGGCCTGCCGCAGGACCACTTTCTGGCGCAGTTGCTGGGTCAGGGCGGAATAAAGCCGTGACATGCCGCAGACAAATCGTGCATCCAGCAGCGGGGTAAGAATCTCGAAGTCCTTGCCCGCCAGCGACAGGCATTCCTTCAAGGACCGCGTGGCATGCCCCACATCCAGGCCGATGTCCCAGAGCGGATAGACGATTTCCTGAATCAATCTCTCGGCATCCTCCGGCACCCGTTTTTCGAAGAGGATCAGCAGATCCACATCGGAATGGACGCACTGGGCGCCACGCCCGTAGCCCCCCTGGGCGATAATGGCGTAGGGGTTGCGGGCCATGTCCATGCGCGGGCCTACGGCGCTGTTTTCGAAGCTCGACCGGAAATATTCATCCACCAGCGCCGTCATGGCCTTCATGAAGGACCAGGCGGACCTGCGGGGGAGATCACGGATCAGGCGTTCCCGCCCCCGAGCGAGTGCTGTAGCGGCTTTTTGTTCCGTTTTTGGCATTTGCATTTGTCAATCCGATCCTGCCGTAAAGTGCTGTACTATAGCTGGCAATTGTTGTGCCAGAGATGGGAAATGCAGCTAAATGTAATAATTATGGTAGGTTGAATTCTAAATTGAAATTCATTTCAGCGCAAGCACATTACAAATTTGTATGGAAACAAGGCCATTTAATTGCAAATTTGTACTGTTGGCAGTTTATTTTGTCATTCTTCGGGAAGGTCGGCAAGAGGGCGTCATGCGCAACGGAGGGCGGGTGGAGGGACCAAACCCAACCCCCCTCCGCCGGTGGGGATGAAAGCGCCTAGAGGCGTTCCTGGACGGCACGGATGGCGTCCCGCAGGATGGCCACCATTTCGTCGATCTGTTGCGCATCGATGGTGAACGGCGGTGCCAGGAGAATGTGGTCGCCGTGGATGCCGTCGACGCCACCGTTGCCGGGGTAGGTGATCAGCCCGCGTTGGAACGCCTCGCCGGCCACCTGCATGTTGATTTTGAGATCGCGGTCGAACCAGAGCCGGGTCGCCTTGTCCCGAACCAGCTCGATGCCGGCGAAGAGCCCCAGTCCGCGAATGTCGCCGACAATGTCCAGACGGTCCAGATCCGCCAGTTGGTCGATAAGATAGGCCCCCATTTGGCGGGAGCGTTCCACCAGGTTGTTTTGTTGAATATAGCGCAGGACCGCCGCGCCGATGGCGGTGGAAAGCGGATTCTGGCCATAGGTGTGCCCGTGTACGAAAACCCCCGACCCGTTTTTGATGGTGGCATGGATGTCCTCCTTGACCATGACCGCCCCCAGGGGCGTGTAGCCGGAACTCAAGCCCTTGGCCATGACGATCAGGTCGGGGACGACGCCCCAGTTGTCGATGCCGAAGTTGCGGCCGCAGCGGCCGATGCCGGTCATGACCTCGTCGGCGATGAGCTTGATGTCGTACTGGTCACAAATTTGTCGGATGCGCTGCCAGTAGCCGTCCTTGGGGACCACCGCCCCGGCCGTGGCCCCGACCACCGGCTCGGCGATGAAGGCGCAGACCGATTCGGGGCCTTCGTGTTTGATGCAGCGTTCGAGCTCGTCGGCGCACTGCAGGTCGCAGCTTTCCGGCCTGGCCCGGAAGCCGCAGCGGTAGCAATAGGACGGCTCGATGTGTGGGGTGTGCTGGAAGATGGGCAGATAGTGGCTGCGCCGGGCCGTGTGACCCCCCAGGGCCAGGGCGCCGGTGGTGTTGCCGTGAAAGCTCGACCAGCGGGAAATAACCTTGTACTTGTCCGGCTGGCCGGCCTCGCGCCAGTACTGGCGTACCAGCTTCACGGCGGATTCCACCGCTTCGGAGCCCCCGGAGAGGAAATAGGTTCGCGTGAGGGATTTGTCCGGCGCAATTTGATGCAACAGTTCCCCCAGCTCGCAGGCGGCCGGGTTGGTGAAATGGCTGCTGTGGACAAAGGGTACTTTCTGGAACTGGGTCTGCATGGCGTCCAGAATTTCCGGGACGCAATGGCCGATGCTGACCACGCAGGCCCCACCCGAGCCGTCGATGTAGCGTTTGCCGCGGGTATCCCAGATGTAGACGCCCTCGGCCCGATCGGCCACGGGATAGATTTTGGTCAGATTCCGGTAGAAGACGTGCTCACAGGGTTCCATGGAAGGTGGTCTCACCAAGCTTTTATGACGGTTGTCGGGATGCCATGGGATGGGATGCTCAGATCCGGGTCAGAATGCGGTCCTTGTGGGCCGGGTCCAGGGACAGGATCCGGCGCGCATCCTCGGGGCCGGCGATCTCCCGGCCCATGGTGCGGGCGATGTGTGCCACTTTTTCCACCAGCTGCCGGTTGGTCGCCGGGCTGCCGTCCGGGAGGCGGAGATTGTCCTCGATTCCGACCCGCACATGCCCCCCCATGGCGATGGCGGCGGTGGCCAGCGGCAATTCGGCCTTGCCGATCCCAGCCACCGTCCAGGTGGCGCCGGCGGGCAGCCCGTCGGCCAGAAAGACCAGGTTGCGGACGGTGCCGGGCATGGCGCCGGGCGCCCCCAGGACGAAGTCGAAATGCAAGGGGGGCGTCAGGAGCCCTTTTTGGACCAGGTGCAGGGCGTTGTTGATCATGCCGGCCTCGAAAACCTCGATTTCGGGCTTGACCCCCGTTTCCCGGAAGACACCGGCCAGATAGCGGATAAAATCCGGTGCGTTTTCGTAGACGATGCCCGGCAGGTTGTTGGAGCCCGTGGTAAAGGAGGCCATTTCGGGCAGCAGGCGCACGGGGTTGGCCCGGGTCTCCCAGTCTTTTCCGGCCCGGGCGCCGGTGGAAAGCTGGAGGATGACATCCGGCGCGTGCTTTTTGATCCGGCGCGCCGTCTCCTTGAACACCGCCAGGTCGAGGGTTGGTCGGCCGTCCGCGTCCCGGGCATGCACGTGGAAGACACTGGCGCCGGCGGCGGCGCAGCGGTCCACGTCGGCCGCAATTTCCGCCGGTGTCAGCGGCACATGGGGCGTCATCTCCCGGGTCGGTACGTTTCCCGTCAGGGCGGTCGTGATGATCAGCTTTTCCATGGGCCGTCTAATTGTCCAACGGTTTCGGATTGTCAAACAAAAAGCGGTTTTCAGATGGCTTCGCGTCCGTTTTCACCGGTTCGGATGCGGACGGCTTCGCCCACCGGCAGGACGAAAATCTTGCCGTCCCCGATCTTGCCGGAGAAGGCGCTCTCCTTGATGGCGTCCACGACCTGGTCGCACATGGCCGCCTCCACCACCAGGTCGACTTTGATTTTGGGAA
Source organism: uncultured Desulfobacteraceae bacterium (assembly GCA_964392545.1). Taxonomy (GTDB): domain Bacteria; phylum Desulfobacterota; class Desulfobacteria; order Desulfobacterales; family UBA5852; genus JABZFP01. Next base: position 86,107 of record CAYMQN010000001.1, read on the forward strand.
CGAAGTCCACCTGGTATTCAGCCCCCCGATACGTCTCCTTGTGGCCTTTCTGACGGCCGAAGCCCTTGACCTCGCTGATGGTCATGCCTTTTACGCCGATTTTGTTCAGGGCGTCCTTCACGTCATCCAGCTTGAAGGGTTTGATGACGGCTTCGATCTTCTTCATGACAGAATTCCTTTCCAAAAGGGTGACGATCCATCTCCCGCCGCGGGAACATTCCATTTGGGGAGGGTGTTAGTCAAAAGCCATGCCAAAGGGTGCCGCTGCCCTTAATGAAGAATATCTATCTGAAATCACATCATAATTCTGTTCGTTTGGCGCACACCGAATACAGAACTAAAATAACCAAAATGTTATAACAGCGATTGATTCATTCATTATTGTAATTTTTTGGAATTAAAAGGCCATGTGCGGCAGGGGTGTTTTAGCGGGGGGCGTCAGGGGAGGCTTTTGCGATCCCCCAGGAATTGCTCCCAGGCCCGGATGACATGATCACGCTTGGTCTGGAAGTGTGCGGCGGGCACCACGGGCGGTTGATTCTGCAGGCTGTGGCGATGAACCACGGCCCGGAACGTCAAATAGGCCTCCCGCAGGCGGTAGGCGGTGACATGGTCGACCAGGCCGCTGTCGATCAAGGTCACCAGGAGGCGCACATTGTCGGTCCAGCGGGTGAGCTCGGGATGACGGCCGGCATAGGCCAAAACGAGGTATTGAACGATAAACTCGATGTCCACGATACCGCCCCGCCCCTGTTTGAGATCGAACAGGGTCTGCTCGGGCGGCGGGTTCTCTCTTCTCAGGCGCTGCCGCATGTCGGCGACATCCTGTTTGAGGTGCTGACGGTCCCGGCGGTGCACCAACACCTCCCGGCGGATGTGCGCGAAGCGTGTCCGGAGGGCCGGGTCGCCGCAGATGGCGCGGGATCGGATCAGCGCCTGGTGCTCCCAGGTCCAGGCGTCTTCCTGCTGATAGCGGGCAAAAGCGTCAATGTGGCTGACCAGGGGGCCGGAGCTGCCGCTGGGCCGCAGGCGCATGTCGATCTCGTAGATGCGGCCGGCCCGGGTATGGCTGCTCAGCATGTGAATCACGCGTTGGCCCAGGCGGGCGAAAAATTGAGCGTTGTCCACCGGCTGGGGGCCGCCGCAGGTCTGCCCCGGCGGCGCCTCGTGCAGAAAGACCAGATCGAGGTCGGAACCGTAGCCGAGTTCGAAGCCGCCCAGCTTGCCGTAGGCCACGATGGCGAAACGGCTCCCGGCGGTCTCTCCGCCGGCCGGCTGACCGTGCCGGGCCGCGAGGGTCCGCCAGACGCGCTGCACCACGGCCTCCAGGATCACTTCCGCCAGATCCGAGAGGTGGTCGCTGACTTTCATGAGGGGCAGGACCCCGCTCACGTCGGCGGCCGCCACCCGCAGGGTATTGACCTGCTGAAAAATGCACAGGGATTCGATGAGAAACTCGGTTTCATCCGGTGGCACCTGATCCAGGGTCCGGACCAGGTCGGCTTCCAGGGCCGGGCGTTCCGGCGGCCTGAAGAGCGTCCGGGGATCGATGAGTTCGTCGAGCAGCACGGGGTGGCGCGCCAGAAAGGTGGCGATGAAGTGGCTGGCCCCCACGAGCCGCACGAGGTGCTGCAAGACGGTGGGATTTTCCGCGAGCAGCGCAAGGTAGGTGGTGCGCCGGCCGATGCCGGCCAGGATATCGACGACACGGCCCAGGGTGAGATCCGGGTTTGCCGCGCGGCTGGTTTCCAGCAGAAACAGGGGGACCAACCGATCCAGTCGCTGGCGGCCCTCGCGGCTGAATTTGCTTTTTTCCACCTGGCGGCGCAGAAAGCGCAATCGGGCGAGGATCTCCCGGGGGTCGGAAAACCCGTACGCGGCCAAAATGGCTTGGGCCTGGTCGGCTTCGAGGGTGGCGTGCCAGACCCGGGAAAGCGGCTCGGTCCGCTTGGCCTGGCGTTGCGCGGCAGGCTCGGCAGCGGGTTCGAGCAGGGTGGCGAACTGGTCGTGAACAAAGCGGCGGTGCCGGTCCAGGGCGGCCATGAAAGCGGACGCTTCGGGATAGCCCATGGCCCAGGCCAGCCGCCGACGGTCGGAAGCGCCTTCCGGGATATCGTGGGTTTGCTGGTCCCGATAGGCCTGCAGCCGGTTTTCCACCCGCCGCAGGAAAATATAGGATTCGCGCAGTGCGGCCCCGTCGGCCGGGGGTACCGTGCCCTGGCGGACCAGCAGCGCGAGGACCGTGAGAATCCGGCGTTCCTGCAGTTCGGGGGCCACCCCGCCCCGGATCAACTGAAAGATCTGCCCGAAGAACTCGACCTCCCGGATGCCGCCGGCCCCGAGTTTGATGTTTTTTTCGATGCCCCGGCGTTTGACTTCCATGGCGATTTTCTGCTTCATCTCCCGCAGGGATTCGAACACGCCGTAATCGAGATAGCGCCGGTAGATGAAGGGCCGCAGCATGGCCAGAAGACCGGCGCCGGCCCGGGCGTCGCCGGCCACGACGCGGGCCTTGATCCAGGCGTAGCGTTCCCATTCACGGCCCTGGCTCTGGTAGTAGCTCTCCAGGGCGTTGAAGCTCATCACCAGCGGGCCGCCTTCACCGTAGGGACGCAGGTTGGTGTCGATGCGGAAAACAAATCCTTCGGGCGTGACCTGCCCGAGCACCCGCACCAGGCGGCGGCAGAGCCGGGTAAAGAACTCGTCATTGGTCAGCGACGAGGCGCCGGCCTGCGTGCGGCCGGATTCGGGGTAGGCGAAGATCAGGTCGACATCCGAGGAGAAATTGAGCTCACGGGCGCCGAGTTTCCCCATCCCGATCACGACAAGCTGCTGCGGCGTGCCCGTGGGGCCGGCGGGGGTGCCCAGATCCCGGCACAACCCTCGGTAGAGGGCGTTCAGGGCGGCTTCGATGCAGGCGTCCGCCAGGGCGGAGAGGTCTTCGACGGTTTCCGCCAGATCGGCATGGCCGGCAAGGTCCCGCCAGGCGATCCGGACCATTTCCCGGCGCCGCACGCCGCGCAGCACGCTGCCCAGCCGGTCTTCCGGGGCCGTGAAAGCCATGTTTGCATCGGTGAGGCGGGCCTGTAAACGGTCCCGCAATGTTCCGGCCGGATAGCGCCGGTGCAGATCGCCGGTTTCCAGCAGGTCGGCGATCACCTCGGGGTAGCGCTGACCGGTGCGGGCGACAAAATCGCTGCAGGCCAGAACACCCAGCATCTCACCGGTCAGATCTTCCGGAATCAAAAGATCGAGGCCGGCCTTGCGGGCCGCGTCGCACAGGGCGTCCAACTTGTCTTGTGCTTCCTGCTTCAGGTCGGGAGGCAAGTCGGACATAGCGTCCTCGGAGATAGCGTCGTAAAAATTACGTGCCTAGCCGATATAACAGATGATGAATCCAACCGTTTCCGGGAGTGGTGAATGTCCCGGCGAGCCAACGTCTTGCCGCCGCACGAACGTACACTATAGGGGGCTTATTTCTGGAAGCCCACTCCATGGCTTCAAGAGCGGATTTTGCCCCATTGAACAAGTTGTTTGTAAGCATATTCAGCTTGGGGCCCTTGCCGCACCTTTCCAAGATAGGCCAAATACAGATCCGAGGCCGCATCCTTTCGTCCCGCCTTTTCTTGGATGTAGCCTTTTCTGAAAAGAGTGTTTGGATCGTTGGGCAACCGCACATCATAGGCTTCGATATCGCGAAGCGCGGCATCGAAGCGGCGACTCTGCAGGCGCGCAAAGCCGGAAACCAGATAGCTTTGGGCTTCGCCGGGGTAAACCTGTTGCGCGGCCACGGCATGGCGCTCGGCCTCCTCGAAGCGTTTTTGCGCAAAGCGGCACTTGGCCATCATGAGGTTGGCAACATAGTCCCGGGGGGCGATCCCCAGGGCTTTTTGAAACTGGTCCGCGGCATTGTCGAAGCTTTCCCGGGCCATTTCCTTCTCGCCGTTTTGCATGGCCTCCACAGCACCCTGAATCCGGCGTAGCCCGGCGGTCTGGTCCATGTACCGCTCACGGTAGAGAGCGCCCGAGGACCGGGGGTAGCGGGTGCGCACGGCGTCCAGGGCATCTTGATAGCGCTCCTCGCTCATGGGATGGGTTGAAAACAGGGTCTGCACGGCGTTGGGTTTTTGTTGGTTGAGGTTGCGCAGCATCCCCATCAAGCCAACGAACCCCCGGGGATCGTAGCCGGCCGCGGCCATGTAGCGCAGCCCCAGATCGTCGGCCTCCCGCTCGTTGTCGCGGCTGTAGGAGGCCAGCAGGGCCCCGGCACCGATGCTGCCGAGTTGGGCCGTCAGGTCGCCCAGGGCGTTGCTCTGGCTGCCGACCACCGCCGCCGCTCCACCCACCAGAACCTGGGTCAGCATGGCCTGGGACATTTGCCGGGCGGTGTGGCGGGCGTTGACATGCCCCAGTTCGTGGCCCAGCAAGGAGGCCAGTTCCCCCTCGTCGTTCAGTTTCAGGAGGATGCCGCGGGTGGCGCAGATGGTGCCCCCGGGGAAGGCATAGGCATTGATGTAGGTCGCATTGACCCCGTTGAAGCGGTAGGGCATGCGGGGGCGGTGGCTGAGGGCGGCCAGCCCCAGGCCCACCTCTGCCAGGTAGCCCTGGAGAGCGTGGTCCTGGATAGTGCCGTAGTCGGAGGACAGTTGAAAGGGGGAATTCTGGCGGTCGATCTGAATTTCCTCCTGTTCGGACATGAGCATCAACTGGCTGCGGCCGGTCACCGGATTGGCGGCGCATCCGCTCACCAGGCCGGCCGCGGCCAGCGTGCTCAGGCGGATAAAATCCCGGCGGTTCATGCCGCCGGTCAGGCTGTGGGGGGGAATCGGTTTCATGCAAACGTTCCTTTGGGTCGCGGGGGCGGGTCATCCTGCGGCGTCTTCGGCCGCACGGGGCGTGGTTCGGTCCGGGGTCGCGGATGGGAAGCGATCCCGAATTTTCAATCGGCTTCCATCCGTATACTGAAAAATCGCGGCGAATTCAATTACACCTTGATTTTTTTGGAAAAGATCGGCTATGGTATCGCCTCGCCTTTGGCCGGGATGGCGGCATCTTTCTGAAAATGCACCAAAAACGCGGCCGCCGCCGCAAACGACAAATTTGTCGTTTGCCGGGCAATTTGAGGACAAATTTGTTATTTTCAGGCCGTCCGCCCCGCCTTGTTTCTTCCTGACGTTATTTAACCGGCTGCTATTTAATAGGAAAAAAGCAAGCGAAAGGTATGGCATGCCTGTTGCTGATTCTTCCTAAGGCGTTTGTGGCAATCGTCCGGCTGACGGGACCGGGCTGCCGGACCGCCGTCTGCCCGGATCCCCCGCGGGGATCGTAGGCGGTGCCGGCCGCTGGGCTTCGGAAAATAAAAAGCGGTCGATTTCAAAGGGATTTATTCCCGCCGGAATGATGTCGACCAAGGAGGACCCCCCCAATGTGCCGTTTATTTGCCATCACCAGTGAAGAACCCCTGTCACCCATGGTGGCCCTCCAGGCTCTGGACGTCATGCGGGAAGGCCATGACGGCTCCGGTGTCGGTTTGTTCCTGCGCGATTTGGGCGGGCCGTTCGAGGAGATCAAGGACGCCCCTGTTCTTTCCGGCATCTTCAGCGAGGCCGGATTGAAGCGCCTGGATACCACCATGATGGACCTGGGGTTCATGACCAAATACAAGATCTCCATCAAAGTGCCCAAGACCCCGCCCCCCGGGGTTCCCCGGCGGGACATCTACCTCGTGCGGGCCTATGAATACCCTGAAGACTGGGACGGCCTGCCCCAGAGCGAACGCTACCGCAGGCTGCTGGAGACCCGCCTCACCCTGCGGGCCATGGGCGAGGAAACCGGGGACATGATCGTCTTTTCCTTCTGGCCCGACGTGATCATGATCAAGGAGATCGGCGACCCCCTGCAGGTGGCCAGACACCTTCAGCTCGACCGCAAGGAGCTCCGGGCCCGGATCATCATGGCCCAGGGACGGCAGAACACCAACTATGCCATCAACCTCTACGCCTGCCACCCGTTTTTCATCCAGGGCTATTCCACCATGACCAACGGGGAGAACACGGCCTTCATCCCGATCCGGGAATACCTTTCCTCGCGGGGCTTTCCGGGCTACATGGGCTACCAGTCGGATTCGGAGGTCTTCACCCATATCCTGCACTTTGCCGCCACCCGCCTGGGCCTTGGCGTGGAAGCCTACAAGCACATCATCACGCCGCTGCAGGACGGCGATCTGGAACACCATGCCAACGGGGAGCTTCTCAAGGGGCTCAAGCAGACCTGCCGCAAACTGATCATCGACGGGCCCAACTGCGTCATCGGCTCCCTGCCCGACCACAGCCTTTTCATGGCCCAGGACCGCAAGAAGCTCAGGCCCGGCGTGGTGGGCGGACGCCCCGGGCGCTACGCATTCTCCTCGGAGTTGTGCGGCCTGGACGCGGCCATCCCCGAGCGCGACAAACGGCAGGACTTTCAACCCATGCACCTGGACACCGCCGTCGTGAATGCGGACCGTCAGGAGGTCAAGATATGCAGCCAGAAGGCCCCATTGCACCTTTCTCACTGAGCATCAAGGATCTGCCCTGGCAGATCGCCTGGTCCAAGGAAAAATGCACCCTCTGCGGTCGCTGCACGGCCACCTGTCCGGTCAACGCCATCGAACTGGGCGTCTTCCGCAAGCGCCAGGTGGCGCCTGCCGTGGGGATCCTGGAGGCGCCGGAAAACCAGTACACGCTTTATTACGGCATCCGCCAGAAGACCGACCCGGCCTACGCCTGCGTGGGCTGCGCCATGTGCAACCTGGTCTGCCCCAACGACGCCATCATGCCCATGCACGGCGACGAGATCGACAAGCTGCGCATGCACATCGACCGCGGCGGCCAGGCCCGGCGCCGGGGCGGGCGGCGCAACAGCCCGGGCAGTCTGCTGGACCAGATCAAGTTCATCCGCATCTCCATGCTGACCGACCCGGCGCTCGACGCCGGGCGCCACGAGTTCGAGCTGCGCACCCTTTTGGGGCGCGTCCTGCCCCCGGAGCAGAACCTCAAGTTCATGGCCGAAAACGGCTGGACCCCGCCGGTGCGCGAAATCTACCCCCTCATGATCGGGGGCATGTCCTTCGGCGCGCTGTCGCCCAACATGTGGGAAGGCCTGCAGATGGGGGTGGCCTATCTCAACGAAGAGCTCGGCATGCCCGTGCGCGTCTGCACCGGAGAAGGCGGCTGCCCGCCCCGCCTTCTGCGCAGCCGATTTCTACAGTATGTCATTCTCCAGATCGCCAGCGGTTACTTCGGCTGGGACGAGATCCTCCACGCCATCCCGGAAATGAAGGTCGACCCCTGCGCCGTGGAAATCAAGTACGGCCAGGGCGCCAAGCCCGGCGACGGCGGACTGCTGATGTGGAAAAAAGTTAACCGTCTCATCGCCGCCATCCGCGGCGTGCCGGTCGGCGTCGACCTGCCCAGTCCGCCCACCCATCAGACCAAATACTCCATCGAGGAGGCCGTGGCCAAGATGATCCAGTCCATGTACATGGCCTGGGGGTTCCGGGTGCCGGTCTATCCCAAGATATCGGCTTCATCCACGGCCCTGGCGGTACTCAACAACCTGACCCGGAATCCCTATGCCGCGGGGCTTGCCATTGACGGCGAGGACGGCGGCACGGGCGCCGCCTACAACGTGTCCATGGACCATATGGGCCATCCCATTGCCAGCTCCCTGAGGGACTGCTATCTCAACCTGGTTTCCGTGGGTCAGCAGAACGAGATCCCGCTGTTTGCCGGGGGCGGCATCGGCAAAAACGGCAACCTGGCCGCCAATGCCGCGGCCCTGATCATGCTGGGCGCCAGCGGAGTCCAGGTGGGCAAATACATCATGCAGGCCGCGGCCGGGTGTCTGGGTTCGGAAACCGCGCGGTGCAACATCTGCAACATCGGCCTGTGCCCCAAGGGCATCACGTCCCAGGACCCGCGCCTGTACCGGCGGCTCGATCCGGAGGATGTGGCCCGGCGGATCGTGGACGTCTACGTGGCCTTTGACACCGAACTGCGCAAAATCGTCGCGCCCCTGGGCCGGTCCACGGCCCTTCCCATCGGCATGTCCGACGCCCTGGGCATCAATGACGCGGCCGTGGCCGAGCGGCTGAAAATCAAGTATGTGGTGTAAGTCAGACGGAGCAGAATATGGCTGAAAATAACTATTATCAGATCCCTGGAGTTGAAAACGGCATCCGTCTCGAATCCAGGGTCTTAGAGGAAAAAATTCAAACGGCGGTGGCGGCCGGCCATCGCCGGATACAGGTGGATGCGTACGGCCAGCACGGCATCGGCGGCCGGCTCTGGCGGGCCGGAACAGATGACGTCGTTGTCCGGGTGACGGGCCATTCCGGCCAGCGGTTGGGATCCATGGGTTTTCCCAACACCCGCATTGACGTCATGGGCCCGGCTTCGGATGACGTGGGCTGGCTCAATGCCGGAGCCGACATCATCGTGCGCGGCAACGCGGGCAACGGCGCGGCCAATGCCATGTCCCAGGGAAAAATTTATGTAGGGGGCAATATCGGGGCCCGGGGCATGACCATGACCAAGCAGAATCCCCGGTTTGACCCGCCCGAATTATGGGTCCTGGGATCGGTGGGCGATTATTTCGGCGAATTCATGGCCGGCGGCGTGGCCGTGATCTGCGGCATCGATCCCCAGACCCCGGAAAATATTCTTGGATACCGGCCCCTGGTGGGCATGGTGGGAGGCCGGA
>CAYMQN010000001.1:94858-97268 GCA_964392545.1 uncultured Desulfobacteraceae bacterium
TCGACGCCCGCATGACGCCCATCTCCGATGACGACTGGACGTGGCTGGATGCCGGATTGAAAAAATTTCTGGCGGCCGTGGACCACTCCGACCGGTACCCGGAAGTGGCCGACCGGGACCGGTGGCAGATGATCACAGCCCGGGGGCCCAAGGACAAGGTCATCCGGAAGATCCGGTCCATGACCGAATTCCACACGGATGTCTGGAACCGGGAACTGGGGCGAGGCGGCCTGGTGGGCGACCTGATCCAAGCCGAAACAACAACAATTCCCCTGATCACCACCGGGGACCTGCGGCGCTACGTGCCGGTGTGGGCCGACCGCAAATACCGGGCCCCTTGTGAAAATGCCTGTCCTACGGGGATTCCCGTGCATGACCGGTGGCGGATGATCCGCGAGGGACGCCTGAACGAAGCCGTGGATATGGCCCTGGCCTATACTCCGTTTCCGGCCACGGTCTGCGGCTATCTCTGCCCGAACCTCTGCATGAGCGCCTGCACCCGTCAGGACGCCATGATGCCCTCGGTGGACATCACTCGCTTGGGAAAGGCTAGCGTAAAGGCCAAAACCCCGACACCGAAGGCATCCACGGGAAAAACCGTGGCCGTGGTGGGCGGCGGTCCGGCCGGGGTTTCGGTGGCCTGGCAGCTCCGGCTCCGGGGCCATGAGGTGACGGTGTTTGACCGTTCCGAACAGATCGGCGGCAAAATCATCTCCGTGATCCCGGAAGCCCGCATTCCCAAAGACGTGGTGGCTGCGGAACTCGAACGGGTCCGCGGTCTGATCCCCCACGTGCATCTTCAGCAGGCCCTGACCAGAGACGATGTGATCCGTCTTAAAACCGATTTTGACGCCGTGGTGATCGCCACGGGCGCCCAGAAGCCCAAAACCATCCCGGTTCCGGGGGGCGAAAAGCTGATCCCGGCCTTTGAATTCCTGCGCCGGGCCAAAGCCGACAGCATTGATCCCGGAAAATCCGTGGTGATTATCGGCGCCGGCAACGTGGGCTGCGACGTGGCCGTGGAGGCGCGCCGCCTGGGGGCGGAATCGATTCTGCTCATTGATGTGCAAAAACCCGCCGCCTTCGGAAAGGAAAAGGCCCACGCCGAAGCCGCAGGGGCTGAGTTCCGGTGGCCATGCCGGACCAAAGAAATCGCCGATGAAGGCGTGGTGCTTGCCACCGGAGAGGTGCTGCCCGCCGACACCGCGGTGATCGCCATCGGCGACATGCCGGAACTTGATTTTCTTCCCGATACCGTAAAAACTCACGACGGGTTCGTGACGGTCAACGCCTATTTTCAAACCACGGACCCGGCCATTTTCGCCATCGGCGACATGGTCCGGCCCGGCCTGTTGACCGACGCCATCGGCGCGGGCCGCAAGGCCGCGGCGGTCATTGCCGGCATGCTCGAGGGCAAAACCCCGGCGGAAGCCGTCATTCTGGAAGAATCCCAACCCGGCCAGGACCGGATATCGGAATACGGCGGAGTGCACGCGGCTGCGTTCGATGACCGGCCGGTGATGGACAAGGGTCGGGTCAAGCTGGAATATTTCGATCCCCGCGTCACCGAATTTCATGATGTGGATGAATGCGGCGCGGAATGCGCGTCCTGCGGCGCGTGCCGGGACTGCGGCATCTGCGTGGAAATCTGCCCCCAGGCGGCCATCTCCCGAAGAGAACTGTTGACCGGCGGTTATGAATATGTCGTGAATGCGACCCGCTGCATCGGCTGCGGATTCTGCGTGGGGGCGTGCCCCTGCGGCGTCTGGGATCTGACGGCAAACGAACCCCTGGCAGAATAACAGAAAGATAAAAGAAAGCCATATGTTATGAAAGCATTGTTAGCGCTGGAAGACGGTCGGAGTTTCCAATGCCGCAGTTTCACCGGCCCCGGCGAGGCCGGCGGCGAGGTCGTGTTCAATACCTCCATGAGCGGCTACCAGGAAATCCTCACTGACCCGTCCTACCGGGGCCAGATGGTGACGATGACCTATCCGCTCATCGGAAACTACGGGACCAATCCCGAGGACGTGGAATCGGCCCGGATTCAGGCCTCGGCCTTTATCTTACGGGAATATCAGCCCTATCCGAACAATTTCCGGTCCACAGCCACCCTGGAAGAGTATCTGGCAGCCCAAAATGTGATGGGCATCCACGGCCTCGACACCCGGGCACTGACCCGTCATATCCGCACCGCCGGCGCCATGCGGGCCATGATTTCCACCACCGACCTGGACCCGGCTTCTCTGGTTGCCCGGGCCGGGCAGTTGCCGAAAATGGAAGGACTGGATCTTGCCAGCACGGTTTCTTCGGATCATGCCTATTGCTGGAAAAACGGCCGGGTCGGGCCGAGACAAGACTGGGACGCGGTTCCATCTGTTTCAGCAAAGGCTGATTCCGGGAAACGATT
>CAYMQN010000002.1:0-41589 GCA_964392545.1 uncultured Desulfobacteraceae bacterium
TCGCGAGGGTGGCCGTACGGTCGGTGCCGGGGTTGTCAGTGAAATCGTGGGGTAAGAAGGAAAGATTGCTATCATGATAATGAATACCAAGATACGGATCAGGCTGAAGGCCTACGATCACATGCTGCTCGACCAGTCCGCTTCGGATATCGTCGATACGGCCAATAAGACCGGCGCCAAGGTTGTGGGCCCGATTCCGTTGCCGACCCGCATCAACAAGTATTGTGTGCTGCGTTCACCGCACATCGACAAGAAATCGCGGGAACAATTCGAAATGCGCACCCACAAGCGGCTTCTCGATATTCTCGAGCCGACCCAGCAGACGGTCGATGCCTTGATGAAGCTCGATCTTTCACCGGGTGTCGATGTTGAAATTAAACTCTAGCACGGAAAAGCGGTTATCACCATGTGCAAAGGACTCATAGGAAAGAAACTGGGCATGACCAGCCTTTTTACGACGGAAGGCGCTGCTGTTCCGGTGACGGTCATCGAACTCGGCCCCTGCGTGGTTACCCAGGTCAAAACGGCGGCGACCGACGGCTACAATGCCGTCCAGTTAGGCTTCGGAAGCAAAAAGGCTTCCCGCATCAACAAACCGCAGACAGGGCACCTCAAAAAAAGCGGCGGCCAATTTGCGGTATTGAAGGAATTTGCGGTGGATGCGGAAACGGCTTACGAAGTCGGCCAGACCGTGGCGCTGGATGTCTTTGCGGTCGGTGAAAAGGTCGATATCGTTGGCACCACCAAGGGCCGCGGGTTTTCGGGAGTAACGAAACGCCACGGATTCCACCTGGGACGCAAAACCCACGGCAGCAAAAGCTACCGCATCCCCGGATCCGTCGGCTGCAGCGCCTGGCCGGCCAAGATCTTTCGAGGCAAAAAAATGCCGGGGCAGTACGGCAACCATCGCAAGACCGCCCGCAATCTGGAGATCGTGGATATTCGCCCGGAAGAGAATCTGGTGCTGGTCAAGGGGGCCGTACCCGGCCATCGCAACGGGCTCGTCATGGTCAATAAGTTGAAGTTTTAACGGAGGCAGCAATCTTCGCCCGCATTTTCGGCCGATTGTTTTTGCCCAACAAGCATAACGGAAAATTATTATGGCTGTCGTAGACGTTCTCAATCAAACCGGAGAAAAGGTGGCCCAGACCGAGCTGGCCGATAGCTGCTTCAATGTGGAGATCAAGCCCAGCGTGCTGCACACGGTGGTCAAGATGCAGCTTGCCAACCGTCGTGCCGGTACGGCCTCCGTGAAAAATCGCAGTGATGTCAGAGGCAGTACACGCAAGTTGTTCCGCCAGAAAGGCACCGGCCGCGCCCGTCGGGGCGATGCCAAGTCCCCCCTGCTGCGGGGCGGAGGGGTCGTTTTCGGACCCCACCCCAAATCCTGGGCCATCAAGGTGCCCAAAAAAGTCCGTCGGCTGGCATTGCGGATGGCGTTGAGCAGCAAGCTTCAAACGGAAAGCCTGATGGTCCTCAAAGGGATTTCGCTCGATGCGATCAAAACCAAGGCCTTTGCCGGCATTCTATCGGATCTCAAGTTGGACAACGCGCTGTTCGTCACACCCGGCAAGGATGTCACGGTGGAACTCTCGGCCCGCAATATTCCGGGGGTCAAAGTCCTGCGCTGTGAAGGCCTCAATGTTTACGACGTCTTGAAATATCGACATCTGGTCCTGCTCGAGCCTTCCATCGAGCAGATTCAGGGGAGGCTTTCATGAGCGCCTACGACGTGATCAAAAGACCGGTGGTTACGGAAAAAACGAACATCCAGAAGGAAAAGGACAATCAGGTCACCTTCGAAGTCGATCGGAACGCCAACTGTGTCATGATCCGGAAGGCCATTGAGGAGCTTTTCAAGGTGCATGTGGCCGGGGTTCGCACGATGCATGTGCGCGGCAAGGTCAAGCAGCGGGGGCGTGTCATCGGCAAGCGGCGCGACTGGAAAAAGGCCATCGTGACGTTGGGACCCGGCGAACGGATCGATTTTTTTGAAGGTGTATAAACAGGGAGTCTGCAATGGCTGTTAGAAAGGTAAAACCGACATCCCCCGGACGGCGATCCCAGTCCTATTCGACCTTTGACGAGGTGACGCGGAGCCATCCTGAAAAAAGTCTTTTGCGCAAGGTTAAAAAGTCCGGCGGCCGCAATGCCAATGGGCGGATTACGGCCCGTCATCGCGGGGGCGGACACAAACGCCATTATCGCCTGATCGATTTCAAGCGGGATAAGATCGACATCCCCGCCCGGGTGGCCGAGATCGAATACGATCCGAACCGCTCGGCACGGATTGCCCTGCTGCACTATGCCGACGGCGAAAAGCGCTATATCCTGGCGCCCCGCAGACTCAAGGTCAACGACGAGGTGGTCTCCAGCGCGAAGGCCGACATCAAGCCCGGCAATACGCTTCCCCTGCGCAATATCCCCCTGGGAACGCAGATTCACAACATCGAACTGCGGCTTGGAAAAGGCGGGCAGATCGTTCGCAGCGCCGGAACCTACGCCCAGTTGATGGCCAAGGAGGAGCCCTACGCCCTGATCAAGCTACCCTCCGGCGAAGTCCGCATGGTGCTGATGAACTGCAAAGCGACCATCGGTCAACTTGGCAATGTGACCCATGAAAGCGTCGATCTCGGCAAGGCCGGGCGCAAACGATGGCTGGGGAAACGGCCCAGCGTGCGAGGGGTCGCCATGAACCCCATCGACCACCCCATGGGCGGTGGCGAGGGGCGCTCATCCGGCGGCCGTCACCCCTGCAGCCCCTGGGGGATTCCCACGAAGGGCTACAAAACCCGCAAGAACAAGCGCACCGATCGCTACATCGTGAAACGGCGATCGAAGAAATAACCCCTTTCTGCAATCGTTATCCGAGGGGTAGGCGACGCGCAACGCGATCGACGCTACCGCGGTATCAGGAGAAATTATGCCACGTTCGCTGAAAAAAGGCCCGTTCATTGAAGACACCCTGATGAAGAAGGTGCTTCAGGCGCAGGAAACCCGCAATGCCCGGGTCATCAAAACATGGTCTCGACGGTCGACCATTCTTCCCGAAATGGTCGGTCTGACGCTCGCCGTGCACAACGGGCGCAAATTTATTCCGGTTTTCGTCTCGGAAAACATGGTCGGCCACAAACTGGGCGAGTTTTCTCCGACCCGCACGTTCTACGGCCATGCCGGTGATAAAAAGTCTAAACTCAAGCGGTAACATTTAGAAAAGGGATGGCTGCAATGGAGGTCAGAGCGGTTGCAAAATATATGCGGATTTCGCCGCGCAAGGTTCGCAAGCTCTCCGGGGCGGTGAAAGGCAAACCCGTCGAAAAGGGCATGGAGATTCTCAAATTCATGCCCCAGAAAGGCGCCGGAATGCTCGAAAAGCTGGTGGCTTCGGCGGTAGCCAATGCGGATCAGAATCCTGAGATCGATGTCGACACCCTGGTTATCCGCAATGTCCTTGTCGATGGCGGGCCGACATTGAAGCGGTTCCGGGCCCGGGCGCGCGGTCGTGGCACACGCATTCTGAAGAGAACCAGTCATATTACGGTGATTTTGGCCGACGAATCGGTCTAACAAGAGGAGGTACGGCCTTGGGTCAGAAAGTCAACCCCATCGGGTTAAGATTGGGTATCGTTAAAACCTGGGAATCGCGATGGTACGCCGGGAAGCAATACGCCGACTACATTCTGGAAGACCATAAGATTCGACGCTTCGTCAAAAAGAAGCTCTATCATGCCGGTGTGTCCCGCATCGAGATCGAGCGGTCCTCCAGGCGCATCCGGCTGCGTATTTTCACCTCGCGGCCCGGCATCGTCATCGGCAAAAAAGGCTCTGAAATCTCCCAGCTCAAGATCGCCGTAGAAAAGCTGACCTCCCATGAAGTCTTGATCGATATTCAGGAAGTGCGCAAGCCCGAAATCAATGCCCAGCTTGTGGCCGAAAACGTGGCCATGCAGATCGAGCGGCGGGTCGCCTTTCGGCGGGCCATGAAACGGGCCGTGACCTCGGCCATGCGGTTCGGCGCACAGGGCATCAAAATCGCCGCCGGCGGCCGACTCGGGGGGGCGGAAATGGCCCGGGCCGAGTGGTATCGGGAAGGGCGGGTGCCGCTGCATACCCTGCGGGCCGATATCGACTACGGGTTCGCCGAAGCCCGGACGACGTACGGTATCATCGGTATCAAGGTCTTTATCTTTAAAGGCGAGATTTTGAAGAAGGATGCGGTTGCCGAGGGCAGCCACTAAGCGACAGGAGATGCGGATATGCTGAGTCCCAAGAAGGTAAAATTCCGTAAGCAGCAAAAAGGCCGAATGCGGGGCATGGCTCACCGCGGATCCGACCTCGCATTTGGAGAATATGGACTGCAGGCCGTCGAGTGCGGCAAAGTCAGCTCCAAGCAGATCGAGGCCGCCCGTATTGCCATGACGCGGCACGTCAAGAGGGGCGGCAAGATGTGGATCCGCATTTTCCCCGACAAGCCGTTTACCAAAAAGCCGGCCGAAGTCCGGATGGGCAAGGGCAAGGGGTCGCCCGAAGGTTGGGTGGCGGTCATCAAGCCGGGCCGTATTCTTTACGAAATGCAGGGTGTTTCTCGTGAAATGGCCCAAGAAGCCCTTCGCTTGGCCTCTCACAAACTCAGCGTAAAGACCCGGTTTGTGGAGAGGAGTGAGGCATCATGAAGGCAAGCGAGATCAGAGACATGAGTCCGGAGGAGCGTGGCCAGAAGCTCGCCGAGATGCAGGAGGCGTTTTTCAACTTGCGGTTTCAGCACGAAACCGGGCAACTGGAGAATCCCCAGAAGCTCAAGGAGACCAAGCGCGATATCGCCCGCATCAAGACCGTCATGCATGAAATGGAAGTAAACCCAAACCCTACAAGTGAATCCTAAGTGCGATGATGAAAACTCGAGGTTCTAAAAAACAAGTGGTTGGGACGGTTGTCAGCGACAAAATGGACAAAACCGTGGTGGTGATGGTTGAGCGGCTTGTCAAACACCGCCTCTATCACAAATACATCCGGCGAAGAGCCAAGTTTGCCGCCCATGACGAAGCCAATAGCGCCCAGGTCGGCGACAAAGTGATGATTACGGAATCCCGTCCCTTGAGCAAGACCAAAAAGTGGCGGGTGAGCAAAATCATCGAGAAGGCCGTTTGATCGTAAAGGATAATCGACAATGATTCAGGCAGAAACAAAGCTAACAGTGGCAGACAATTCCGGGGCCAAGAAGCTGTACTGCATCAAAGTGCTCGGTGGGTCCCGAAGACGATATGCCAGCGTCGGGGACATCATCGTCGTTTCCGTCAAAGAGGCGATTCCAAACGCCAAGGTCAAGAAGGGCGACGTGCTCAAGGCGGTGGTGGTGCGCACCAAAAAGGAGATTCGCCGAGTGGATGGCTCCTATATTCGCTTTGACGACAACTCGGCCGTTCTCGTGAACGCCAACCGCGAGCCGGTCGGCACCCGCATTTTCGGGCCGGTGGCCCGGGAATTGCGGTCCAGGGGATTCATGAAAATCGTTTCCCTGGCACCTGAGGTTTTGTAAGACATTCGGCCCCCCTGTGGAGAGCGATACCATGGTCAAGAATGAAACGCGGTTGAAGAAAGACGACAAGGTCAAGGTCATTGCCGGCAAGGACAGTGGCAAGATCGGCAAGATTCTGAAAATTCACCGGAAGAAAGAGCGCGTTCTGGTTGAGAACATCAACATCGTAAAACGGCACCAGCGACCCACCGCGGCCAACCGTCAGGGCGGCATCATCGAGAGTGAAGCCCCTATTCACTGGTCCAACGTCATGCTGATGTGCAACAAATGTATGAAGCCGGTGCGCATTTCCATGAAGCGCCTGGAAGACGGCAAAAAGGTGCGCTTCTGCAATAAATGTGAGGAACTCATCGATTAAGGGATGGGTGCCGGAGGACGAACATGTCACAACTGAAGCAGTTTTACGAAGAAGAAGTCGCCCCCAAGCTGAAGGAGACTTTTGGCTACAAGAACGCCATGCAGATCCCGAAGCTTGAAAAAATCGTTTTGAACATGGGGTTGGGTGAGGCCATTCAGAACATCAAGCTGCTCGATTCGGCCGTCGAGGAGCTCAAGGTGATTTCGGGACAGAAACCGGTGGTCACGAGAGCCAAGCGCTCCATCGCGGCATTCAAGCTGCGGGAAGGCATGCCGATCGGCTGCATGGTGACGGTGCGCCGGGAGAAGATGTACGACTTCTTCTCCAAATTGGTCAACATCGCGCTGCCGCGTGTGCGCGATTTCCGCGGCATCTCCGGAAAAGCGTTCGATGGTCGGGGGAATTATTCCCTGGGGATCAAGGAGCAGCTTATTTTCCCTGAAATCGATTACGACAAGATCGACAAGATCAAGGGCCTCAATGTCACCATCGTCACCACGGCGGAGAACGACGCAGAAGGCAAGATGCTGCTGAAACTTATGGGCATGCCGTTTCGCAACTAGCAGGCGGTCGACCCTCTGACGATAAGAATTCTGTCCATAAGGAGGACACGTTGGCAAAAACATCACTCCGAATGAAGGCTCTGCGAAAACCGAAATTCAGCGTCCGCGCCTACAACCGGTGCCCGGTATGCGGCCGCCCCAGGGGCTTCATGAGAAAATTCGGGATTTGTCGCATCTGTTTCCGTGACATGGCGTCCAAGGGCAAGCTCCCGGGGGTCACGAAATCCAGCTGGTAACGAAGTGGATTGACAGATTCAACAGGTCCATTTGGACTAAAGGTAGAGATAAACGGAGATCAAAAATGGCGATAAGCGATCCCATTGCGGATATGTTAACCCGAATCAGGAATGCGGCGAAGGCCAATTTCAACAGCGCTGATATCCCCGCCTCTAAGCTGAAAACCGAGCTGGCCCGGGTCTTGAAGGATGAAGGTTATATCAAGAACTACAAGTTCATCCAGGACGGCAAGCAGGGCATTCTGCGGGTCTATCTCAAATATGGACCAGGACAGAAAGCGACGATCTATGGGATCGAGCGTGTCAGTAAACCCAGCCGCCGTGTCTATACCAAAAGCAAGGACATTCAGCCGGTCTTTAATGGTATGGGGATCTCCATTCTGTCGACCTCCAGAGGCATCATGACAGACAAGAAGGCCCGGCAGGAAAACGTCGGAGGCGAAATCCTCTGCAATATCTGGTAACAAGGGGAGCGACGATGTCTCGAGTTGGTAAAAAACCGATTCCGATTCCCGCGAAGGTCGAGATTACCCTCAAAGACCGGTTTATCACCGTCAAGGGCAGCAAGGGGAGCCTCTCGCGGACGATCCACGAAGCCGTGGACTTGAAAATTGCCGACAACCTCATCGAGGTCACGACGAACACCGAAAACAAAAAGCACGTCGCGCTGCAGGGGCTTACCCGCAGCCTGGTGAACAATATGATCACCGGCGTCGACCAGGGCTTCGAGCGGGTTCTCGAGATCAGCGGCATCGGCTACCGTGCCGAAGTCCAGGGCAACACCCTGGTGCTCAACCTGGGCTACTCGAACCCGGTCAACTTCAAACTGCCCAAAGACGTCACGGCCAGTGTCGAAAAGAATACGATCATCAAGCTGGCGTGCATCGACAAGGAAATCCTTGGGCAGACGGCGGCTTCGATCAGAGAGTTGCGTCCGCCCGAGCCATACAAGGGCAAGGGCGTCAAATACGCAGAAGAGCGCATTATCCGAAAGGCCGGCAAGACCGGAACTAAGTAGGCGGTAGCGATGACGCCGCGCAACGCCTTCGGGTCACGTTGCCGCACGATCGCCACCCCCAAAGGCATAGAAGGATAGAACCATGGGTGCGACAGAACCGAAAAGACTGGCACGTATGAAACGCCAACGGCGTATCCGCAAACGCATCAAAGGTACGAGCGGACGGCCGCGGCTTTGCGTTTTCCGCAGTACCAAACATATTTACGCCCAGATCATCGACGACAGCCGCGGCTTGACACTGGTGTCCGCATCCAGTACCGAGCCCGACATCCGGAAACAGGACGATTTCGACAACAAGGTCGCCCTGGCGACGTTCATCGGGAAACAAATCGGCCAGAGAGCCCAGGAAAAGGGCATCAAGCAGGTGGTATTCGACCGCAACGGTTTCCTGTACCACGGGCGCGTCAAAGCCGTTTCGGAAGGTGCAAGAGAATCCGGGCTCGAGTTCTAGCCCCGTTAACCGCTGCGAAGGAGGCAGTCCCTTGTTCAAACAAGATACAGCTGAAAATCAATTCATCGACAAAGTCGTCCACATCAACCGCGTGGCCAAAGTCGTCAAGGGCGGCCGGCGCTTCAGTTTCAGTGCCATTGTGGTGGTCGGCGACGGCGAGGGATCCGTCGGCTTCGGTCTCGGCAAGGCCGGCGAGGTGCCGGAAGCCATCCGCAAAGGGGTTGAAAAGGCAAAAAAGAACATGATCCGGGTACCGTTGATCAACGGCACGATCCCCTATCAGGTCATCGGCCGGTTCGGTGCCGGACGGGTGTTTTTGAAGCCTGCGGCTCCGGGCAGCGGCGTGATCGCCGGCGGTGCGGTACGGGCCGTGCTGGAAGCCGTTGGCATTCAAAACATTTTAACCAAATGCATGGGGTCGCACAATCCGCACAATGTCGTAAAAGCGACCTTGGCGGGACTCGAGATGCTCGAAAGCCCCAAGGAAGTTGCCGCACGCCGCGGCAAAGGCGTGGACGAACTGCATTAAGGAAATCTATCCATGGCTGAGAAAATCAAGGTTACGCTTGTGAAAAGCATGGTCGGCAGGCCTGAAAAGCATCGGAAGGTCCTGCGCGGCATGGGGCTCACAAAGATGAACAAAACGGTCGAGCTGGTGGATACGCCCGCGGTTCGCGGCATGGTGCAAAAGGTATCCCACTTGGTCAAGACCCAGGAGAGCGCATCATGAAACTCAACGAACTTTCACCGGCGCAAGGCTCCCGGCGGTCGCGGCAGCGTGTTGGACGCGGCGTGGCTTCCGGTTGGGGCAAGACCGCCGGTCGCGGCAGCAAGGGCCAGGGCGCGCGCTCCGGCGGCGGGGTTCGCCCCGGCTACGAAGGCGGTCAAATGCCCATTCACCGCCGGCTGCCCAAACGCGGGTTCCACAACGATTTTAAAAAGGATGTCGCCACCATCAACATCCGCGATCTGGCCCGTTTCGAAAGCGGCAGCACGGTGGACGAGGTCGAGCTGGTCAAAACCGGCCTGGTCAAGGGCGTTTACGACGGGATTAAATTGTTGGGGCAGGGCGAGATCGATTATCCGCTTCAAATCAAGCTGAATGCGGTCAGCAAGGGCGCCCGGGCAAAGATCGAAGCCGCCGGCGGAACAGTCGAGGTCCTTTAAATGGTTGGCAGCGGGTTCCAGAACATCTTCAAGATTCCCGAGCTGAAGAAACGCATCTTCTTCACCCTGGCGCTTCTGGTGGTCTACCGGGTCGGCGTCAACGTGCCCGTTCCGGGGATCGACAGCGCTGCCCTGGCTGAAATCTTCAATCGATTTCGCGGGGTGCTGGGCATTGTCGACCTGTTTTCGGGCGGCGCATTGGAGCGGTTTTCCATCTTTGCGCTGGGCATCATGCCCTACATCAGCGCGTCGATCATCCTGCAGCTGCTCACCGTGGTGATTCCGCACCTCGAGCGGCTGTCCAAGGAGGGGGAGCAGGGGCGCAAGAAGATTACCCAGTACACCCGTTACGGGACGGTGGTCTTGAGCCTGATCCAGGGCTTCGGCATCAGCTACGGGCTGGTGCAGGGCAATGCCAATGCCATTCCGGCGGCCATGTTCATCCCCCTGACGGTCATCACACTGACCGCCGGAACGGCCTTTATCATGTGGCTGGGGGAGCAGATCACCGAGCGGGGCATCGGCAACGGGATTTCGCTGATCATCTTTGCCGGCATCGTGGCCGGGGCTCCGGCGGCCATCGGGGCTACAATGGAACTGGTGCGGGCCGGCACCATGAACATTTTCCTGCTTTTGGCGCTGGCCGTTTTCATGGTGGCCGTGGTGGCGTTCATCGTTTTCGTCGAGCAGGGGCAGCGGCGCATTCCGGTGCAGTACGCCAAGCGTGTGGTGGGTCGCCGCCTTTACGGCGGGCAGAGTACCCACCTCCCCTTGAAGATCAACCAATCCGGCGTCATCCCGCCGATTTTTGCATCGTCGATCATCATGTTCCCGGCCACGGTGGCCAGCTTTATCGATGTGCCCTTCATGCAGGCCATCGCCGGAGCGCTGCAACCCGGTAATGCCTGGTATGAATTGCTCTTTGTAGGTTTCATATTCTTTTTCTGCTACTTTTACACGGCGGTCACCTTCAATGTGGTGGACGTGGCCGACAACATGAAAAAGCAAGGCGGCTTCATTCCCGGCATTCGGCCCGGCAAACGCACGGCGGATTACATCGACAAAGTCCTGACGCGGATTACCCTGGGCGGCGCAACTTACGTTTCGCTGGTGTGTGTGATCCCGTCGGTGCTGATCACCCAATTCGATGTGCCCTTTTACTTTGGCGGCACCGCCCTTTTGATCGTGGTGGGCGTCTCCATCGATACCATCGCCCAGATCGAATCGCACATGCTGACCCGCCACTACGAAGGCTTTTTGAAAAAGGCCGGGCCGAGTGTCCGCAGACGCTAACCGCAAGCAGCTGGAGTGTATATGGCCAAAGAGGAAGCAATCAAAGTCGAAGGCACCGTTCTGGAAACGCTGCCGAACGCCATGTTCAAGGTGGAACTTGAAAACGGGCATCGGGTATTGGCCCACATCTCCGGCAAGATGAGGATGCATTTTATCAAAATTCTACCGGGCGATACGGTAACGGTGGAGCTGTCGCCTTACGATCTGACCAGAGGGCGTATTACCTACCGGTCCAAGTAATTTCGGGTTGCAGGAGAAGGCAATCCATCCGCCGGTTGCCAAAACCGGTGATAAAGGGGAGCAGCCATTATGAAAGTCAGGGCATCCGTTAAAAAGATGTGTGCTAAATGCAAAATCATCCGCCGCCGCGGCGTCGTGCGGGTGATTTGTGAAAACAAACGACACAAACAACGTCAGGGATAGAGGAGGAGCAGCATTGGCACGAATTGCGGGCGTAGATTTACCGAAAAACAAGCGGGTGGAAATCGGCCTGACGTATATTTACGGCATTGGACGCACGACCTCGCAGGAAATCCTTGCTAAGCTGGACATTGACCGGAATACGAAGACGGATGCGCTCACCGAGTCCGAGGTCAACAATATCCGTAAGATGATCGACAGCCACTACCGGGTTGAAGGCGAACTCCGTTCGGAAGTCGCCATGAATATCAAACGTCTGATGGACCTTGGTTGCTATCGCGGCCTTCGCCATCGCAAGGGGCTGCCGGTTAACGGGCAGCGGACCAGCACCAATGCCAGAACGCGCAAAGGACCGAAGCGGGCGGCGGTGAAGAAAAAGGGTGGAGCCAAGAAGAAGTAATGTATCAGCCTACAGGGATAAGACCAAATGCCTAAGAGAACCCGTACCAAGAAAAAAGTCAAAAAGAATATTGCGAGCGGTGTCGTCCATATCCAGTCGACCTTCAACAATACGATTATCACGATCACCGACGCCATGGGCAATGCGGTGGCCTGGTCCAGTGCCGGTCTCCAGGGTTTCAAGGGATCGCGCAAAAGTACGCCGTTTGCGGCCCAGCTGGCCGCTCAGGATGCCGCCAAGAAGGCTCAGGAGCACGGCATGAAAACGGTGGAAGTGTATGTCAAAGGCCCCGGACCCGGTCGTGAATCGGCCCTGCGGGCGCTCCAGGCGGCCGGCTTCAACGTGGTCATGATCAAAGATGTCACGCCCGTACCCCACAACGGCTGCCGTCCCCCCAAAAGGCGCCGTGTATAAGCTTCTTGGAAGCAACGCATAGTTACCGTCCCCAGGGACGTAAAGGAGGATATCTTGGCACGTTATACCGGTTCCGTTTGTCGGCTGTGCCGGCGAGAGAACATGAAGCTCTTCCTCAAGGGAGACCGATGCTATTCCGACAAGTGCGCCTTTGACCGCCGCGGCTACCCGCCCGGTCAGCACGGTGAGCGCCGCGGCCGGAAAATTTCCGATTACGGCATCCAGCTGCGTGAGAAGCAGAAAGTCAAACGCATGTACGGGGTGACCGAAAAGCAGTTCCGCCTGTTTTTCCAGCGTGCCCACCGACAGAAAGGCATTTCCGGCACCAACCTGCTGGTCTTGCTGGAGCGCCGCCTCGACAATCTGGTTTACCGCATGGGTTTCGTGAATTCCCGCACCCAGGGGCGTCATTTCGTGCGCCACAATCACTTCACGGTGAACGGCAAAAAGGTCAACATTCCGTCCTATCTCGTAAAGCCGGGGGAAGTGGTCGAGGTCCGCGAGAAAAGCCGCAAGGTTCAAGCCATCAGCGACGCCCTGGATGCCGTGGTGCGCCGGGGAGTCCCGCAGTGGATCGAGCTGGAAAAGGACGCGTTCAAGGGAACCGTCAAGGCCCTGCCGGTGCGCGAAGACCTGACGATGCCGATTCAGGAACAACTTATCGTAGAGCTTTACACCAAATAGCGGCCCCTCCCCGATGCACCAGCGGCCGGGCGTTCCGCCACGATTCGGGAACAGCCAAGCCTGCGGGGTGAGGCGGCTAGCCTCCCAACGATCTGGAGAAATCAACATGTCGTCAAAAGACCTAATGTACATGAACTGGCAGCAAATGATAACGCCGGAGAAGGTTCAGGTAAGCAGCGACGGAACATACGGTAAATTCGTCTGCGAACCGCTCGAGCGCGGGTTCGGGATTACGATCGGGAATTCGTTGCGGCGTATCATTCTGTCCTCGCTCTACGGTGCGGCGATTACATCGGTCAAGTTCGACGCGGTGATGCATGAATTCAGCGTGATTCCAGGCGTTTTTGAAGATGTCTCGGAGATTATCCTCAATCTCAAGGCCATTCGGTTCAAAACCAAAGATGCTGCGCCGCGTATGATTCATCTGTCCAAGAGCGACGAGGGGCCGGTGACGGCCGCCGATATCGTCAGCGATGACGGTGCGTGTGACGTTTTGAACCCGGAGCAGCATATTGCCACCCTGACCTCGGAAGGCCGTCTGAACATGGAGATGACGGTCATGGTCGGGAAGGGCTATGCGCTCTCGGAACAGAACAAGGATGAGGAGGCGCCTGTCGGAACGATTCCCATCGACGCCGTCTTCTCGCCGATCAAGCGGGTCAATTATGTGGTCACCAACGCCCGCGTGGGACAACGCACGGACTATGACAAACTGACCATGGAGGTCTGGACGGACGGCAGCGTCAAGCCCGAAGATGCGGTGGCCTATGCCGCCAAAATCCTGAAGGAACAGATGACCATTTTCATCAATTTCGACGAAAGCGTCGAACCGTCGCCTGAAAAACAGGCCAAGGATGGTGATTCCGACGATTTCAACGAAAATCTGTACCGCAGCGTCGAAGAATTGGAGCTTTCCGTACGGAGCGCCAACTGTCTGAAAAACGCAGATATTCACAAGATCTATCAACTTGTCAGCAAGACCGAGGCCGAAATGCTCAAAACCAAGAACTTCGGCCGCAAATCGTTGAACGAAATCAAGGAAGTGCTTTCGGAGATGGGCCTTTCTTTGGGGATGAAACTCGAAGGATTCACACCGCCTGAGGAAGAAGAGGCCGAAGAAGGAGCATAAGCGATTCTATGAGACACCGAAAAGCTGGTATAAAATTAAGTCGTACGGCGAGCCACCGCAATGCCATGTTTCGCAACATGGTGACCTCCTTGTTTAAACATGAACAAATCCGCACTACGGACGCCAAGGCCAAGGAAGTTAGACGGTGGGCGGACCAATTGGTAACCCTGGCCAAGCGCGGAGACTTGCATGCCCGTCGCCGGGCCATGGCCATCATCCAGGAAAAAGAGGTGGTCCACAAGCTGTTCGACGAGGCCCCCAAGCGCTATGCCGATGTGAACGGTGGTTATACCCGTGTGGTCAAGATCGGCCTCCGGCCGGGTGATGCGGCGCCGCTGTCGCTGGTGCAGCTCGTTTCCCCGGAACCCAAGAAGAAGAAAAAGCCGCGCCGTAAGAAAAAGGCCGCGGCCGAGGCCCAGGCCCCCCAGACCGCCGTGACGGAGACCGCCGCGCCGGATACGGAAGCAGCCCCGGAGACGGCGGCCGCCGAACCCGCCGCCGAACCGGAAGCGCCCGAAGCCGCCGTCGAAAGCAGCGTTGAAGAAGCGGTCGAGGTCCAGGCCGAAGGCGATGCAGCAGTCGAGGAGACGCCGGAAGCAACCCCGCAAGAGCCGGAGGCGGATGAGTCGAAAGAGGACAAATAAGCCTTTCGTCTCGTGATGATGTGCCGAAAAGCCCTGCCGTTTTACGGCAGGGCTTTTTTTATCGGCCGATGAATGGTAATTACACAATTCCCGCCCGGTGCGCTTCCGGCGCCGGGCAGCAGCGCAAGAGGGTGCCGAACCATGACCGTACGTCTCTACAACACCTTGTCCCGTGAAAAAGAGGTCTTCGTTCCGATTCGGCCCAACGCGGTCGGTTTATACACCTGTGGCCCGACGGTCTACAACTACGCCCATATCGGCAATCTGCGGACCTTCCTCTTCGAGGACGTCCTCAAACGGATCCTCTCCTACAACGGTTTTAGCGTCAAGCACGTGATGAACATCACGGATGTGGGGCACTTGACCGGCGACCGGGATATGGGCGAGGACAAGCTGGAAAAAGGGGCTCAGCAGGAAGGCAAAAGCGCCTGGGAGATCGCCGCTTACTACACCGAGGCGTTTAAAACAGATATGGAACGGCTGCATATCCTGCCCCCGACCATCTGGTGCCGGGCCACGGATACGATCCCGGAGCAGATTGCGCTGATCCAGACCCTGGAAGAAAAGGGCTTCACCTATCGCACCAGCGACGGGATTTACTTTGATACGGCCCGTTTCCCCGACTACACGCGCCTGTCCCATCAGAATCTGGACGCCTTGCAGGAGGGGGCCCGCGTCGAAAAGAACCCGGAAAAGCGCAATGCCACGGATTTTGCGCTTTGGAAATTTTCGCCGCCGGGGGTTCAGCGCCAAATGGAATGGGCTTCCCCGTGGGGGACCGGCTTTCCCGGGTGGCACATCGAATGCTCGGCCATGAGCATGAAGTATCTCGGCGATCAGCTCGACATCCACTGCGGCGGCACCGATCACATCGACGTGCACCATACCAACGAGATCGCCCAATCCGAGGCGGCCACGGGCAAGCCGTTCTTCAACTTCTGGATGCACGGGGCGTTTCTGATCATCGCCGGCGGCAAGAAAATGGCCAAGAGCGAAGGCAACTTCCTGACCCTGGAAAACGCCTTTGTCAAAAACCATATCGATCCGCTGGCCTACCGCTACGCAACCTTCCTGACCCACTACCGCAAGCCCATGGAATACAGCCCCGAGGCCATCGAAGCCGCCCTGAACGGATTGCAGCATCTGCGCAATCAAGTGCGCACCTTGAAGGACGAGGCCGGCGACGCTCTGGACCGCGGCGCTGTCGACGCGGCTTATCGCGAAAAATTCCTGGCCGAAATCAACGACGACCTGAACATGCCGCGGGCCATGGCGGTGGTTCAGGAGCTTCTCAAGTCCGATTTGCCGGCCGCCGACAAACTGGCCAGCCTGTATGATTTCGACCGGGTGCTGGGCTTCGGCCTGGCCCAAGTGGATCAGGCGGACCGCCTGCCGGAGGAGATCCAGCGTTTGGCCGAGGAAAGGCTGGCCGCCCGGGCCGCCAAAAACTGGGCGCTTTCGGACGAATTGCGCGACGCGATTCAGGCCCGGGGGTATCGGGTGCAGGATACGCCCCAGGGGACCAAGGTCTTCAAGCCCTGACGTTGAACCTGGACAGGAGGGCCGGCAGGCGGCTCTTCAGCCCCCCGCCCCCTTTCGAAATCGCAAGCACAGGAGATGACGAATGCAACGACGCTACAGCCCCCTCATGATGTTCATGGTGTTGACCGCGGCGGTCATGGTGCTCTCCGGCTGCGGCTACAATCGCATGCAGCAGCTCGAAGAGGCCGTCTACAAGAGCTGGGGCGATGTGGAGTCCAACCTGCAGCGACGGGCCGACCTGATCCCCAATCTGGTGGAAGTGGTCAAAGGCTATGCGGCCCACGAGCGGGAAACGCTGGAGGCCGTGGTGAATGCCCGCTCCAAGGCCACATCGGTGCAGCTCACCGCCGATGATCTCGGCAATCCCCAGGCCATGCAGCAACTGCAGGCGGCCCAGGGCGCGTTGTCCTCGGCCCTGGCGCGCCTCATGGTGGTGGTGGAGCGCTATCCCGATCTCAAGGCCAACCAGAATTTCCTGGATCTCCAGAACCAGCTCGAAGGTACCGAAAACCGCATCAATGTGGCCCGGCAGCGCTACAACCAGGCCGTGGAGGCCTTCAATTACGCGATCCGCAAATTCCCCAACAGCCTGACCAATTCCCTGCTGCTCCACCTGGAGCGCAAGGAATACTTCAAGGCCGATGCCGGCGCCCAGGCGGTGCCGAGCGTCTCCTTTACGGATTGATCGCCCGATGCGTGGTTTTTTCAGGGCACCCTGTCGCCGCGTCCTGGGGACGCTGATCGGCCTGGCCTTTTGCCTCTGGCCGGCCGGCCTTTGCGCTCTCGAGGTGCCCCCGCTCAAGGGGCGGGTCAACGACTACGCCGACATGCTTGCCCCGGCCACCGAGCGGCAGCTCGATACCCTGCTGCGGGAGCTGGAAGCCAGCGACGGCACCCAGATGGCCGTTCTGACGGTTCCCTCGCTGGAAGGTGCCAGCCTGGAGGATTTTTCCATCCGGGTGGCCGAAGCGTGGCAAATCGGTCAGCGCCAGTTGGACAACGGGGCCATCCTGCTGATCGCCAAGGCGGAACGCAAGCTGCGCATCGAGGTGGGGTACGGGCTGGAGGGCCGCCTCACCGATCTCATGGCCGGGCGCATCATCGGCAACGTCATCGTGCCGCGCTTCAAGGCGGGCCGGATCGACCAGGGGGTTTTGGACGGTGTTCAGGCCATGATCCAGGTGGTCCAAGGGGAATACACCGCTGCCGAGGGGCCCGCCCCCAGCCGTCCCGGCCCTCGCGATTCCGGTCACGGTCTGTTCGGGCTGGTGCTGGCGCTGTTCATTCTCAACGTTCTCGGCCGCCTTCGCCGCTCGTTGGGGGCCGTGGCCGGTGCCGTGATCGTGCCCATCATCGGAACGGCCGTCTTCGGCTTCAGTCTGGTGCTGCTGCTCGTGCTGATTCCGGTGGGCATCGCCGCCGGGCTTCTGGCCGGTGTCGTGGGATCGCCTCTCGTGTTCGGCCCTTCCGGGCATCGAGGGAGCCGCGGCGGATTCTGGATCGGCGGTTCCGGAGGCGGTTTCGGGGGTGGGGGCGGTTTCGGCGGGTTCAGCGGCGGCGGCGGTGGCTTCGGCGGGGGCGGGGCCTCCGGCGGCTGGTGAACGGCGGACCGGTTCCCAAAAGGTGAGGACGGCGATGAAGGATTTGACCCGCAAATTTCTGAACACAGCCGATCGCGACGCTATCGCGGCGGCGGTGAAAGCCGCCGAGAAGCAAACCGCCGGTGAGATCGTTCCCATGGTGGTCTCGGCGAGCTACCATTATCCCATGGCCGAGGTCATCGGCGCCACGACGCTGGCCCTTCCCGCGGCCCTTGTGCTGACCCCCCTGCTGGGCGGCTGGTTTTGGATCGGCAACTGGAACTTGTGGCTGTTTCTGGGCCTGTTCACGTTGTTTTTCCTGGGCGGGCTGATGCTCCTGCGGTGCTGGACAGCCCTCAAGCGGCTTTTCATCTCCAAACGCGAAATGGACGAAGAAGTCGAAGAGGCCGCCGTGATCAGCTTCTTTAAAAAGGGCGTCCACCGTACCCGGGAGGAGACGGGCGTGCTCATTTTCGTATCCCTCTTCGAACATCGGGTCTGGGTGCTGGCCGACCGGGGCATCAACCGCAAGGTGGCCCAGGATCAATGGAACACCATCGTCGCCGATATCGTCCAGGGGATCCGGCAGCACCAGCCCGGTCAAGCCATCGCCGAAGCCGTAGACCGGGTCGGCCGCCTGCTGGCCGAACACTTCCCGCGCCGGGACGACGACCAGGACGAACTGACCAATTTGATTGTCGAGGATTAGGGGCAACCCGGCTGCCCGCTCAGGGTTGCGCCTCCTGCGGCGATGTCCCGCGGCCGTGTTCCCCATTCCACGGAAGCACGCCTACCTGTCGGTATTCAAAAAAAACAAAAAATTAAATAGCTTATATTACATTCAAAGGTCAGCGCATGATTGACAAGGACCTTGCCCTCGCTTAGTTTTAGGTATCGTATGAAGCGGTAATGTACCTGAATCCTCTCCTGTCGTTCCAGCACTTCTCAATTGCGGCGCGGTCCTCCTCTTCACCCAGTCCTCTCCCCGAGACGCATTGTCAGCATCCAGCCCCGCCGCTGGCCGGCGGTGCTGGATTATGAAAAACATAAAAAAAACGAATCAACGCCTTGGACCTAATCGGTGGTGCATTGCAATCGGCCCTTTTGATCAACCAAGAAACTTCAAAAACGTGAAGTTTCATATGCGCGGCCCGGGTGGCGCTCGCGTACCCCAGCCTCCCCTTATCCGCCCGGGCCGCAGACGTTTTGCCACGGCTTTCCAGGAAGAAGGATTGCCATGCGGTCTTCGGAACCAGCCCCCCTTCCCAAGGGGAGCACGCGCACCACGCGACGATGTGCCTTCATCCTGCTCGGTGTGGTGTTGCCGCTGTTGCTCCTGCCGGTCGGAGCCGGCATTTTCGCCGATGCCCAGCGCAGAGAGCGTGATTTGGTGCGGCACCTCGACAATGCCATGCAACTTGCCCGGGAACGGCTTCCAGCCATGGTTCAGCACGGCGACCGCGCCATGCTCGAGACCTTCCTGACCACCCTGCTGCTCGATGAGCGGGTTGTCCTGGCCCGGATTATCGACGAAAATGGACCGGTTGCCGCCCAAGTGCGGCCCGGAAGCGAGGGGCCCGCGGCAATGGGGCGGATGGCCATCGATCAAATGGGGGCGATGTATCTTTCAAGGAGAGCCGCGATTCATGCGGCCGGACAACCCGTCGGCGAGTTCCAGATCGTGGCCTCGCGCCAGCGCCTGAAACAAACCGTCCACCGGCAGCTTTATCGCCTGGCCGCCCTCGTGCTCCTGGTGGGCGCCGCCACGTGGATGGCTGTGGGAATGATCGTCCGGCGCTTTCATGTCAAGCCCCTCCTGGAATTGCGGCACTCCGTGGCGCGGATGACCGATGGGGACTTCGAGGCCGCCGTCGCCAGGTGCGGCCAGGGAGCCATCGGCGAAGTTGCCCACGCGTTTAATCGAATGCGAGCCGCCGTGCAGCAGCGGATCAAGACCCTCCGCGACGACAAGACCCGGCTGGAGGCGCATAACCGCACGCTGGAACAAAAAGCGGCCCAGCGCGCCGCGGCCCTGGCCCAGTCCGCGGAGGAGCTGCAGGCGCTCAGCAATGTGAGTTGCACCCTCTGCGCGACGCTCGATATCGAACGGGTGCTGACGCGCATCGTGCGCCAGGCGGTCCACCTCTCTCAATCCGATGCCGGCACCCTGTATGAATGCGAAGCGGATGAGCAGCGATTCGTGCCGCGCATCAATTGCGGTTTGAGCGATTGCTACATCGCGCGCATGCGCCAAGGGGGACCGCGTCCCGGGGACCAGTCGGCCATCAGCCAATCGTTTCGCAAACGCGCACCCTATCAGATTCCGGACCTCAACAAGTTCTTGTCCTATCCCCTGGCGTATGTGCGTGAGGCTGGCTACCGGGCCCTTTTGGCGGTGCCGCTCATGCGCCACGAGCGGCTTATCGGTGGACTGGTGGTGCGGCGCAAGGCACCCGGACCGTTCCCGGACCGTGTGGTCGAACTCCTTCAAGCGTTTGCCGCCCAGTCGGTCATCGCCATCGACAATGCCCGGCTGTTCTGCGACCTGGAAGAAAAACGTCAGGCCTTGGCTCTGGCCAGCCGCCACAAGTCCGAATTCCTGGCCAACATGAGCCATGAGCTGCGCACACCGCTGAATGCCATCATGGGGTATACGGAATTGATCCTGGACGATATCTACGGCGCGGTTCCCGAGCGGATCCGCGAAATTCTGGAGCGGGTGCAATGCAATGCCCGCCACCTGCGCAACATCATCAACGACCTCCTCGATCTTTCCAAGATCGAGGCCGGGCGCCTGACCCTGGCCATGGACGATTACGCCCTGGACGATATCGTGCATACCGCCATGATGACGGTGGAGGCGTTGGCCGCCGAAAAAAAACTGGCCCTGCATGCCACGCTGCCCGCGCATCTGTCCACCGGCCGGGGCGATCCCCAGCGGATTGCGCAGGTGTTGCTGAATCTGCTCGGCAACGCCATCAAATTCACCGAAGAAGGCGAGATTGTCATCACGGTGACCGAGGACCAGAACACCTTCACCGTGGCGGTGTCCGATACGGGCTGCGGTATCGCCGACGACGAATGCCGCCAAATCTTCAATGAGTTCCATCAGGTGGACGGCTCCAGCACACGGGTCAAGGAAGGCACCGGCTTGGGTCTGGCGATCGCCAGACGCATCGTGGAGATGCACGGCGGGGCCATCTGGGTGGAATCGGAGCTCAAGCGGGGTTCGGTGTTTCGGTTCACCCTGCCGGTAAAGGCCCGGGAACCTGGCGAAGCCTCCCCGCAGGCACTGGGCAGTCGCCGGACAGACCATCCTTCGTGAGAGGCCATGCGATCACCGCCGATGATCTTGGTCGTGGAAGACAACCGGGCAGCCCGGGAGATCCTGAAAGCCCGCCTGGCGGCCAGCGGCTACGAGGTGCTCACGGCCAAGGACGGCCGAACGGGGTTGCAATTGGCCCGGGAGCGTCGACCGGACCTGATTTTGCTGGACATCATGATGCCCAAAATGGACGGGATCGAAGTCTGCCGACGTCTCAAAACCGATGCGACGTTGCCGTTCATTCCCGTCATCATGCTCACGGCCAAGGCGGAAGCGGAGGATATCGTGGCCGGTCTGGAGGCCGGCAGCGACGAGTACCTGACCAAACCGGTGAATCAGGCCGCCCTCGTGGCCCGGGTCAAATCCATGCTGCGGATCAAGGCCCTCCAGGATACCGTCGTGGCCCAAGCCGCCCAACTCGAGACACAGCTCAAGACCGCCGCCAAAATCCAGACCCTTTTCTGGCCCCAAATGCCGAAACTGGGCAGTGGCGCGCATATCTGGGCCACGTCGCGTCCGGCCGGCTATCTGGGGGGCGACCTCTTCGACGTGATGACCCTGCCCGACGAGAGTGTTCTGTCCTACGTGGCCGACATCGCCGGCAAGGGCGTTGCCGCCGCCCTGTTGATGGCGGCCCTGGCCACCCAGATACGCATCGCCGCCCCCCAGGATGGGACGTTGGATCGTCTTCTGACCACGGTGAACCGAACCTTTTACGACCTCGTTGCCGAAGAAGGCTTTTTTGCCACCCTTGTGCTGGTGCGGTTCTGGCCCGACCAGGGGCGGTTGCACATTGCGTCGGCAGGTCATCCGGCGCCGGTCCGGGTTGTCGACGGGATCGCCCGCAAACTGCCGATCCCCGGTGGGACGGCCCTGGGGGCGACCCCCGATGGCCACTATGACGTTACCGAGCACCACCTGTCCCCGGGGGAATCCCTGCTCGTTTTTTCAGACGGCGTGGTGGAGGCCGAAAATGCGCGCAAGGCGCGCTTCGGCTACCAAAAGGTGCTGAACCGTATCCGCGAAGCCCATGGCCCACCCTGGGGGCAAGGGCTCTTGCGGGCCGTCGGCCGATGGCGGGGGGCATCCCCGATCAATGACGATATCACCATCCTGGAGATCTGGTGCGAGCCGGGGGGAAAACCCCACGGCAAGGGGTGAGGCACGGATATACCGCTGGGCTGCCACGGGCGTCTTCCCGTTGGCCGAACACCGGCCGTGGCGAAAGTCTACCAGGTGGTGAACTGGATCTTGAGGTAGAGGTCGCCCCGCTCGCCGGAGGGTCCCGTGCGGCCCTGGTGGCGCAGGCGCAGGGTATTGCCTTCCCGGATGCCCGGCGGCACCTTGACGTGCAGGGTGCGGCGCCGGAACCCCCGGGGAACGGTGACATATTTGCTGGTGCCGGCCAGGGCTTCGAAGGCCGTGATGGGCAGGGTGCCGTAAAGGTCGAGGGAACCCTCCGATGCGGTGGGGTGCAGCACCTGGAGGCGGTGGGAGGTTTTCTTGGCCGTGCCGGCCTTGATCTTGCGGGAGAGCCCGACCTGGGGCACCCGGGAGAGCAGCTTCAATAGAATAATCCCGGCAACGAACCCGCCCACATGGGCCCACCAGGCGATGCCGGTGGCCGCCCCGGAACCGGCCGCACTGATGAACTGGAGCGCGAACCAGATCCCCAGGAAGACAAAGGCCGGTATCTCGACAAACCAGGGGATGAAGATGATCGGGATCAGGGTCAGGATCTTGGAGGCCGGAAAGAGGATGAAGTAGGCCCCCATCACCCCGGCGATGGCCCCGCTGGCGCCGATGGTGGGAATCTGGGAGTCCATGTTGAGGGCCATGTGAAAGAGCCCTGAGATGAGTCCAGCCAGAAGATAGAAGCCCAGGTAGCGCAGGGGACCCAGGCGGTCCTCCACGTTGTCGCCGAAGATATAGAGGCTCCACATGTTGCCCAGCAGGTGCATGAAGCCGCCGTGCAGAAACATGAAGGACAACAGGGAGAAGAGGTTGCTGGCCCAGCCGAAATAGGCCGCCAGGGCCGGATGGGTGAACTTGGCCGGCACCAGCCCGTAGGTGAAGATGAAGCGGTCCAGATCGGGGCCCAGGGAGAGCTGGATCAGAAAGACCAGCACGTTGGCGCCGATCAACAGGTTGTTGACCACGGGGTAGCTGTGAGAACGGATGGTGTCGCGCAGTGGGATCATGGCGTTCCGGTCGGCCGTGCCGGCGGCCTTTTCAGGGCGCGTTCACGATGCGCATGCTGATATCCACCGCCACGGCGGAGTGGGTCAGGGCGCCCACCGACACGATATCCACCCCTGCAGCGGCCAGCAGGGCCAGGTTGTCCCGGGTGACCCCCCCGGAGACCTCCACCAGGGCACGGCCGTCGATCCGGCGTACGGATTCCCGGATGGTCGCCGGGTCCATGTTGTCCAGCATGATGATGTCGGCCCCGGCTCCGGCGGCCTCCTCGGCCTCGTCCGGCGTGCCGACTTCGATTTCGAGTTTGAGCGTGTGGGGAGCGGTCCGCCGCGCCTGTTCCAGGGCCGGCCGGATGCCGCCGCAGATCGCCACGTGGTTGTCCTTGATCAGGATGCCGTCGCTCAGGCTCATGCGATGGTTGGCGGCCCCGCCGATGCGCACGGCGTATTTTTCCAGGGCGCGCCAGCCGGGGGTGGTTTTGCGGGTGTCCACCAGGCGCACGGGCCCCGCAGGCAGGGCTTCCACGAAGCGCCGCACGTGGGTGGCAATGCCGGAAAGCCGCTGCAGGAAATTCAAGGCCGTGCGTTCGGCCGTCAACAGGGCCTGCAGACGGCCGGCGACGGTCATCAGGCTTTTGCCGGCCGGCACGCGCTCACCGTCGGCCCGCACGGCCTCGAAGCGTACCGCCGGGTCCAGACGCCGGAAAACCGCCTGGGCAACCGCGATGCCGGCCAGGACGATGTTTTCCTTGGCTGTGATCGCGGCCCGGCCTTGGGCGGCCGCCGGTATCAGGGTTTCGGAAGTGATGTCCCCCGTGCCGATGTCTTCTTCCAGGGCAAGGTCGATCAGGCGGTGCAAGGCATGCGGCGATGTCATGGTGCTCTCCTCTCTCCCTTGTTGCAAGCGCCCCTGGAAAGCTTTCCCCTGATCGTTGCGTTGCGTTCATTTTCTTGCGTGTGAAAGAAAATGGCATCAGGAGGCCAGGGCTTCGATCCGCGCGAGGTGGGTTTCCAAGGCCTCCCGTTTTTCCGAAAACGTGGTGTGCTGCTGTTTGACCTTGTCCACGACGGCGGCGGGGGCCTTGTTGAGAAAATCCTCGTTGCCCAGCTTTTTGTCCAAGGTGGCCAGTTCGTTGTCGATCTTGCCGATTTCCTTTTTGAGACGGGCGGCTTCCTGGTTGAAATCGATGATCCCTTCCAGGGAGACGAAAAGGGTGGCGCCCTCGATCACGGCTGTGGCGGCGGCCTTGGGCCGGGGCCCCACCGGTTCGATGGTCAGGCGGGTCAGCCGGGCCAGTTTGGCCACGAGATCGCGGTGTTCCGCAAGGTGGCTTGCGAGCTGCCCCTCGTCGGTTTGAACGGTCACCGCGAGGTTCATCGACGGCGCGATGTTCATCTCGCCGCGGATGTTGCGGATGCCCGTGATGACGGCCATGACGAGCTGCATGGTGGCCTCGGCGTCGGCATCCTCGTGGATTTCCCCGGCCGCTTCGGCGTCGGACGGGAAGCGGGCCGCCATGAGCGAGCCCTCGCTGCCGGGCAGTTTTTCCCAGATTTCCTCGGTCACGAAGGGAATAATGGGATGCAGCAGGATCAGGGCGTCGTGCAGGACCCGCCACAGGACCCCCTGGGTGGCCTGCTGGCGGTCTTCCCCCTGGTTGCCGTAGAGGGCCGGTTTGATGACTTCCAGGTACCAGTCGCAGAACTCGTGCCAGATAAACTGGTACAGCGTGGCCGCGGCGTCGTTGAAGCGGTATTCGTCCAAAGCGCTTGCCGTGTCCTGGGTCACCCGGTGCAGGCGGGAGAGAATCCAGCGGTCCGGCACGCTGCGCATGGCCTCTTGCGGCAGGGCGGCACCTTGTTTCAGGTGCATCAGGGCGAATCGGGCTGCGTTCCAAAGTTTGTTGACGAAGTTGCGGTAGCCTTCGACCCGCTTTTCCGACATCTTGATGTCGCGTCCCTGGGCGGCGAAGGCCGTCAGGGTGAAGCGAAAGGCGTCGGTGCCGTAGGTGTCGATGACGCTCAGGGGATCGATCACGTTGCCCTTGGACTTGCTCATCTTCTTGCCCTGTTCGTCGCGCACCAGGGCATGCACGTACACATCCCGGAACGGCACGTCCCCCATGAAGTGCAACCCCATCATCATCATGCGCGCCACCCAGAAGAAGAGGATGTCGAAGCCGGTCACCAGCGTCGAGGTGGGGTAGAAGGTTTTCAAAAGCGGGGTCTGCTCGGGCCAACCCATGGTGGAAAAAGGCCACAGGGCCGAGCTGAACCAGGTGTCGAGCACGTCGGTATCGCGGACCAGGGCGCGGCCGCCGCATTGCCGGCAGCTCGTGGGCTCTTCCATGGCCACCATGATCTCCCCGCAGTCCTCGCAGGTCCAGGCCGGGATCTGGTGGCCCCACCAGATCTGGCGCGAGATGCACCAGTCGCGGATGTTGTGCATCCAGTCGTAGTAGGTCTGGGTCCAGTTGGCCGGGATGATCGTGGTGGCGCCGGTTTCCACGGCCTGAATGGCTTTTTCCGCCAGGGGTTTGACTTTGACGAACCACTGGGTGGAGAGATTGGGCTCCACCACCGTCTTGCAGCGGTAGCAGTGGCCCACGCTGTGGCGGAGGGGCTCGATTTTCTCCAGCAGACCCGCCTCGCGCAGGGCGGCCACCACCGCCTCCCGGCAGACAAAGCGGTCCTGTCCGGCGAAGCGCCCGGCCTCCTCGGTCATGCGTCCGTCGTCGCCGATCACCTTGACACTGGGCAGCCCGTGCCGGCGGCCGATCTCGAAGTCGTTGGGGTCGTGGGCCGGGGTCACTTTCAAGGCCCCCGTGCCGAATTCGAGATCGACGTAGCTGTCGCGGATGATGGGGATCTCACGCTCCATGAGCGGCAGCACCACCGCTGTGGCCTTGAGATCGGCGTAGCGCTCGTCGTCCGGGTTGATGGCCACGGCCGTGTCCCCCAGCATGGTCTCGGGCCGGGTGGTGGCCACCACGATACCCCCCTCCTGGCCCACATAGGGGTAGCGGATATGGTAGAGGTGGCCGTCCAGATCCTCGTGTTCCACCTCGAGATCGGCCAGGGCCGTGTGGCAGCGGTGACACCAGTTGATGATGTAGTCGCCGCGATAGATCAAGCCCTCTTCGTAAAGCTGGACAAAGACCTTGCGCACGGCCTGGGACAGGCCGCTGTCCATGGTGAAGCGCTCCCGGCGCCAGTCGCAGGAGGCCCCCAGACGTTTGAGCTGGTTGATGATGGCGCTGCCGTATTTTTCCCGCCACTCCCAGACGGCTTCGATGAATTTTTCGCGGCCCAGGGCGTGCCGGTCGGTGCCCTCCTCGGCCAGTTTGCGTTCCACCACGTTCTGGGTGGCAATGCCGGCATGGTCGGTGCCCGGCATCCAGAGCACGTTGTCGCCGCGCTGCCGGCGGTAGCGGCAGAGGATGTCCTGCAAGGTGATATTCAGGGCGTGGCCCATGTGGAGAACGCCGGTCACGTTGGGAGGCGGGATCACGATGCTGTAGGCCGGCGCATCGGCGACTTCCCTGGCAGCGAAAGCGCCGCTCTCCTCCCAGTAGCGGTACCATTTTTTTTCCACGTCATGGGGTTCGTACCCCTTGGCTAAGACATCCGCATCCATGCAAACGACTCCTTTAGAAATGGAAAGTGGGGATTACAGAATAATCCCCACGGGCTTTCGGTCGAGTACTGATAAGGCCTCGGATAAATTTTGACTTCAGGAAGTTTCCGGGGGCTCGTCGCCGACCAGTTGGTCCTTGAGACGGGCGATTTCGGCCGTTACGGTCCTTTCGATGGCGTCGTCGAGCAGTTTGTCGATCTTTTCCGCGAACAGTTTTCGAATGACCTTTTCCAGGGCCGCCTCGAGCTGGTGGGCTTCCAGGGCTTCCGGCGTGGTGGCCCGCACTTCCTCGACCGGTGGGGCTTGGGGGGGCTCTTCGGCCAGTTTGGCGTCGAGCAGATCGATGGCGTCGGACAGTTCCTGGGTGCTCAGGTTGAAATCGAGGTCGCCGGTTTCGTCTTCGGCATCCAGGAGATCGGCCTCCATGTTCATGCCCAGGGAGTCGAAGAGATTTTCTTCCTTGCGGTTTTCGATGTCCAGATCCATTTCGGCGAATTCCAGATCACCGCTCGTGGAGGCTTCGACGCCTTCCACAGCGGCCTCCACCATGACCTGTTCGTCGTCGGCGGGCTCGAAACGGTCCGCAAGCGGTTCCGTATCGATGTCCCCCTCCAGCTCGGTCATCTCTTCGGAAAGCGCGAACTCCGGCGCCTCCGCCTCGGTGGCCGGCGCTTCCTCGGTGTCCGGCGCGGCCACCACGTCGGTCAGTTCGATCACGGGCTCTTCTTCCGAGGTTTCCACCGGCGCTTCCAGCGGCAGTTCTTCGGCCGCCGCATCTTCTTGCGGCGCCGCGGCCACCACGTCGGTCAATTCGATAACCTCTTCATCTTCGGCGGCCTCTTCGACGACATCGGTCAGCTCGATGACCTCCTCCTCCTCGGTCTCCGGGGAGGAGACGACGTCCGTCAATTCGATGATGGCATCGGGATCTTCCGATTCCGGCGGATCCTGCGGGGGGCGTTGATCGGTCATGAAACCCTCTTGTATGATGGAATCGATGTTCTGTTGCGCGCCTGTGCGTCCCGTTGGAAGCCCTTGTAGCGGTTGAATTGCAGTGGCTTCCAGCAGGTCGGACGCTACCACAGGGGGGGGAGGGTGTCAAGGCGGCCAAAGCACGGCAAGTGCCGCCAAAAAGGCATTTACAGCGGATCCGTGGCGTTTTAAGAAGACCCATGCGCTATTTTTTTGTCCCCCCCGAAGATCTGGGCGAACAGACGGTGGTCATCGCTGGACAGGAAGCCCGGCACATGGGCAAGGTTTTGCGCCTGAAGCCCGGCATGGTCGTAGGCTTGTGCGACGGCGGCGGACTGCAGGGCGAAGCCCGCATCGCGGCCATGACCCGCGAGCGCGTAACGCTGGAGGTGCTGCGGTGCTACCCCTCGCCCCGGGAGCCGGCCGGCGAGCTTGTGGTGGCCCAGGCCCTGCTCAAGGACCAGAAGATGGACCTCCTCCTGCGCCAGCTCACGGAGCTGGGCATCACCGGCTGGCAGCCCTTTATCTCCCAGCGGTCGGTGCCCCAGCCGGATGCCCGGCGCCAGGCCGGGCGAACCGAACGATGGGCGCGCATCGCCCGCGAGGCCGTCAAGCAGTGCCGCCGGGGTCGGGTGCCCGATCTGGCAGGCGTGGAGCCGTTCGAGGGGGTCCTGCAATGCGGTTCGCTGTTCGACGAGCGCCTCCTGTTCTGGGAAGGAGCTCGGCAGGCATTGCCGTCCCTGCCGGAGAACATCTGCGGGGCATCCCGCAAGATCCTTATGGTGGTGGGGCCGGAAGGCGGCTTCACCGAAGCGGAGGCCGCCCGGGCTGACGCATGCGGCTTCCGGCTGACCGCCCTGGGGCCGCGCATCCTGCGGGCCGAAACCGCGGCGGTGGCGGCCTGCGCCCTGGTGCAGCATCTGTACGGCGATCTGGGTCGTGTTCTGGATGCGAACGACGCGGAGGCCAGGGGCGGCGGGGATTGCGAAACGCTCTGCCCCGGCTTTGGGGCCCCCAAAACACCTTGACATCTCCGCCGAGCTATGCCATATACCCATTCCGTTTCAGCGCACCCGCGGCCGATGGGCCGGGGGGCACGAAACACCCACTCCATGCCGTTTGCCGAGGTAGCTCAGGCGGTAGAGCAGGGGACTGAAAATCCCCGTGTCGGCAGTTCAAATCTGTCCCTCGGCACCACACATAAGACAACCCGCTGTTTCGGCAGCGGGTTTCTTTTTTTTTCAAGGCGCCAATCCCATCTGTTATACACATTGCGAGATGCGATTGCGGGATTGGATGAAAAATCAAGGTGTTAAATGTTGATACCGGACCCCTGCCATTTTTTTTGTTGTCATCGATCTCAAGACCCGTGCTCTGCGTCCTTAAACGCCAAGCCATTCCAAGGCTTCGTCCCTGCGGGTGAAGGTCTTTCGTGCGAAAGGGGAACCGGACGCATTAGCAAGGGATTCAAGCCGGATGCTTAATCGCAAGGCGTTGATGTTATCACTTACAACGAAGGCGGTTTTGCCGCCCTTGCGAACCTTCGCAGCGGCATCGTTCACCTGACGAACATGCTCCCTTATGTCGTCGTCCGTTATATCGGGCACCATATCCGACAGGTCAGCCTGGACCAAATCCCACAAAACCCGTGAAGTGACAGCACCAGCGTAGAAATCGCCCACCCACCTCCAAAAGTCGTCCTCGGTCACTTTGCCGCTAACCTTAACGGTCGTCAGATCTTTGGACTGGTCATATGTCGTTTCGAGGTTTTCCATCGATACACGTGTCCCATGGTAGTGAGAAAATGGTGGGGGGAGGCGTCAAGCCGCCTATATGTACCCATAAGGATTCTTCGCACGACTGGCAAGTTGATTCTTGGAATGGGGTGGCTTGGCGAGGGGCGCTAGCCGGTTAGCCACTCGATGGCCGTGTCCCTATCGAAAAACTGCCGGAACTGAATGCCCTGGGCGTCCATGCAAGCCTTGAAGAGTTGCGCGAAGCGGATACGTTTTTCGGTGTGCGGGATGAGAAAGGCGATTTTGGTATCGAGATCGGGGGCGAGCTTCGCGCAGGCCGATGAGATCTGCATCAAGTCGAGCATTTCGGGTTTGGATTCCGTCTCGCGCATGTCCATCAGGACATTGTAGCCTCTGTGGTCATTTACGATCATCGCAAGCTCGCGCACCAGTTCGAGGGATCGTTCGGTATGAAGATCGCCTGTTACGGTTCGCTGGATGATCTTGTGGTCTTGGTGGATTTCAAGGGTGGTTTTGATTTGGTCGGATACACCCAGCCATTCCATGGCTTCATCCATGCTGGTGAAGGTCTGCATGGCAACGGGGACCGCTTCCATCTCAAAATAATTCTCCCGCATTCGGCTGAGACCCAACCCAAGCATATCCTTATCGATAATGACGGCGGTTTTTCCTCCTTTGCGCTCCCTAGCGATAAGCTGCGTTGTTTCCTTGACATGATCCAGGACGTCCTGGTTCGATATTTCCGAAAAATCCGCTCCCCTGACATCCCACAATACCAGGGACGTTATGGTGCCCCCGTCGTAATGGCCCTTGATCCACTTGCGGTGGTCGTCCGCCGTCATCCTGCCGGTTGCCGTGGCAATCGTAAGATCCCTGCGCTGGTCGATGATCGTTTCGATGGTTCCCATACTCAATTTGCGTAAAGGTGTTGATGGAAGCGTAAAAAGGCCCAAAACCGGCACTCCCGCGGATGCGGGCCTGTCCGCCATCGTCTCCGGCGCAGACGGGGATGACAAAATCAATATTTTCCGACGTCTTACGAACGCGTCAAGTGTTCGGGCGCAACGAAAGTGCCTAAGGCACCCGGCTATCCAGGTGTCCACCCTATTAGAGGGTCGGGACGGGCAGGTCAAGCGGATTGTCAACCGCGGGGCAGTTGGGACGATGGACGAGCTGGGCCGGGTCGGCCACCATTTCGGAAATGCCTTCGATGGGGCAGGTCGTAGCAGTGCCAATTATTTTTCCA
Source organism: uncultured Desulfobacteraceae bacterium (assembly GCA_964392545.1). Taxonomy (GTDB): domain Bacteria; phylum Desulfobacterota; class Desulfobacteria; order Desulfobacterales; family UBA5852; genus JABZFP01. The sequence continues at coordinate 30,571 of CAYMQN010000002.1, forward strand.
GATCGGTAATGAACTGCCTACCTCATTTACGTCTTTCGCCCCGTGCAAAATATCGGACTATGTCCGCATCAGTGCCCGGAACCGTCACCCCCCAAAAGCCATCCGCGCCTATTTCTACGCGCTGCCCGCAGATGCCGGTCGTTTCGTTCCGGCCGAAATGGCCCACCGGACGATCATGGTTTGGCTAAAGCCGGCCGAGACCACCGTGATTCATTTCGAAGAAAAACGACACAACCCTCGTTTGTTTCTGTTCAATGCCGCCTTTGCCGAGGAGGGTTAACGAAGCGTTGACGCCCCCTCCCAGGCCCCCTATGATACCCGCATGCTGGTCTCCTATATCAAACTGGCCCTGGCGCCGATCCTGTGGGGCGGGGCCCTGGTGGCCGGCCGCGTCGTCAGTGCCGATCTCCCACCGGTGACGATCACCTGGATCCGCTTCCTGCTCGTGAGTGTCTTCCTCCTTCCCGTGCTGCGTCTGACCGAGGGCCGCCTCCCCCGACCCGGCTGGCGGGACTGGGGGCTGCTGCTTATCCTGAGTGCCACGGGCGTGGTTCTGTTCAACCTGTTTCTCTTTGCCGGTCTGAAAACCGTTACGGCCGTGCGCAGTTCAGTGCTGATCGCCCTGGCGCCGTCCGTCGTGGCGGTGACCCTGATCACGGTGTTCCGGGAGCCGGCACGCGGCAATGCCCTTGTGGGCATCCTGGTGGCGTTCGTCGGAGCCCTCGTCACCATCACCAACGGCAACCCGGGCGCGGCCCTGGCCGGCGGCATTTCCGTCGGCGACGGCTACCTGCTGGCCTGTGTCCTGGCCTGGACGGTCTACACGATCCTCGCGCGGCCGGCCATGCGCAATCTTTCCGCGCTGGCGGTGCTCACGTATGCATCGATTATGGGGACGATTCTCCTGAGCCCTTTCGCCATGCACCGCAACATGGGGGCAACCCTGGCGGGCCATTCCCTGACGACCTGGATCGGTCTTTTCTATCTGAGCTTCGTGGCGGCCGGGCTGGCTTACCTCTGGTACTATGTGGGGATCCGCGACCTGGGGCCGGACAAGGCGGCGGTGTTTTTGAACCTGGAGCCGGTTTCCGCCATCGTCCTGGGTGTTGTACTGCTTGGGGAGCCGTTGACCTGGCCCGTACTGGTGGGGGCCGTGCTGGTGATCGTGGGGGTCTATCTGGTGAACCGCCCGACGCCTGCCAAATTGAAGGCCTGCCGGAAGCCATCGCAACCGTGATTTTTTCGGTACCACTCGATCGCGATTTGTGATACGGATAATCGCTACCCACTATCCTGCCTCGACTTGCTGACTGCCCTAGTGCCCAAGACCAACCGTCGCTCGCGATGTGCGTTTTTGACCGTGGATACCGAGACAAGGCTGACCACCATGGCCAAATCCAACAACGTCCGCTATCAGACCCTTTCCAAAGCCCTGGCGATCATCGATCCGGAAGGTGTGCTGCTGCCGGGAACCCGTGACCACAACCGGGTGACGGAAACGATCCTGTCCTGGATGGACGCCATGGAGCCGGACCAAGTGCTGCGCATGTCGAAGGACGCTCGGCATTTGGACCGCTGGCGCAAATTCCTGTGACAGCCTGCGGCTAACCGGCGCCACGGGCCGATTCCCCTGGAATCCGCTACCCGCCTCCCTTTTCGACGCCCCATCGGCCGCAACATCATCGAAAGTGCTGGCAGCAGGCTATTTTTTGCAATTATTATTGCAAAAAATATTTTTATGCAATTTTTATTGACATGGATTTGCGGCTGGGTTAGCGTGGCTGCATTTTGCGCAACATTCACATCAGCAAAGGGGGAAAACAATGAAAAAGAGATTTGTAAACAGATGGTTGGCAGGCTTTGTGGCCGCAATTCTGATCCTGAGCGGGGGCAGCATGGTTTATGCCGAAACGCTGCGCGTCGGGGTCGATACGGCCTTCGTGCCCTTCGAATTCAAGGGCCCGGACGGCAAGTACACCGGTTTCGACGTGGAGCTGTGGGACGCCATCGCCAAGCGCCTGGATCTGGAATACGAACTGATCCCCATGGATTTCAACGGATTGATCCCCGGCTTGACCACCGGCAACCTCGATGTGGTCCTGGCGGCGATCTTTATCAAGTCCGCCCGCGAAAAGGCCATCGACTTCTCCCATCCCTATTTTCGGGCGGGGCTCAAGGTGATGGTGCGCAGCGAGAATGAAGACATCAACGGCCCCGAGGATCTCAAGGGCAAGGTGGTTGCCGTCAAGACCGGAACCGCCACCGTGGACTACGTCAACACCCTGGGGGCGGCCAAGATCGTCAAGTTCCCCAATATCGACCAGGCCTATCTGGAAGTGGTCACCGGCGGGGCGGATGCGGCCATGCACGATACGCCCAATGTGCTCTACTACATCAAGACGGCCGGCCAGGGGCGCGTCAAGGCGGTGGGCGCCGATGTCAAGGCCGCTTTCTACGGGATCGGCTTTCAGCAGGGCAGCGAGCTGCGCGACCCGGTCAACGTGGCCTTGCTGGAGATGATGGAAGACGGTGCGTACGACCAGCTCTACCTGAAATGGTTCGGTGCGTTGCCCGAATAGGTGACCAACGGCGGCGCCGGCCCGCTGAAGGGCGGCCGGCGCCGATCGTCCGGGACGCGCCGGGCCATTTTCCCGGCCGCCACATCAACGGGAAACGAATACAATGGGCTTTGAATTCAAGTACATCGTCGAATCCATTCCGGCCCTTCTGCAGGGCGCCAAGCTGACCTGGTACATCACCGTCATCGGCATTCTCGGTGGCCTGGCCCTCGGAACCCTGGCGGGGCTCCTGCGCCTGGCCGGGACCCGCGAGGTGGGCGGGGAGAGCTACGGTTTTTTCCGTTTTCTGGCGATGGTCGGCCAGAAGGCGGCCGTCGGCTATATCGAGCTGATCCGCGGCACCCCGATCATCGTGCAGGCCATGTTCATCTACTTCGCCCTGCCCATGTTGATCGAAGTGACCACCGGCCTGAGAGGCATCCGCTTCGACGCCCTCACGGCCGCGATCATCACGATTATCATCAACGCCGGGGCCTATATGGCGGAGATCGTGCGCGGATCGGTGCAGTCCGTCAACAAGGGGCTGGTGGAGGCCGGCATGGCCATGGGCATCAGCCGCCTGCAGCTGATCGGCAGCGTCATCGGGCCCATCGCCTTCAAGCGGGCCATTCCCCCCCTGGGCAACCAGTTCATCATCAGCCTCAAGGACACCTCGCTGTTTATCGTCATCGGGGTGGGCGAGCTGACCCGGCAAGGGCAGGAGATCATGGCCAGCAACTTCAGGGCACTTGAAATCTGGTCGGCGGTGGCCGTCTGCTACCTGATCATGACCTCCGCCCTGGCCCTGATCATGAGGTTCGTGGAACGTAGGATGAAAATCGTATGAGCGCCCTCATCGAGTTCCGGGACGTCGGCAAAAGCTTCGGCACGGTGGAAGTGCTGCACAATATCGACCTGAGCATCGACCAGGGCGAGGTGGTGATCCTGGTGGGGCCGTCGGGCTCGGGTAAGTCGACGCTGCTGCGTTGCATCAACGGGCTGGAGATGGTCACCTCCGGCGAGCTGGTCGTGGACGGCATCCATCTGCCCCGCGAGAAGCGCCGCATTCGCGAAATACGCCAGGAAGTGGGCATGGTCTTTCAGCTTTTCCACCTGTTCCCGCACATGTCGGCCCTGGACAACGTGGCCTTCGGTCCCCGCAAGGTGCGGGGCCTGTCCCAAAAAAAGGCGCACGGCGTCGCCCGGGATCTTCTGGCGAAAGTCGGTCTGGCCGACCGCAGCCACCACTATCCGTCGGAGCTTTCGGGAGGGCAGCAGCAGCGGGTGGCCATTGCCCGCGCCTTGGCCATCAATCCCAAGATCATGCTTTTCGACGAGCCGACCTCGGCCCTCGACCCGGAGCTGCGGGAGGAGGTGCTCAACGTCATGATCGCCGTGGCCCAGCAGGGCATCACCATGGTGGTGGTCACCCACGAGATGAGCTTCGCCAGCAAAGCCGGTTCGCGGCTGCTGTTCATGGACGGGGGCCGGATTGCCGAGGACGGCGATCCCCAGGCCTTGCTGCGGAATCCCAGCAGCGAACGCCTGCAAAATTTTTTACAACACGTGGGGTATTAGGCCTCCACCTTCCCATAACGGACATTCCAGGCTGCGCGCCGCCACCGTTCCGATCGAGGATCCGGCCGGAGGACACTACCGTTGCGCCCTGACGTCACAAACCCGGGGCGGCCCGCCGTCGAACACAAGGAGTAGGCATCATGCAACCTGTCGTGAAAACCAGCACCAACGAGAATTACGCTGCGCTCCAGGACATCGACTGGACCCGATTGGACTGGCGCCGTGAACTGCGCAACAATATCACCACCGTCGACGCGCTGAAGATGTATCTGCCCCTCACCGCGGCGGAAGAGGCCGATTTGCGCCGCGTCACGGATATCCACCCCATGAATATCCCCCGCTACTACCTGAGCCTGGTGAATCCCGACGACCCGGACGATCCCATCCGCCGGCTCTGCGTTCCGGATGCCGCCGAGCTGGTCGTGGCCGGGGCCATGGGCGCGACAACCGCCGATCCTTACGGGGACGACAAGCACGACAAGGGCAACGGCCTGCTGCACAAGTACAGCTATACCGCTCTCGTGGTAACCTCCGAATACTGCGCCATGTACTGCCGGCATTGCTTCCGCAAGCGCATGGTGGGGCTGTCGAACGAATTGACGGTCAATAATTTTCAAAACGCGGCGGCTTACATTGCCGATCATCCGGAAATCACCAACGCGATCCTCTCCGGCGGGGACCCCTTCATGCTGCCCACCCGGGTTCTCGAAAAGATGCTGGCGGCCCTGGTCGACATTCCCCACCTGAACCACGTGCGGATCGGCTCCCGGGTGCCGGTCAGCTATCCCCTGCGCCTTTTCGACGACGACCTCATGGCGCTGCTCGAGGATTTCAACAACCGCAAGACCCTTTTCGTGCCCACCCACTTCAACCATGCCCGGGAGATCACGCCGGCCTCCCGCGAAGCGGTGCGCCGCCTGCGCCGCTGCGGCATCACGGTCAACAATCAGGCCGTGCTGCTCCGGGGCGTCAACGACACCGTGGAGGCCCTCGTGGATCTGATGAACGGCCTGCTGCGCATCGGGGTCAATCCCTATTATCTCTACCAGTGCATGCCCGTGGCCCGGGTGCGGCACCATTTTCAGGTCCCTCTGAAGGAGGGCATCGCCGTGGTGGACCGGGCGCGACGCTATTTCGACGGCTATGCCAAGCGCTTCAAGTACATCATCGGGCACGACATCGGTAAATTGGAGATTTGCGGCCGGATCGGCGCCAAGGTGATTCTGAAACAACTGCACGCCCGCAGCGGAAACGAAGAAGAGGTCTCACGCCTGCTGGTGCGCGAACTGACCGACACGGGCGGATGGCTCGACGATCTGCCGGAGACAAGTCTTTAACAGGCCGTGAATAAGCGGTGCCTCAGACCGAAAGGTTCCGCCGTGGACGGGATGGCGGTTTTTGCTTCGGGCCGCCGTCCTATCGGCCCATTGGTTGTCCACAGCCACTAAAACGACACAGCCCGCGGGAAGACCATTCATGACGACCCCTGCACCCCAGAGCATCGAAGAACTGCGGCGCCTTTATTTCAGCATCCGCAGCGGTGCGCACGAGACGCGGCTCACCGCGCGCAACCTCGCCGTCCTCAAGCGCATGCTCGATGCACCGCACGAAACGGCCACCAAGTCCATTTCCGAAATTGCCGAAGAAAACGCCATCAACATATCGTCGGTGACGCGGCTGGCCCAGAAACTGGGCTTCAACGGCTTTCCAGGGCTGAAAAACCTTTTCCGCCAGCATGTCCAGCAGCGCAAGCGGTTTTACAGCCAGCAGGTGCGCAAATTCCTGGAAAAGGGACCGGCCGCGGCCGACGGTACATCCAGTCTGCTGCAGCGCGTGATTCAGGACGAATGGAGCAATGTCATGCTCATGGCGGATGCCTTCGAGGAGCAGCAGTTCAAGCGCGCCGTCGACCTCATTGTCAGCGCCCGGGAAATTCACATCATCGGGCTGCGCAGCAGCTACCCGCTGGCCTATTACCTGGCGTTCTACATGAAGATGATCCACGGCGGGGTCGCCCTGATCGGCCAGGCCGGACACACCCTGGCCGAGGACCTGGCGCGGCTTGCGCCCGGCGATCTGCTGATTGCCATCGGGGTCAACCCCTACACCCGGGACACGGTCGAGGCCTGCCGCATCTGCCGCGAGCAGAACGTGGACGTATTCGCCATCACCGACAGTGCCTCGTCGCCCCTGACCAACGAGACCGAGAATTATCTGACGGTAGCGATTCAGGGCGACTATTTCTTCAGCCCCATCGCGGCTGCCGTGATCTGCATCGAAACCCTGCTCTCCGAACTGGTCAACCGGCTGGATGACGGTGTCCTCCAGGACCGGCTGAAGCATGCGGAGAAAATTCTGGACAGGATGAACGTCGAGATCTGAGCGCGCCCCCCGGCGCGCGTTCGTCCTGCGCACCGAGGAGAGACGCCATGCGCGAAACCGCCGTCATTTGACCCAGCCCCATCGCACCCTACCTGGACAAACCGGCCGTATTTCTTTCCCGGATGTCTTGACAAGGGATACCCGATCGGCAGATTAAGCCATATGACCATCGCCCAGATCATATCCTCCGGTGTCGCCGGCGCCGAGTCCGCGGCCCTGGATGTTGCCATCCGGCTGAAAATTCCCTATGCCGGCTACACCCTGACCAGCACCATGCTCGACCCTCGCCCCATGCACCGGCGCTACATCCTCTCGGAAAAGCCCTTTGACAGCGCCCGTACCAAGGACGAGGCCAATTTGCTGCTGGCGGATGCCGCCTTGATCTTTACCCACGGCGAGCTCGGCGGGGCCCTGGCCGAGCTCGACGCCTACGCCGTGGACCAGGAGCGCCCCTGCTTTCACGTGGACTTGAGTGCCATGGAGCCCATTCAGGGCGCTTTTCACATCCGGATCTGGACGGACAAGCATTCGCCCGAGAGCCTCTACGTCACCGGATCGGCGGAAGCCCAGGACAATCGCATCTACCGGCCCGTCTACGATACGCTGTTCAGCTTTTTGATGCTGGGCCGGGAGACCTATCCCGCGCAGGAGCAGGCCGCGCCGCAAAAGATGCCTTTGCCGAAAACGGTGGCGGAGGCGGTCCGCTGCCTGGTCGACGTGCTGCCCCTCAAAGACCGGGTAACGATTGCCAACATGAGCGCGGCGGAGATCGGCGATTTGAATGCGACCCTGGGAAACTATATCCGCAACTCATTCGGCCTTTGGGCGGGCAACGAGCACCTCATGTGGTCATGTTCCAAAGAGGCCGGACGAAAGGTGGATGCCGTGGACGAGGCGTCGGCCATCATCCTCGGCAGACTGGCGCTGGAGCTGGAAAAGACCCATAAACTGCGCGGCATCTGAAATCAATGGCAGAGGCAGAAAATAATCGACACCAATCCGATCAGCAGGCCGATGTAGTCAACAGGCTCCATAGGGGCTTTCATAGAAGAATTTCTCGGTCGCTTCAAGTCATTTTTTTTGTGTCTGCATAAAAGATTGTTTTTCATGCGTTTTCGTCGTTCTATTTTATAGAATTCAACAGGTTGAAATTGGTTCTTTACTCCACCGCATCCTCTGGAAAGCTGTTCTACAGCCTGCTTAGATGACTTGTCTGAAGCCATTTTCGGTTCAGCCCGACCCAAACCCGATGCGCCGGTCACCCGGAAAGACGACCGCGTGATCGGCACGAACCTGGAGAAACCCTTTGAAAACGAGGAGGTCCGTCAATGAAAATCGCCGTTAGTGCAACGGGAAAATCCCTGGACAGCGACCTGGATCCCCGGTTTGGCCGGTGCAATGGTTTCGTGCTCTTCGACAGCGACACCGGACAGACCGACTACCTGGACAACGGCGCCAATCGGGGGTTGGCCCAGGGCGTGGGTACCCAGGCCGCCCGGATGATCGCCGATACCGGTGCCGGGGTATTGATTACGGGGCAGATGGGCCCCAAGGCCTTCCAGGTTCTCGAACGCGCCGCGATCAAGATCTATCGCTGTGCCGGAGGGTCGGTCCGTGACGCGCTTCAGGCCATGGAAGACAAGACCCTGCCCGAACTCGGGGGCGATGCGGTCCAGGCCGGTCCCGGCAAAAGGGGCGGGCGTGGCGTGGGCGGTGGCGGTCGCGGCATGGGCGGGGGAGGCGCCCGCGGATAACGGCTTATGGCGGCATCGTCTTCCAACCCTTTTTTGACCTTCGGCCGATACCTGATGCTGGCCGCCGGGTTGACCGTGGCGGTTCTGCTGGCGGCCTATCTGCTGCTGCCGATCATCGCCGAGCGCCTCGTGGTGCCGCGGATCTTCGCGGCGGCGGGCATCGCGGAGCATGCCCTGCCGGTACAGCGGCTGGGCCTCTTCGGCTTGCGCGCCGGTCCCCTGCGGATCGGGCCTGAGAAAGCCCCCGGCATCTACGTCACCGCTCTCTCGGCAGCCTATGCGCCGCTGGATCTCCTGCAAGGGCGGATTGCACGCGTCGGCCTGGAGGGGGTGCGCATCGTGGTGCGCAATGGGGCGGACGGCGGGATCAAGATTGCGGGACTGCCCCTGCCACCGCCGGTGGCTGCAGAGGATGCCGGCGACTCCCCGGCACCGCCCCCGGTGGCCGTCGGTGCGATTGAACTCACCCGGGGGGAAGTGATCTTCCAACAGGGAGAGCGCGACCTGCGGTTGCCTTTCGAAGCTGTCATTGCGCCGGAAGCGGACATGACGGCGTTCGATGGCAGGCTGCGGCTTTCCGTGGCCGGTCAACGGCTGACCGTCAAGGCCCGGATCGAAACGGCCGCCAACCGGTTCGCGGCCGAGGGGCGGGCCGACGGTATCCAGGTCGGCGTCTTGGGCCGCCTGGCCGGACTGACCCCGCCGCTGATCACCGGCACTGGGCAATTCCAGGGGCAGCTCGCGGGTCCCCTTTCCCCCTTCGCCATCGATCATCTCGAAGCCACCTTCCGTCACAGCCCTTGTCGTCTATATTGGCGCACCACCCGTCTTGACCTGGCAGGAGCAACCCCCCGGGAGGCTATCGAGGTGCGTATTCGCAGTATCAACAGGGAACAATGGCGTGTGGAGAGCTTGCCCCTGCAGGTGCGCCTGCCCGGCGCCGTGAGCCGCTTCAAGGTGGAGGGCACCCTCGGACTGGACGATGGGGGCGGCCTGGCCTGGCAGGGAAGCCTGGCGGGGGAGGTCGCGACCGATTCGCCCGGTGCGGATCTCCCCGGCATTCGGTTGCCCCTGGCCCTGGCGACAGCCGCCCGGAGGGAAGCCGATGGCCGCTGGCAGGCCCGCTTCGAACGTGCGCCCTCTGATGCGTCCGCAGCCCCTTCGGAGGGCGATCCGCAACCGGAGGTGATTCGGCTGTCCCCGACACTCCTGGAGGCATCGGCGGAAGGCGGGGGAGCATCCTGGGCGGCCGATCTGAAATGGCGGTTTGCGGATGTCCAGGCGACCGTCGCCGGCCAGCAAATCGCTTTAGGAGCGGTGGAAGGCACCGCGCACTATCGCACCCCGGCCTCCCCCGGTGACGGCCGGTTGGCCCTGTCCCTGAATCCGGTGACGGTCCGCGGCACACATTTCACCGCCCGCCTCAAGCGCTTGTCCCTCGAAGTGGAGGGGATCATCGATCCGGCGGCCCCGCCCAGGATCGAGGGACTCGTGCGGATAAGCGGCGGCCAGGTGCGCCTTGCCGAACCGGCGATTTCGGCCGGCGGCTTCAATGCGCGGCTGCCCCTTGCATGGCCGCCGCCCGCCAAGGGAGCGCCGGGCGAGTTCGCCCTGGCCTCGCTGGAGTGGGAGGGCCGTGACCTCGGCAGGATTGACGGACGCCTTCGGCAGGTGGATCAAGAACTTAATCTTACCGCCCGACATACCAGCCAGCTTTTGCCCGGCCTCGAGGTTTCGGCCGAGGGCCGGGCCGGTCTGGCTGCCGATGGTCGTCGCCCCGTTGCCAGGGTGCACTGGTCCGCCGAGCGCCCGGCGGATGCCCCGCCATTGACGCTATCGGCGCTGATGCCCCGGCCCCCGGAATTCCCGATCACCCTCGAAGGCCGTCTCTTCGCAAGGGGTGAGGTGGCCTACGCTGGAGGGCTTGCCGGCAGCCTGACAGCCGGTCTCCAGGACGGCCGCCTGCAGGTGGACGAAAATGGATTGGTGATCGCGGGGATTGCAACAGAGCTTAACCTTCCGGACATCGGGGACCTGCGAAGCGCGCCGGCCCAGGCGCTCGTTTTCGAAGCGGTCAGCTTCGGGGATCTGCGCGCCGAGGACGGGCAACTGGCCTACCAGCTCGAGTCCGGTGGTGTCCTCTTTCTGGAAGGGGGGCGCTTTGGATGGAGCGGTGGTTCGGTCATTGCCCCGGCTACCCGTTTTCGTCCCGGGGAGAACCGGTACGATCTGGCCTTCTTCTGCGACCGCCTCCAACTGGACCGGCTCCTGGAACAACTCGGGATGGCCCGCGCCGAGGGCGGAGGGGCCATCAGCGGTCTCATACCGGTGGCCCTGGAGGACGGCCTGGTCACCTTCGACAACGCCTTTTTGTACTCCACGCCGGGAGAGGGCGGGGTGATCCGGGTGCAGGGCTCCGAGGTCCTGACCGCGGGGATTCCCCCCGGCACGCCCCAGTACAACCAGATGGAGCTTGCGCGCTATGCCCTCAAGGACTACGATTACGACTGGGCCAAGATCACCCTCAATACGGAGGACGAAAGCCTTCTGGTACAGCTCCAGTTCGACGGCAAGCCGGCCGAGCCGCTGCCCTTTGTCTACGATGCCGAGGCCGGGGGGTTCGTCAAGACGGCGCCGGATCAGCCGGGATCGGTCTTTCAGGGCATACGCCTGGATGTCAATGTGACGCTGCCGTTGAATCGGATGTTGCGGTACCGCGACCTGTTCAAGCGCCTCCAGTGACGGCT
>CAYMQN010000002.1:41689-55191 GCA_964392545.1 uncultured Desulfobacteraceae bacterium
GGGGGGTAATTTCAAAAGATTTTTTTGTTTTTGGGCACGATAACCTTTGGAGGTGCGTGATGCACAAGTGGCAACTTCTTACGGCCGGTGTGGCGCTGGCGGTGTTGCTGGCCATGCCGGGCTGTACCCGTCATCGGGTGGAAGTGGCGCCGGTGGAGGTCAAGCCGATTCACATCACCATCGATGTGAACGTGAAGATCGACCGGGAACTGGACAATTATCTGGACGACATTTTCGAAGCCGGCCAAGACATCCGGCAGCAGCAGGAGACCCCCAGCCCCTAATCCGGGCGGGAGACCATGGAGGATAGATCATGAATCGAACCCCGCGCATGTTTTCCATCATTGCAGGCTTTGCCCTGGCCACCGTCCTGCTGCTCGCCGGCACGGCGGCCGCCGATGCGCTCCAGGACCGCATGAAAGAACGTCTGCCGGCCATCGTGGCCCTCAAAACCAAGGGTGTCATCGGGGAAACCCATCAAGGTTATCTTGAATTCGTCGGCCAGAGCCGGGAGGGCGCGGCCATCGTCGCCGCTGAGAACGCCGACCGCAAGGCGCTCTACACCCGCGTTGCCCAGAAGACCGGGGCCAGCGTGGACCAGGTCGGGCAGCGGGCGGCCCTGAAGTGGAAGCGGAATCTCGGCCAGGGCGAGTATTTCAAAAACGAAGACGGCACCTGGATCCAGAAGTAGTCTGGCGACAACCCCCGCGGTCTGCGGTCTGCGGGCCGCAGGCCGTCTCTGTCCGGCGCTCCAGTCGAGGGCCGGCACCCCATAATCCTGTCCCTACTCCAAAGAGATTTCCAATGAGCACCCTGACCGACCCCTGGGAAACGATCCGCGATCTGATCGCCACCGACAGCAGCGATGCGTTGGCCCGCTTTCTCGACGGGCTCAGCCCGCCGGAAGCCGCCCGGGCCGTTTCCCGGCTGAGCCCGGAAGAGCAGCAGGGGCTGCTCGGTCTTCTCAGCCCCGGGGATGCCGCCGACCTGATCGAAGAGATGCCGGAAATCCAGGCGGCCGAACTGGTGGAGGAGATGCCCTCGGCCCGGGCCGCGGCAATTCTGGAGGCCCTCAGCAGCGACCACCTGGTGGACGTGCTGGGGGAAATGGACGTGGATGCCAGCCGGGCCATCCTGGCCCGCATGGACCGGGAAGACGCCGACGAGGCCCGCAGGATGCTGGCCTATCCGACGGACTGCGCCGGTGGCATCATGGTGTCCGAGTTCCTGGCCTACGACAGCGACCGCACGATTCAGGACGTCCTCGACGACCTGCAGGCCAACCGTTCGGAATACGCCGACTATCACGTGCAGTATTTCTACGTGGTGGACCGGGAGAAACGGCTGGTGGGCGTGTTGCGCATCCATGACCTGCTCTTCCCCGACCGGGGCACGCGGCTGTCCGAAGTCATGCGGCCCTCGCCTCTCTGTGTCTCCGACAAGGCCACGCTGAGGGAGCTGCGGGCCTTTTTCGATGTGCACCATCTCTTCGGTGTGCCGGTGGTCGATGATGCAAGGCGGTTGGTGGGTGTCGTACTGCCGGATGCCGTCGAGGAAGCGGTCAGCAAGCAGAAGACAAGGTCCTTCCTGCGCTTGAGCGGTATCGTCGGGGGGGAGGAGTTCCGCACCATGCCGTTGCTGTCCCGCGCCGGCCGCCGCCTGTCTTGGCTGAGCATGAACATCGTGCTCAACATCATCGCCGCCAGCGTCATCGCCTTCTACCAGGACACCCTGGCCGCCGTGATTGCCCTGGCGGTCTTTCTGCCCATGGTCAGTGACATGAGCGGCTGCTCGGGCAACCAGGCCGTGGCCGTGTCCATGCGGGAACTGGCGCTCGGTCTCGTGCGGCCGGGGGAGCTTCTCTGGGTATTGGTCAAAGAAGCCAAGGTGGGCCTCATCAACGGGCTCGTGCTGGGTATACTGCTGGGCGGGGTGGCCCATGTCTGGAAGGGGAGCCCCTGGTTGGGGCTCGTCGTGGGCGGGGCCCTGGCCGCCAACACCCTGGTGAGCGTTCTGCTGGGCGGCATGCTGCCCCTCGTGCTCAAGCGCCTCAAACTCGATCCCGCGCTCGTTTCGAGCCCGCTGTTGACGACCGTGACGGATATGTGCGGTTTTTTCTTCGTGTTGAGTTTTGCGGCCGCACTGCTGCCGAAACTGGTCGGGGCTTGAGGCCGGCGGGGGACGGGATGGCACCGAGCGACGTTTGGCTTGCCGGGAGCGCTGGATCGCGATGGGGCGGCGAGAGACCCAGGGTGTCGCTGCAGCATTGCCCAAAGGGGACCTGCCTGGGGGAGAATGTTTGGAGGGTAGCGCGCGGAAGCTGATAGTCGCAAGACGCGTGGAAAAATGACGTACCGACCCATTATGGTCTTCCAGGTGTCTGCGCCTGACCGCGGTTGTTGCAAAGGCGCGGGATGTTGTTTATGGTCCACGGGTAAATGATCCAGCGTCCATCCGTTTCCGGATGGACCGCATGCCGCGGGGCGATTCGTGGAGCATCCGCGAAGCGTTGCCCCCGGGATACCCTTCGGCCGCCGTTAGGCTTCAAGACAGGGGGAAGCATGCCGCAGCCCTTTCATTCGATTTACAGCCACGGGTTCATCCGGGTGGCCGTGGCCATTACCCCGGTGCGCGTGGCCGACTGCCGCTACAATACCGAGCGCACCCGGCAGCTGGCGCAACAGGCATCGGAAAAGCAGGCGGCCCTGGCCCTGTTTCCCGAGCTCGGTCTTTCCGCCTATTCCAACGAGGATCTCTTCCACCAGGATGCCCTTCTCGATGCCGCCACGGCGGCCGTGGCCGACCTAAAGCAAGCCAGCCGCGAACTGACGCCGGTGCTCCTGGTCGGTGCCCCCCTGCGCTTCGAAGACAAGCTCTTCAACTGCGCCGTCGTGCTGTACCGCGGGCGCGTGCTGGGAATCGTGCCCAAGACCTATATTCCGAACTACCGTGAATTCTACGAAAAGCGCCAGTTCGCCTCGGCGCGTCAGGCCGTGGGCCGGGAGGTCCGTTTTCTGGGTGACAGCGTGCCCTTCGGCAACGATCTGGTGTTCGAGGCCTCCACGGTTCCGGCCTTCCGGCTGCATGTGGAGATCTGCGAGGATCTCTGGGCGCCGATCCCGCCGAGTACCTTCGGCGCCTTGGCCGGGGCCACCGTGCTGGCCAATCTCTCCGCCAGCAACATCACCATGGGCAAGACCGACTACCGGCGCCTGCTTTGCGCCGCCCAGTCGGCCAAGTGCCTGGCGGCTTATCTCTACTCGGCGGCCGGATATGGCGAGTCCACCACCGATCTGGCCTGGGACGGCTACGGGGTGATCTACGAAAACAACGACCGCCTGGCCGAGTCCCGGCGTTTCGAACTGACGGAACAGCTCGTCACGGCGGACATCGACCTGGACCGATTGGTTCAGGATCGCATGCGCACCACCACCTTCACCGACGCGGTCGACGCCCACCGCGGCCCGGCGGCCGCCGTGCGCCGGGTGCCTTTCGACTTCGCCGTCCCCGGGGGGGCGGTGGCTCTGGCGCGGGATGTGCCGCGTTTCCCGTACGTTCCCGGCGATCCGGGCACGCTGGACGAGCGCTGCTACGAGGTCTACAATATCCAGGTGCACAGCCTGATCAAGCGCCTGGAGGCTGCCGGTATCCAAAAGGTGGTCATCGGGGTTTCCGGCGGGCTCGACTCCACCCAGGCCCTGGTGGTTGCCACCAAGGCCCTGGACCGCATGGGTCTGCCGCGGTCGCGCATCCTGGGCTACAGCATGCCGGGCTTTGCCACCAGCGATGCCACCCACCGCAACGCCAACCGGTTGATGGCGGCCCTGGGGGTCACCGCCGGTGAAATCGATATCAAGCCGTCCTGCCGCCAGATGTTCGAGGATATCGGCCACCCCTTCGCCCACGGCGAACCGGTCTATGATGTGACCTTTGAGAACGTTCAGGCCGGCGAGCGCACCTCGCATCTCTTCCGACTGGCCAACCATCACGGGGCCATCGTCCTGGGGACCGGGGATTTGAGCGAACTGGCCCTGGGCTGGACCACCTACGGGGTGGGGGACCAGATGGCCCACTACAACGTCAACGCCTCGATCCCCAAGACCCTGATTCAGCACCTCCTGCGCTGGATCGTGACCACCGGCCAGTTTGCCGCCGACACCAATGCGGTGCTGCAGGCGATCCTGGACACCGAGATTTCCCCGGAGCTGGTGCCGGGGGAAAGCGGATCGTCGGACCGGCCCGTGCAGCGCACCGAAGCGGTGATCGGGCCCTACGAACTTCAGGACTTCAATCTTTACTACCTGTTGCGTTTCGGCTATCGGCCCAGCAAGGTGGCTTTTCTGGCCCTGCAGGCCTGGGGCGATGCATCGCGGGGGACCTGGCCGACGGGGCTGCCCAAAGAAAAGCGCAAGGCCTACGACCTGGCGACGATCAAGCAATGGCTCGAGGTTTTTCTGTACCGGTTTTTCAAGACCAGCCAGTTCAAGCGCTCGGCCCTGCCCAACGGTCCCAAGGTGGGCTCGGGCGGGTCGCTTTCCCCCCGGGGCGACTGGCGGGCGCCCAGCGACAGCGAAGCCGCCGTTTGGCTCAGCGAACTGGCCGAGAAGGTTCCCGACGCTTGACAGCCTGGGGATAACGAACACGTGGCAATTTTATCCAATGGGCAATGGGTGCGGCCGGACCCGGCCATCGAACGGTTTTTCGCGCAGCCCGCCATTCGCGGCAACCTGACTTTCCTCAGGGAACGGCTGCCCCGGGAAGCACAGATCGTGGTGGCCGGCGGCGCCGTGCGCAACGTGATCATCGCGGCCTTTCACGGCAGTGCGCCGCCCACGCCGGACATCGACATCTTCATCGGCGGCCTGGGGCGGGATTTCTCCCTGGAGGGTATGCTCAAGGATCAGAAGGCCAGGCCCACCGATCTCAAGGGCATGCGCTGGCATCCGGCCGACTCCCCGCTGGCCTACGATCTGTGCCTGCTGCACGATTTTCTGGGGATCGCCGCCTACCGTCTCGAACCGACCATGGCCAATCTGCTGGCCGGCATCGATTTTACGATCAATGCGATCCTCTTCGACGTGGACCGCCGGACGGTTGCCGAGCAAGGCTGCACGGCGGCCGTCCGGAAGCGGGAAATCGACTTCAACAGCCGCCGGATTCCCGACAAGGCGCTGATCGCCTACCGGGCGCTGCTCATGGCGCACAAGACCGGCTTCCACCTGGGGCCCCCGGTCTTCGACTTCCTGCGCAACCGGCTGGAAGTGGGGGCCCTGCGACAGATCAAAGGCTATCTGCAGGCCAAGCTGGGCAAAGCCGCCGCCGCCGTCGTGATGGGCGGATACGACGCCCTCTGCCGCCATCATAGCTACCAAGCCTACCGGGCTTCATGGGCCAAGGCCGCGCTTCATTCTTCGAGGGATCATTCCTTCGGCGGATAGGGGAAAACGCGCAGCACATTGGATCGGGGGTCGCGCCAAGCCGTGGAAACGAACTGGGAACTGATATCGAACTTTACCATCGCCATGCTGGCCGTGGTCAATCCGGTGGAGAAGATCCCTCTCTGGGTGGCGGCTTCCAAGGGCAGCCGCTTCAGATTTCAATGGCTGCTGGCAAGCCTGGTCGTTCTCTCCTGCGCCTGCGTCCTTTTGGTCTTCTTGTGGTTCGGGCGCCAGCTCCTCATGGAACTCAAGATCGACCTGGCCAGCTTCAAGATCGGCGGCGGTTTGATCCTGCTGCAGTTCGGCTTCAGCATGATGAAGGGGACCGCCGTGGACTTCGAGCCCGAACCGGAGGACGTCTCTCTCAGCATGAAGCGCAGGGTTCTAAGGCGCTATCAACAGATTTTCATCCCCATCGGGGTGCCGGTCATCGCCGGACCAGGGGCCATCACCACCGCCATCATCTATGGCTATCAGAGCCAATCGCCCTTGACGCTGATGTTGCTGAGCATTGCCGTCCTAATGGTCCTGGCGCTTCTGCTGCTCATCCTGCTCACCGGTCCCCTGATTCAGAAGGCGGTGGGGCAGTTGCCCCTGGATCTCATCTCGCGCATCTTCGGTATGATCCTGATCGCCATCGCCGTGCAGTTCATGGTGGACGGCCTGACAACGGTCTTCCCGGGCTGGGTGCAGGGCGCTTGACGCCGGTCCCCCGGGGTTCCCCTTCAGATCGGCGCGCCGGTGATGCTGCGCGTTGGATGCCGGTCGCGGCGGCAACCGCCGGCAGTGACCGTGAAGCGTTGGGCAGCCGCAAGGCCGGAAGGATGAGGAGGGGTGGGACCCGGTAAGGGTCAAGCCCGCGTCCGGGCGGTTTGTTTGGGGCGTCCGATGAGATAGCTTGCGGAGACGAAGAGCAGGGAAATGGCCAGCATGACGGTGGACAAGGCGTTGACTTCCGGGGTCACGCCCATGCGCACCATGCCGTAGATATAAAGCGGCAAGGTGGTCGAGCCGGCTGGCGCCACCATCAGCGTGATGATGAAGTCATCGATGGAAATAATAAACGAAAGCATGGCACCGGAAATGATCCCGGGCATCAACAGCGGCAGGGTAATGTAGCGGAAGGTCTTCCACTCGTCGGCGTAGAGGTCCTGGGCGGCCTGTTCGAGGGTCGTATCCATGCCCTGCAGCCGGGCGCGAATGGGCAGAAAGGCGAAAGGGATGCAAAAGACGGTATGCGCGATGATGACCCGCCCGAGGCCGATTTCGAGCTGGATGGCCGCAAAAAAGGACAGGGTGGCCACGGCCGTGACGATTTCGGGCATGGTCATGGGCAGCATCAGGATACCATAGGACAGTTCGCGTCGCTGAAAGCGCCCGCCCCGGGCCAGCACCAGGGCGGCGAAAACGGCTGCCACGGTGGCCACGACCGTGGCGCTCGAAGCGACGATCAGGCTGTTGGCCGCCGCCCGCCGCACATCGTCGTTGGCAAAGGCTTTGAAATACCATTCCAGGCTGAAGCCATGCCAGACGGTTGCCGACCGGCTGGCATTGAACGAGAAGACCACCAGCAGGAGGATCGGAAGGTAGAGGTAGAAGAGAAACAGCCAGGAAGTCGTGGCAAATCCTGGAAAGCGCCCGATGGCGAAGTGCTTTTTGCGATCATTGCCTGTGCCGGCGGTACCTTCGGATCCCATCAGCCCCCTCCCTCCAGCTTGAGCTTGCGGCCCGGCCCCCGGACATAGAGCATCATGGCGATCAGCACGAAGGCCATGAGAATCAGGGCCGCGGCCGAACCGAAGGGCCAGTTCCGGGAAGGACCGAACTGGAGCTGTATCAGACTGCCGATCATCAGGTGTTTGCCGCCGCCCAGAAGGTTCGGGATGATAAAGTCCCCCAGGCAGGGCACGAATACCAGCAGGCTGCCGGCGATGATGCCGGGTGCCGCCAGGGGCAGGATCACGTGGCGCATGAGCTGGCGCCGGCTGGCGTAGAGGTCGTGGGCCGCCTCCAGGAGGTTGAAATCGAGTTTCTCGACCCGGGCGTAAATCGGCAGCACCATGAAGGGGACATGGGTGTAGACCAGCCCCAGAAAGATGGCGAAATTGGTGTAGAGCAGTGTCAGGGGCGTGTCGATGATTCCCCATTCGATCAGGAAATTGTTGATCAGGCCGGTGTCCCGCAGAAGCAGGATCCAACAGTAGGCCCGGATCAGCAGATTGGTCCAGAAGGGAATGGTCACCAGGAAGACCATCAGATTCTTGCGCCGGGCCGGCTGCCGGGACATGTAATAGGCCGTGGGGAATCCGATGGCCAGGCACAGGAGGGTGGTCACCAGGGCCAGAAAAAACGAGCGTCCGAAGATGCGGAGATAGGCGGGGTTGAAGACAACCTCCCCCATCAGGTTGCGCTCGAACAGGAACTGTTTGTAGGCTTCCAGCGAGAATTGCGGGTCAACGCCCCCATAGGGGTCGGCTTTCATGAAGGAGAAGACGACGATGATGGCGATGGGCACGACCATGAAGACGACGATGATGCCCAGCGCCGGCGCCAGCCCCAGCAAGTGTCGCATGCGTTCGGTCTGCAGAAGCCGCATCAGTCCGCCAGGATCCGGGCGGCGCCCGCGGTCACTTCGACCGCCACCGGCGTGCCCACCGCGAAGCGGGTTTCCCCGGTGGTGGCGTTGCGCCCCCGCACCATCAGGCGCACATCGCCGCCCTCCAGGTGGACCCGGTAGTTGGTGTCCGTGCCGATATAGACGCACGCTTCGATCCGGCCCGGCAGCGCTCCGGCCGTGCTGCCGACGGCGTCGATCCGGATCTTTTCGGGGCGGATCGCCAGGGTGACGGCATCGCCTTCGGTTTTGCCGGGCGGGGCCTCCGTGCAGAGGGTCGTTCCGGGGCCCAGGGTGCAGCGGGCCCCCTCCTGACCGAGGCGGGTGATGGTGCTCGGCACGAAATTCGACTCGCCGATGAAGTCGGCCACAAACCGGTTGAGGGGGTGTTCGTAGATCCGCCGGGGCGTGCCTTCCTGCTGCAGCCGACCCATGGACATGACGGCGATGCGGTCGCTCATGGTCAGGGCTTCCACCTGGTCGTGGGTGACGAAAACAAAGGTGATGCCCGTCTGGCGCTGGAGGTTTTTCAACTCCATGCGCATTTCCTGGCGGAGCTTGAGATCCAGGGCGGAGAGGGGCTCGTCCAGGAGCAGAACCTTGGGATGAGGGGCCAGGGCCCGGGCCAGGGCCACGCGCTGCTGCTGGCCGCCGGAGAGCTGGTCGGGCATGCGGTCGCCGAAATCCGCCATTTTGACCAGGTCCAGCATGCGATCGGTTGTCCGGGCGACCTCCTCCGGAGGGCGGCCCAGCATCTTGAGAGGAAAGCCCACGTTTTCGGCCACGCTCATGTGGGGGAAGAGCGCGTAGTGCTGGAAGACGGTATTGACCGGCCGCTCCTGGGGGGGCAGGCCCCGGATGCTCTCGCCGAACAAGACGATCTCTCCTTCGGTGGGGTATTCAAATCCGGCAATCAGTCGGAGGAGGGTGGTCTTGCCGCACCCCGAAGGCCCCAGCAGCGTGAAGAAGGCGTTGTCGTGAATGGTCAGGGAGACGCGGTCCAGGGCGGTGACGGGGCGGCCCCCGTGGCCCTCGAATATCTTGGTGACGTTCCTGATCTCTATGGCCGGCTGGGACATGGCGAAAAAACTCCAACAGGTGAATCGAACGGATGCCGGAAACGCTGACTTCTATAGCAAAGGACCGGACCGGCCGGCAACCCATTCGGCGAACCGGCGTCGCTCCCGCCCGGGAGTGTTCTCAGCACAGCCGGTCTTTCAGGCTGAACCAGCGGCCGGTCGGCGGGGCTTTCCCGACCCTCTTCACGGCCGGTCTTCCGGCAGGGGCGGGCGGGCGCCTTTGGGCAGGGTACCGTCGTCTTCGAAGACGATGCGCCCTTCAAAGAAGGTCATGGCGACGCGGGCCTGGGGAATCTCTTCGACGGGGATCATGTAGAGATTGCGGTCCAGGACCACCAGGTCGGCCAGCTTGCCTACGGTAATCGAGCCCAGCTCCTTTTCGAGAAAGTTGCCGTAGGCGCCGCCCATGGTGTAGGCCCGCAGGGCTTCCGCCAATTCGAGGCATTCCGCTTCCGGCGGGAGGGCGCCCATATCGCCGTAAGTCAAATTCGTCCCGGCTTCGGGTACATAGCGGTAGGCGGGGTTGTGACCGTAGTGGCGCTCGAAGGTGCGCCGGGGAACCCGTCGGGTCAGGGCGCTGTAGATGGCGCGCATGGAGTCCGGCGCCACCACCGAGAAGTCGGAGTGAAAGGCCAGGTTCACGCCGTGCTCCAGGAACGATTTCTGGGGATACTGCTGGAAGAAAGCCCGCTTCCGCCCCAGGTAGTCCACGTACAATTCCCAGAAGTAATCGTCGATGATGGACCAGTAGGGGGCAATCACGGCGGTCACGTCCATGGCCGCCATGCGCCGGAAATCATCCGGGTGCACCAGCTGCAAGTGGGCCAGAACCGGCCGCCGGTCCTCCGGTGGGGGACCGGACGCGCGCTGGAGGGATTCCAGGACATCGAGGACGTAGTGTACGGCGCCGTCGCCGATGGTGTGGACATGCACCTGGCCGCCGCCCAGGTGCACGCGCGCGAAGGCTTCCCGCAGGTCGGCCTCGTCCCAGTCCTTCAGACCCCGCCAGCCGTCGGCGCGATGGGCATACGGTTCCAGCAGGTAGGCGGTCTCCTCCTCCACCACCTCGTCGGCGAAGAACTTGAAGACATCGGTCTTGAAATGGGGGGTGTCGAATTGCCGGGCCAAGCCCAGGGCGCGGTCGATGTCCGCCCGGTAGTCCCGCTCGGGGACGATGCGCCAGGCGCCCCGGTAGCGGACGGTAAGCCGTCCTTCCAGGGCCAGTTCGTGATAGGCCCGGGCCACCTCCGGCGCGTCGATCTCCAGGATGGCCTCAAGGGCGGTGGTGATACCCTCGCGGTTGAGCCACCGCTGCAGCCAGAGCAGGGCGGCCTTGGCCTGGTCCTTGGTGGGCCGGGGAATGTAGGGCCGCACCAACTGCATGGCCGCTTCCTGGAGCAGTCCGGCGGGTTCGCCGGTGGCCGGGTCCCGCTTGATGAGGCCGTTGGGCGGGTCCGGGGTGGCGGCGGTGATGCCGGCCGCCTGCATGGCCTTGGTATTGATCCACAGGGAGTGGCCGTCCTTGGAAAGAATCGTGATGGGCCGCTCGGCGTCGATGGCATCCAGCCATTCCCGGCGGGGGCCGATGTCGTCGAAAGCCGCCCGGCGGAAGCCGGCGCCCTCGATCCAGGGGCGCTCCGGGTGGCGCTGCACGAAACGGGCGACCTCGTCCAGATAGGCCTGCTGCAAATCGTCCCCGGTGACGCCGAACAGGCTCAGGCAGAAGGCATGCCGCCAGGCGCCCTGGACAGGGTGCAGGTGGGCGTCGACAAAGGCGGGCAGCACCATCTTCCCGGCCAGGTCGATGACCCGGGTGCGGGGACCGATGAAGGCGGCCGCCCCCTGGTTCCCACCCACGTAAACGATGCGCCGGCCGCGAAGGGCCACGGCTTCGGTGCGGGAAAGCTCCCTTGCCTGGGGGTAGACATTTCCATTGGTCAGGATCAGGTCGGCGAAGGCGCTTGCAGAAGTTTGGCTCGACATGCCGTTTGTCCTTGGTTCCATCACCCCGGGATGAGAGCCCCCGGCGGAGCAAAAGGCGGGGGATCCCCGGCACCGGGTATCCCCCGCTATGGTTCGCTTTGGGTCAAGGCGGAAGGTGCCTTGCCCGCAGCGTGTCTTACTGTTTGACCTTGGTCCAGACCTGGTCGAGCAGGCGGATGGCCTTCTCCGAGCACTGGGGTTGAAAATGAATGGGGACGCCTTCCGGGACGGTCAGTTCGGGCGCACCCTTCAACTCGTCCTTCATGAATGCCTCGCTGCCCCGAATGGCGTTGGCGTACCCTGAAAAATTGGTCTGAAGGGCGGCGTTTTCGGGCTGCAGCATGAACTCGATGAACCTGATGGCGCTGGACCGGTTCTTGGCGCCGGTGGGCACGGCCAGATTGTCGGCCCAGCCCATGATGCCCTCCTTGGGATACATGTATCGGATGTCGGGGTTTTCCTTGCGGGCCCGCATGGCCGATCCGTTCCAACAGCCGCACACCAGCACGTCCTCGGAAATCAGGCGTTCGTGGATGCCTTCCGAGCTGTAGACCTTGACATAGGGTTTCTGGGCCAGCAGCAGGTCAAGGATTTCCTGCATTTGGGCGGGATTCTCGTTGCACAGCGGATAGCCCTCGAAGATCAGGGCCAAATTGGTGTTTTCCTCGGAGGAGTCGAACATGCCGATCTTGCCCTGCAGTTCGGGCGGCGGCTGGAAGAGGGTCGCCAAAGTCGCTTCGGGAGGGGTGTAGGCCCCGGTATTCAGACAAAAAGACGTGCTGCCGTAGTTCCAGGGAATGGTGTATTCGTTCCGGGGATCCCAGGGCGGCCCTTTCATGGCCTCCACGATATTGTCGTAGCCCGCGAGGCCGGCGGCGTCGATTTTCTGGATCAATCCCTCATCGATCAGGATGGCCACGAAGTTATGGGTCGGCACGATGATGTCGTAAGCCCCGCCGCCGGACTTCATTTTGGCCAGCAACGTTTCATTGGAGTCGTAAATGTCGAGGGTGACCTTGATGCCGGTTTCCTTTTCGAATTTTGCGATCAGATCGGGGGCTGTGTAATCGGACCAGTTGTAAAGGTACAAATCGCCTTCCGCCAGGGCCGGGGCGGCCGCAACCATCAGGGACAGCAGACATGCCATGGCAACCACAATCCGTTTCATCGCGAACTCTCCTTTCATGGTGAGGGGCAAACGGCAGGGCGTACGCATGCGTCCTAACATGCCGGGCGGCCCGGGCTCAAGTGCTATGTGGGCGTCCTGGTGGCGGGCGGATGCCGGTGAACTTTTCGCCTTCCCCCCCGGCGGCGCATGTCGGGGCCGATTCCCGGGGGCTGGTGGTGGAGCATTTCGAGGGCCCCCTTGCTTCCATTTCCAACCGTATTAAATTACGTGTTCCAAACGAGGTCGACGGCGCTGCGGGCGGCGTCTTGCATTGCGATTGCTTGCGGAATGGAGGAAAATCTTGAAATCCCGACACATTAAAGATTTGATGGTTCCCATCTCAGACTACGCCACGATTCACATGGACGCCACGATCGGCGAGGCCATCCTGGCCCTCGAAAATCAGAACCAGCGCCACGGCGAAAAGCCTTACCGCCACCAGTCCCTGATTGTCATTGACGGCAATCGCCGCGTGGTGGGACGGCTCAGCCAGGTGGACATCATGCGGGCCATGGAACCGCGCTACATGGAAATCGGGGATGCAAGCTGGGTGCGCAAATCGGTCTTCGATCGCCGGGCGCTCAAAGAGATGCGCGAAAAGTTCGAACTCTGGGAGCGCCCCCTGGACGAGATGTGCCGGGACATCGGCAACCTCAAGGTCAAGGACTACATGCAGGCGCCCGCCGACGGCGAGTTTGTGGACGAAGACGACACCATGAACATTGCCACGCACCGCACCGTCATGGGGCGTCACCACAGCCTGCTGGTGACGCGCAACGGCGAGATCGTCGGGATCCTGCGCTCCACGGATCTCTTCAACACGCTTTACGACACGCTGGCGGCCTGCCAGGCGCGGTAGCGCCGCCGGCGTCTACATGCCACCCACCGCCGGGGCCAGGCCCACCCGGTCCCCGTCGCTCAATTCCGTATCGAGACTGGCGATGCGGCGATTGACAAAGGCGATCTTTACATCCCCGTGATCTATCCCGGCCTGCGTAGCGAGATCGGCCACCGTGCCCCCTTCGGGCAGACGGTAGCGGGTTGCATTCGTATAGTCACACGTCGCTTCATTCACGAATTTGGTAATAAAACCTATCAATCAGTAGTTTCCAGGGACCAACCGTCGTCATGCAAAGACGTCGCCCAATGGACTTCCCAGAAGCGCCAAGGTTCGCGTCGCAAAGTAAGTACGGCCTGACTCACTTGACGAACTGGGAGCG
>CAYMQN010000003.1:0-6716 GCA_964392545.1 uncultured Desulfobacteraceae bacterium
GTATAGGCCAACACCCATTTGCGCCAGGCACCCCGACGCAGCCATTGCGTCAGGTACGGCCTGAATGTCTGACGCTTGGCCATGGCGCGCTATCCCTTTCACCGCCGGGGGCGTCATGCGCGGCGCAAAAATCGGTTGACAGACCTTGCAACGGCCGCCGGAGCCACCCCGCGGTCAGCGCTCAGAGCTCCGGGGCACCTGAATGATAACGCCTGGTATCCGGATTGGCAACGGGTCGTGGAAGCGTCCTGTCCGCGATGCAGCTAAAGTTGGCGGGCCGACTTTCCGAAATAGCGTCTCTAGCAGGCCGTGGATAAACAAGCATCGGGTTTAAAGGCAAGGCGCGGCCCGATGCGAAATGTGCAGCAACCATCGGGGTTGCAGCGCCGTTTCGCGAGGGGCGCAATCCCGCCTTCGGCGGGACATTTCGGCCTGAGGCGTAGTTTATCCACGGCCTGCTAGGGGCGTTTTCCCTGCCGGGGGGTTCGATAGGGCATGCATTCCTTGACTAACCCGAGGATTTGGGATGAAATGGCGTTCAAACGCGCCGCGCCTTCAATCAGCGGAGTCTGAGATGGATATCCATACGTGCTGTCCCCAAAAAGTCGTTTCCGCCGAAACCGCCGTGGCTCAGATCAAGCGCGGCAGCCGGGTTTTTATTGGAACGGGATGCGGCGAACCCCAGCATTTGATCCGGACCATGGTGCAAAACCAGCAGCTCCAGGACATCATGATCTACCAGATGCTGTCCTACACCTTCGCCGATTATGTGGAAGATCCGTCCTTTGCGAGCCGGTTCAATCTCAAGCTTTTTTTTATCAGCAAGACCATGCGCAAGGCCGCCTTCGAAGGTAAGATCGATTACATTCCCGCCTACTTGTCCAAAATTCCGCGGCTTTTTGCAACCCATCGCATCGGTCTGGATGTGGCCCTTGTCCAGGTCAGTCCGCCCGATCATTTCGGCTATTGCAGTCTGGGCGTTTCAGTGGATATCACGCGTTCGGCCATGGAACACGCGCAACTGGTGATTGCCCAGGTCAACCCCCGTATGCCGCGCACCTGGGGGGACAGCTTCGTGCACGTGGACGAAATCGACTTTCTGGTGCCCAAGGAAGAAGACTTGGTCGAAACCATGACCTACCACGAGCATAACCGTATTTCCGAGCGTATCGGGCATTTCGTATCCCAGCTCGTGGAAGATGGCGCCACTTTGCAGATCGGTTTCGGATATCTGCCCAATCTCATTCTGCGCTACCTGGACCAGAAGCGCGACCTGGGCATCCACACCCAGCTGATTACCGACGGGCTGCTGCCGCTGTTTGAAAAAGGCGTCATTACCAACAAGAAAAAGTCCCTCCTGCCGGGGCGGGTGGTTGCCTCCCTGTGCATGGGCTCGGACAAGCTCTACCGTTTTGTCGACAATAATCCGGTATTTTATTTCCGGTCTTCGGAATTCGTCAACGATCCCACCGTGATCGCCCGCAACGACAATCTGATATCCATCAGCAGTGCGCTCGAGGTGGATCTCACAGGGCAGGTCTGCTCGGATTCCATGGGACACCTTTTCTACAGTGGAATTGGCGATCAGGTGGATTTCTTGCGCGGCAGCGCCATGTCCCAAGGGGGCTTTTCCATCATCGCGATGCCCTCGACGGCCTGCAACGGGAGCGTATCGCGCATCGTACCCTATCTCAGCGAAGGCTCGGGGGTGGCCACCACCCGGGCGGATGTCAATTTCGTCGTCACCGAATACGGGATTGCGGAACTCCAGGGGAAAAGCATCTTTCAGCGCGTGATGGAGCTTACCCAGATTGCCCATCCCAAGTTTCGCGATCAGTTGATTCAAACCGCCAAAAGCCGGCATTACATTTTTGGCGATCAATTGCCCCCGGCCCAGGAAGATCTCCTCTTTTTGGAAGGCTACAAATCGAACCTGAAGGTAAAAAACGGGAAAACCTTGCATTTTAGACCCCTCTTGCCCTCGGATGAGTTTGCCTACCGCAATTTCTTTTATTCCCTGCAAGAGGAAACCATTTATTACCGCTTTTTTTATCAGATGAAATTGTTTTCGCACGAGATCGTGCAGAAACAATGGGCCAGCGTCGACTATCGCAGGAACATGTCCATGATCGGGCTCGTGCAAAAGGGCGGGCACCAGGAAATTGTGGCCATTGGAACCTACGCCCAGGAAGACGATGACAGTGCCGAGATCGCCTTCGTTGTACGAGAGGATTTCCAAGGCATGGGCATCGCTTCCTATCTGCTTGAAATTCTGGAGGAGATCGCCCGCGAAAATGAGTACCGTCGGTTCACGGCCACTGTCCTGAAAGATAATCCGGCCATGCTGAGTGTTTTTCGGAAACGCTATCCCAATGCCAAGATAACCAATGCGGGCGGCAACGAGGTGACCGTGATCATGGATTTCCAACCCGATGAGGCCGCAGCCCGGCCCAAGCGGCCAGCCCCCCCGGAGCAGGAATGAACCGCTGCTTAGGGCCAGGCAACCCAGCCTGCCGCTTCGTCGTCCGGCCAGGAATGGATAATCATGAGTTTTTCCTTGATAAAACAGTATTTTTTCTGCTATTTAGTTAGGGTTGACGGGTTGCTCGGCATACCGAGCGAGAATTGAAAATGGACCGCTTTGGGGTTTCCCCTCGGCGCAAGTCCCTTTGCGCAGCAGCTGCCGATGCGGAAGACACCTTCCGTCGGGACCACGCCGGCCGGCGATTGGCAAACGGCGATCGCCGGCGCCGCTAGCCGTGGCGCGCAAACTGAGAGGGACGGATTGGCGGATGCGGCGACGAGGCCGGACCGGCCCACTTTTTCAGGGAGGTATTTCAATTGTCCTACACGCTTGGCCAGAAACAGCTTGACAGCATAGACGACATTCTGCAGGCGGATTTGGTGGATATCGGGGTTCACTGCGTTTTCCTGATCGACATGTCCGGCAATATTATCGCCAGCCTCGACGATGGTGAAAACAAACACGATATCTACTCCCTGGCCGCATTGGCCGCCGGCAACTTCGGCGCGGTAAGTGCTATGGCTAAAATCGTCGGCGAGGGCGAGTTTTCCCTTCTCTTTCACAAGGGCAAAAAGGAAAACATCCATTTCAGCAAAGTTCTCAGTGAATTTTTGTTGATCACCCTTTTTGGAAACGACCTTTCCCTTGGATTCCTTCGGTTGAAAGTGGCGGAATCCGTGGAGAAGATTAAAGCGATTCTCGAGCCGATTCATACGCCCTGATACGGTTCTGCCCGGGGTACCAACCTTATCGACAGCAGACGCTAGGTATAATCGCAATGGCATTCGTAAATTTGAAAAAAAAGGAAGTCCAGGTCAAAATCGTCTATTATGGTCCCGGCCGAGGCGGTAAGACGACCAACCTTGAATATATCTACGCCAAATTCAACGAGCGCATTCAAACCGAAATGGTAACCGTCAAAACCCACGGGGACCGGACCCTGTTTTTCGATTTTCTTCCCATCGATATCGGTAAAATCAACGGCTATACGGCCAAAATGCAGCTCTATACCGTTCCGGGACAAGTCAAATACAATGCCACGCGCCGTCTGGTGCTGCGCGGCGTGGACGGTATTGTTTTCGTTGCCGATTCAATGGCCGTCCGCCGTGAGAAAAACATTTTATCCTTGAAAAACCTCCATGAAAATTTAAAGAATTATAAAAAAAGCATCTTTGCGATCCCCCTCGTTTTTCAATACAACAAGGTGGATCTTGCCGAGCAGGGAATTCCGCTTCTGCCCTTCGCCACCATGGAAAAGGATCTCAACAGCCAGCTCAAACGTCCCGCTTTCGAGGCGAGTGCGGTTACGGGTACCAATGTCGTGCCGACCTTGAAAAAAATCATCACGATGACCATGGCTTCCATAAAGGACGAACTCAAATAGGAGGTTCCTGTTGAACAGCAACGCCAAGCAAAGCAAAGTGGACAGTGATCTCGCTGATCGGCTCGACATGCTATTCGATGAAAACGATGCGGCGGAAAAACCCGCACAGACCCAAGCGCATCCCAACGACCCTTTGGACGAACTGAAATCGCTCGTGATGTCCATCGAATGGGAAATCACCGATGAGGTCATGACGCTTTTTTTGGCGCAGATCGATGCCGTCAAGACCCGCTTCGCGGCCGACCGGATTCTCGTCATGTTTCTCCAACTGCTGGGTTCGTTGGGATTGTACGTCAAAACGAACAAGGGCAAGGCCCATCCGAATGCCTTCAAACTGTTGAACTCGGTGTATGCCAGCTTCGAGAAAGCGGCCTCTGCGGGGAGCATTTCACCTTCCGAGAAAAAGAAGCTGCTTTACCTGGAATTGAACAAATACAAGGAATTGAAAGGGCAAATCGAAGCTCTTCGGGAGCCCGGGACCGGCGCCGCAGCCGGCATATCCGAAACGAACGAACCAAAAGGTACGGCCCAGGCGAAAGGTTCCAGCGACACGAACGATCGTCAAACCCCACAGGGAGCGGTCCTAACGCAGCAATACTTCGATGAGGTTGTCAAAAAACTGCAAGCCGAGATGCTGAAGGAACTGGCCGCTATTCGCGAAGACATCGCACGTTTGGCGAAATCTTGAGGTTGCCGACAATTGCGGTGGAACGGGTCATAGACAGTTAGGAGGTAGGCGATGGATTTGTCGTCCGGAGATATTTCCGCTCTGGTTTTCAAACCAGTGGTCAGGGACGATTTGGGTAATTTTTCTCTCGATGGGCATATGCTGACGGTTCTCATGGCCTTGGACGGGGAAAAAACCTTAGGCCAGATTGCCCAGAATACCGGTCTTAACATGGCGACCCTGCGGGAAGCTGTCGGCAAACTGGCCGGCCTGAAACTGATTGAAATCGTTCAAAGCAGCCCGAAGGTCCTTGATCAGGATTTCCTGGATTTTCTGATTTCGGAGATGTCCATGGCCATCGGCCCCTTGGGAGAAGTGGTGGTTGAGGACGGGCTCGAAGACCTTGGGTTCAATAAGTCGAATTTCCCAACGCAGCGTGCCGCCGAACTTGTCAATTTACTGGCCGAGGAAATTCAGCGGGATGAAAAACGAAATGAGTTCAAGCAGAACATGGTTCAAAAAATTCGTGAGAAAGGCTATTAGTTGCGGTCTTTGAAAAAGCTTCTAAGACTTTTCGGACAAACGTTTCCGAAACCACTGTCGAAATGGTAGACAAGGAGTGCGGCTATGATCGTTATTTGTGAAGAGTGTGGCAAGAAATACAAAATCGACCCGGCGAAAATCAAAGGTGAACAGGCCCGCTTCAAATGCAAGACATGTTCCCATATCATCACGGTAAAACCTCAGGAACCCGTCGAGAAGGCTGTAACACCGCCAGAACCTGCGGTTGAAGCGCCATCGATTGCGCAGGCCGCGGAGACCCCGCCCCAGGATCAGCCCGCTCCCGAAAGGCCCGCTCGGGTGTCGGAGACCGCCGCCGTGTCCTCCACGGCCGAGCGTGCCGCCCGGCGCAAGAAGAAAAGCGGCCTGGGTCTGACCAGCAAGGTCATCTTGTTGATGCTGCTGGTGAGCTTGGTGCCCGGCGCCATTTACTTCGCCATATCCTTTAACCAGACCAGCGATCGTATCGTTCAGGACACAACCCGGTTCGGGAGCCAGATTACCAACTCCCTTTCCCAGGAAGTCGAGCAGTGGATCGATAAAAACGTTCGGGTTCTCAAGACGTTGGCGCAAATGCCCGGCATCCAGTCCATGAACCGGTTCGAACAGGAAATCCTGCTCAAGGCCGTGCACAACGAATATCCGTGGATGTACCTGGTTTTCACCACCGATCTCTACGGCATGAACGTGGCCCGCAACGACGATACGGACCTCAAGGATTATTCCGATCGCCAATATGTCCAGGACATCACCTCCGGCAAAAATTTGGCCTGGCAGAACTTGATCGGCAAAACCTCCAAACAGCCCGCTTTGGTGATTGCGGTGCCGATCCAAAAGAATGGTCAGACGATCGGGGTCATGGCGGCGGCCATGACACGCGATGCCATCAGCAAACGCATCGCCAACTGGCGGCAAGGTGATACCGGATATGCCTTCCTGGTGGACCAGGATGGCAAGGTCGTGGCGCACCAGGTCGAGGAATTCGTCCAGGAACAAAGAGACTTGAGCCAGCACCCGCTGGTCAAGGCGGCGAATGCCAATACCAATGGAATGGTTGAATTCATCAACGACGATGGCCAGGAAGCCATCGGGTTTGCCGCCACGACGCCCCTGGGGTGGACCCTGGCCATTCAGCAGGAAAAGGAAGAGGCCTTCGTGATCCTCAAGGAATCCCAGATGTTTGCCATCATGCTGATGGGGGCCACCTTCATCATCGTTGTCTTGATTGCCTATCTGGCCAGCCGCGCCATTGTTACGCCGATTCGCAAGCTGACCGATGCGGCCAACCGCATCAGCGTCGGTGAGTTGGGCGTCGAAATCGAGAACAAGTCCAAGGATGAAATCGGGGACCTGGCCGAGGCCATTACCCGTATGCAGGACAGCATCCGTCTTTCCATAGAACGCTTGCGCCGCCGCCGCCGCTAAACACGACGGGGGCGCCAGACCCGGAAAGGTTGGCGACTCGGGAGGTTTTGGCAGCGATTGCATGAACGACAGCAGGGACGATGTCCGAGGAATAACCGAGAATGATTGTAATCCCCAAGGAAGACCCCATTATTGGACATTTGAACAGCTACTAT
>CAYMQN010000003.1:6726-49322 GCA_964392545.1 uncultured Desulfobacteraceae bacterium
GTCAAGGCGAGGTCGGATGCGGAGGGCTCTATTTCAAATCTCCCTCCTCCGAAGGTATTGTTTTTTTTGATAAGGATGAAATCCTCAACGGCGCTTTCGTCAAGAAAAACGAAGTGATCACCGGTGCCCAGGCCATTGAACCGTTGATCGAGCCGTCGGAAGCCACCAATTACGCACTCAGCGTCTATCTTCTCAGATCCGATGACATCTATTTCTGGTCCACGATGCCGGATGCCAAGCGCATCTATCAAGATCTCACCACCGAGTTTACGGATTTGGAGGGGCTGATCAAAAAAATGAAGTCCGAGGGGCTGACCGGATTTATCGATGTTCATATCGGTGATGGAAAAGGGGGGGGCCTCGTCTTTTTCAATAGCGGACAGGTTTCGGGCGGTTCTTTCTCCTGGGGCAGTGGGGACAGCAAAAGGGGTGACGCGGATCTGGACCGGTTGGTTCAGCTCACCAAGGACCATGGGGGGTCTTTTCATGTCAGCCGGATTACGCTGAATGAAAATTCCAAGAGCGAGGAGACCTCTTTGGATCTCGATGCAGAGGAGATTTCCGACAGGCCGTCCTTGCGCATTGTCACGGCCATGGGGGAAATGATCGCCATTTTTGAAAGAACCGTGCGGTCTTTGAAAAATGTCGACAATGATTTCGTGACCCTCTTGAACCGGAAGTTTGTTGAAAAAGCCGATCGCTATCCGTTCCTAGATCCTTTTGCGGCCGAATTGAGATATGCCAACCAAGAGCTGATGGTCGAAGGGGATGCCACCGACGGGGAGCTGACAGCGGGAGTGTGCGAGTCGATACGGGAATTGTCCGAGGAGCTGGGGGCGACCGCCAAGTTCAAGAGCAATCTCGTAAACTGGAATAAAAAATATAAAGAGGAGGTTGAGGCTTACGGTATTGACCTGTAAACCGTCCGCTAAAACCGGCCGATAACCCCGTGTGCGCGCTTTCATCAGGTTGTCGTTGGGGTGTCGGACAGCTCAGGGGTCTGCATCAGCCGCTGGACTCGAGTGATCATGAGCAACGCATATTTTTCGAATATGGATGCCTCCTTACGCAGTTATTCGGAATTCGTGCGCAATCTGCCGGTGGCGCTCTATCGGGTTACCGTTGAAGGCCGAATCGCGTTTTGCAACG
Source organism: uncultured Desulfobacteraceae bacterium (assembly GCA_964392545.1). Classification (GTDB taxonomy): domain Bacteria; phylum Desulfobacterota; class Desulfobacteria; order Desulfobacterales; family UBA5852; genus JABZFP01. The sequence goes on from CAYMQN010000003.1 coordinate 7,876, forward strand.
ATCCTTTTGCACGGATATTCGGGTTCGATTCGGTAAACGATGCGATCGGCTTCCCGGAGATCCGGCTTTATCGCAATAAAAAGGACCGGGGGACTTTGATCCAGGCGGTCATCCAACACGGACTCATCAGCGAACGACCGATTGCCTTTTTGCGACGGGACAGAAATCCGATCTGGTGTGCGCTGACCACCAAGGCAACCCTTGACGACGATGGCGAAGTGGTCTTTCTGGACGGTCTTGTACGGGACATCACCGGCGAAATCGAAGAAACGGGCAGTGGCGATGGTTCCATTGTCGGTTCCGATGCCAAAGCGGCCCTGCTGGTTTTAGATCCCCAGGGTTTTATTCTCGAGGTCACGCCGGCGGCGGCCGACATGATCGGCGGCCGCATCGAAGATCTACCCGGAAGACGTTTTGCGGATTTTTTAGCCAAAGAGGACCAGCAACTCTTTTTCGTCTTTATCGGCGACGTTATCCGCATCGGGCGCGAAGAAATCATCCTGAAGCATCGCCATGGCAATGACGAAGTGAACTTCGTCCGTCTGCAGGCGGCGGTGGTCAAAACCGACGGACGCGCACGCAAAGTCCACTGTGTCATGCACGATGTTTCGGCTCGTATGCAACAGGTCAAGGAAAAAACCAATCGGGACAAATTTCAGGGTGTGCTCGAGATGGCCGGCGGTGTGGCCCACCGTTTCAATCAGCCCTTGACGATCGTCCATAACCTGATCAACGAAGCCCTGTCGCTGATTGCCCCTGATGACCGCCTATACGAGCGTATGGTCAAGATGCACGTTCAGGTGGAAAAACTCAACGACATAACGCGGAAAGTAGGCAATATCAAAAAATACGAGGCCGTCGATTATGTGGCCGGCATCAAAATTGTCGACATCGACAGGGCTTCCTGAAATGATCCGAGGAATACAGGATGATTCGCAACGTTCTTTTTGTCGACGATGACCAGGAAATGCTGCAAGCCTTGAAGGAAGGGCTTGAAAAATATAGGGACACCTTTCGCGTGCGGTTGGCCTCCGATGGGATGGATGCCGTCAACCAGCTAAAAGCGTATGTGATTTCCCTCGTTGTCACCGACCTTAAAATGCCCGGAATGGACGGTTTCAGCTTGCTGGCGCATGTTATGGAGAATTATCCCGATATCCCGGTGATTATCATCACCGGTTATAGTACTTCGGAAATGAAGCGGTTGGCCCAGGAGGGCGGTGCCGTCGGTTACATCAGCAAACCGTTTCTGATCGAAGATCTCGCCAAACAGATCATGCGGACGCTGCGCAAAGAATCGGATGGCGGCACGCTGCACGGGGTTTCATCGGGAATCTTTCTGCAGTTGATGGAAATGGAAGAACGTACCTGCACCATCCGTTTGACGGACCGCGCCAGCGGCAAAAGCGGCGTTCTTTTTTTCAGGGAAGGCGAATTGCTGAACGCGCGTGTGGATGAACAACAGGGCCTTGATGCGGCGTATGTCATTTTCTCGTGGGATGAGGTGTCCTTGTCGATCCAAAATGGATGCCCGCAGAAAGAAAATAAGATCAACAGCGATTTGCAGCCGATTATTCTCGAAGCCATGAAAATCAAAGACGAATCGGAGGATAGCGGCGAAACGACAAATGACGAAGAGGAAGAAACCATCGACGCGTTTGATTTGGAAGAGGCGATGGATTCTCCCATCGATAGCGTGAAATCCATTTTGATGAACCACGTGGGCGAACGATGCGGTCTGGAGGACATCTATCAGGATGACGGTATGGAAACGATTGTCCGGACGCTTTCGGATCTGGGGGCGACGCTTCAATTCGGCCCTTTGCGTGTCGGCTATTTCGATCGGGATCAGACCAACGACATGATTCTTTTACCAGGCAATCCTTCGACTGTTATCATTGTCAATCCGAAATGTCCGCGGGACAAGATCATTCAGGTTTTGAACGACTACCGGTAGTGGCCATCCCGCCCCGCCGCTGACCGGCGGAGTCGGATTTTGAAAAAGATAAAAGGAGACGCTCGATCCCGATGGAAGCGCTTTTTAAAGACATCCTATCCATCAATGGTGTACATAGCATCATTTTTCTTTCCGGGGACGGCCGGGTTGTTTACGATTCCGAGGACGGCAAGAAAAAGGGAGCCAGCCAGCGCTACACCAATTGGCGAAAGCTTCTCGAGGTCGTTCAAAATGCACGGGAAGCCGATTTGGTTTTCGAGAACGGCCGCATTTACCTGCGCCGGAGCGGTCGCGGGTATCTTCTGGTCAGCATGCAACCCTTTGCCTCGATCGCAATGGTCAAGCTGAACTGCGATATCGTTCTTCCGCAACTCAATAGCTCCAAGGACAGCAAAGGTTTTAAAGCGTTTTTCAAGCGCTAGCGCTGTCCTTTATTTATGTTGTCAACATGCCGAAAGCGGATACGCTTTGTCGTATCACAGGCTAGTGGATTGAGAGTGACATTATGGCAAAAGCAGAATCATCCCTGAAATCCGATGCCGGGGCCAAGCTTAACGAGGCCGAAGTCTGCTATTCGATGGGGCTTTACGACGAAGCTCTTTCGCTTTTCAATCAGATCCTGCAGGACTTTCCCGATCTGGATGACGAAAAGAAAAAATCGGTCCAAACCCGAATCGGTGAGATAAACGCCCGTCTTGAAGAGCAATCCGCCGACGAGGCTGGCAGCGTATCAACAGAAGAAATATCGATGTTGAAGAAGTCGCTTTCCGGTCAGGAAGATGCGCCGGCCATCATGGATAGTGCCTCCGCATTCAAGGATTTGGGATTGTACGAAGAAGCGCTCTCCGAGTATGAAAAAATTCTGGTCCTGGATTATCCAGCGGAAAAGATTGCCGCGGATATCGTCGATTGCCTCCTCAAGCTCTACTCTCCCAATGATCTCTTCGACAAGATTATGAAAGTCGTCGGGGATCAAAGATTGGACGCCGAAAAACGCGGAACGCTCAAATATCATTTCGGTTTGGAAATGGAAAAGCGCGATTACCGTGATTTGGCGCTGGATCTTTACGAAGAGGGCGAAAAGGATGCGCCGGATCATCCCGAGCTTTTGAAGCGAATCGAAACCCTGCGGTCACGGCTTTCCAGCGGGTCGAAATACGATTTTCTGCTCAGACAGAAAATGGTCACCACCGAGCAATTGCAAAAGGCGGCGACGTTAGCCAAACAGTCCCGCAAAAGCGTCGAAGCTGTTCTGTTAGAAAACTTTGGCATCAGCAAAGAGGATATCGGTAAATCCTTTTCCCAATTTTATGGCTGTACCTTCCGCGCCTATGAAGAAGATTTGGCGACCCCGTATGAACTTCTGGGCAATTTGAAAAAGGCCTTTTTACTGCATGAACTTTGGGTGCCGCTCAACTGGGGCAAGGAAGGTGTCGAAGTCCTGGTCGACGATCCGCGCGATCTGAACAAGACAGACAATATCAAAGCCCTCATGAAGACGGGCAAAATCAATTTCTGCGTTGCCATACGGGAAGATATTGAAGCTTATATCAAACGCTTTTATGCGTCCGATCAATATGGCGACTTGTCTCAGAATGCCGAAGCCCTCGAAAACTTCGACGATATTCTCGATGTATCCTTCGAGGAAGAGGACGAGGCCGAAGAGCGCATCGAGGAATTGGATGAAAGCTCAAGCAAGGTCGTTAAACTGGTGGACCAGTGTTTGATCGCGGCCTACCGGAAAAATGCCTCCGATATTCACATCGAGCCTTCCCCCCAGACCAAGTCCACGAACATCCGCTTCAGGATGGACGGTGTCTGTCAGGATTACATCAAAGTCCCCAACTCACTGTCTCGGGGAATCCTGTCGCGTATCAAAATCATGTCCAACCTGGACATTGCCGAGCGCCGTCTGCCCCAGGACGGCAAGATCAAGTTCAAGCGCAAAGGCATACCGCCCTTTGAATTGCGGGTGGCCACGCTTCCTACGGCCGGGGGCTTTGAAGATGCCGTGTTGCGTATTCTGGCCACGGCCGGCGCCATGAAGCTCGAAGACATGGGGCTGGCAGAGCGCAATTATGACGTTTTGACCCAAGCCATTGCCAAGCCCTACGGTTTGGTCTTGTGTGTGGGCCCGACGGGTTCTGGTAAGACAACCACCTTGCACGCCGCCCTCGGGCATATCAACAAGCCCGGGATCAAGATCTGGACAGCGGAAGACCCCGTCGAAATCACGCAAATGGGGTTGCGTCAAGTCGAGGCTAAACCGAAAATCGGGCTCGACTTTGCACGCATCATGCGCGCATTTCTGAGGGCGGACCCGGATGTCATTATGATCGGCGAAATGCGCGACGAGGAAACGGCCTCCATCGGCGTTGAAGCGTCGCTTACCGGACATTTGGTCTTCTCGACGTTGCATACCAACAGTGCCCCCGAAACCGTTACCCGCCTCCTCGATATGGGCCTCAACCCGCTCAATTTCTCCGATGCCTTTCTGGGCGTACTGGCCCAGCGTCTGGTGCGGCGGCTTTGCTCCTGTAAAAAGGAGTATCATCCCACCCAGGAAGAATTCGAACAGATTATCGCCGACTACGGGGCTGAATATTGGGAAAAATCCGGGCTGGCCTATGCGGACGAACTGGTTCTTTACCGCGCCGGCAGTTGCGAAAAATGCTCCGGCACCGGCTATAAAGGGCGGATGGGGATTCACGAGTTGATGGATGGAACGAAAACCATCAAGCGCCTGATCAAACAAGCCGCCCCCACCGACGAGCTCTTTGCCAAGGCCATCGAAGAGGGCATGTCGACCCTCAAGCAGGACGGTATCAAGAAAGCGTTCAAGGGATATACCGATATGATCGAGGTCAAGCGCGTCTGCATCGTCTGACAATGCGCGGCATAGCGCCATCGACGGCGGCGAAGGCCCTACTGGAAAATGGATGGCCTTTGCCGCCTTTTTATATGGACCACGCCTCCGGCGGCCGTGACACCGCGATCAGCGAGGATCCGCACCATGCATCTGCCCATCCCCTATGCGGAATGGCAAAAGCTTCTGGCGGAGGGGGCGGCCCATTTCGGCCAGTCTCTGAGTGAACAGCAGATGCGATTGTTTTATCGCCATGGGGAAATGCTCCAGCGATGGAACCGCACCGTGAATCTGACCGCCATCCGGGATCCGCAAATGATGGCGGTCAACCATTTCATCGACTCTTTCGGCCCGGCCCCTTATTTTATGCCCATGCGGCGGGTGCTGGATGTGGGCAGCGGGGGCGGTTTTCCCGGCCTACCGCTCAAGATATGCCACCCTTCGATCGATCTCACGATGGTGGATGCCGCCCGCAAAAAAGTGAGTTTCCTGCAACATACGATTCGCGCGTTAGGCTTGAAGAACGCCCGGGCCATACAGCAACGGGTGGAGGCGTGGTCCGGGACGATCCAAGGCCCTTTATTCGATACCATCGTTTGCCGGGCCTTTAGCAGCCTGGCCTTTATCGTGGCACAGTTCCCCCCCTTGCTCTCGGACGGCGGCCGAATCGTTGTCTGGAAGGGGCGCTTGCCCCACGCAGAAATCCGGGAGGTCGAACCGATGCTCGTGACAGCGATGCGGACGCTGACCCTCTCCGTGCAACCCTATCGATTGCCGTTTTCAAACGCCGATCGCACGCTCGTCATGCTGTCCAACGAACGACACGACGCAAAGGAATCACGATGAAGACGGCGCCATCCCGCAAAAACCGGCCACAGGTCACCAAGGGGCGCTTCGACGCTCCCAAGGCTTCATTGGCCTTGTTTGCCAAAGGATTTTGCATGGGCGCCGCCGATGTCGTGCCGGGTGTTTCCGGAGGCACGATGGCACTTATTCTCGGCATTTACGAGGAGTTGATCCGCGCCATCAAGGCCTTCGATGCCGCTTTTCTGCGCCTGCTGCTTCAGGGACGCTTCCTGCGGGCCCTCAAAAGCGTACCGTATGCATTTCTGCTGCCCTTGGGTTTGGGGATCTTGACCGCCATATTTACCCTCGCCCGGCTCCTGGGCACGTTGCTCGAGCACCATCCGGTCGCTGTGTGGTCCTTTTTTTTCGGACTTGTGCTGGCCTCGGCCTTCGCGGTGGGATGCCGCATCAAGGCCTGGTCGATCACAACCGCCGCCGGTCTTGTGCTCACCACGGCCGGGGCTTTTGTGCTGGTGGGTCTCGTGCCGGTCCACACGCCGGAAACCCTGCCGTTTATTTTTCTCTGCGGCGCCATTGCCATTTGCGCCATGATTCTTCCCGGCATCTCCGGGTCGTTCATCCTCGTTCTGCTGGGCAAATACCATTACATTCTCGAAGCTGTAGGCCGTATGGACTGGCTTGTTCTCGCCGTTTTTACAACCGGCACGGCAACCGGTATCCTGCTGTTTGTGAGACTTCTCAACTGGCTTCTCAACCGCTACCATGAAATCACCATGGCCGCTCTGACAGGACTCATGATCGGCTCGCTCCGCAAAATATGGCCCTGGAAATCCCTTGTCGCGGATCTTGGGGGAGACGCCGTGGTGATCGTGAACCGATTGCCGCAGGGCTTCGATCTGGAAGTGGGGATGGCCGTGGGCTTGGCCTTGATGGGAAGCATGATGGTGCTGGTGCTGCAGCGGCTTGCCCGGCAATAACGGTGGGCGGCGGTTCAGCGGCGCCGGGCGCCCTTGCGGATCTCGTTGAGGCGTTCAAAAGCAGCCACCATTTGGATCTCCTGCGCGTCGATTCCCGGTACGGCCAGTACCGGACGGACGCGGCGCAACCATCTTCGGAAGATGCCGGTGTCGGCCCGGTCTTCTATTTCCAGTATTCCCAACAAAGAATAGGTGGCGGTCGTGGATGCCAGCAGGTTCATGATATCCGGCGAGCACCGCAAGGCATTGATAAAAAGGTCCAATTCATTGCGGGTCCAGCGCGGGTTGAAAATAAGCTGGCTCATTTTCTGGACGTGACCCGTGAGGCGCCATTGTTTCGCGCGGCGGTTATTGATCAGGGCCACCGCCGAAAAGGCCTTGCGAAGGCCATTTTCCTCTAGGACCTGGCGGTTGAAACCCAGGTAGCGCAAATTTTGGGTGTCGTCGGGCATCCCGCTGATAATGAGGATTTCCTTCAGGGCTGGTTTGTCCGGGGGAAAAACCCGTTCGACGGCCCGTAGCAGATCATCGATGAAATCGGCACTCATGGGGGTGGTATACTCCTTCTTTAAAATGCCACGTGTCGACAGGCAATCGCAGGCCCCGTGATTTCCACCAAGGCCACCGTAGGCCGATGACCGCCCCGTGGCAATGACGCGCTGCCCGGATTGAGATACACAACGCCGCCCTTTTCCCGGATCTTGGGACGATGCGTATGGCCGCTGACCACGATACGGATGTCGGCTGTCTCAGGGTCCAAACTGATCCTGGTCAGATCGTGGATCATGTATAGTCGTATCGCTCCGGCTTCAACGATTTCCTCATCGGGCAGTCGGTCCGCCCAGGCGCCGCGATCCATATTGCCGCGCACCGCAACGACAGGCGCCATGGCCTCCAGGGTTGCCAGTATCGCCGGTCCATCGATGTCTCCGGCATGCAGGATCAGATCGGCACCGCGCAATATATCCCGGGCCGCCTCGTCCATATGGCCGTGCGTGTCGGACAGCACGCCGAGGGTGAGGGCGTCGGATCCTTGCGAAGGCTTGGCGCGGGCGGCTTCAGTGCGCATGATAGAAATGGTCGGCGAAGACCAGCAGCAATCCGCTCAAATGAGGGGACATGGTATTGAACCGCACGCCCAGGGCCCGCAAATCACCTGTATCCGCTGCCACCACCTGCGACCAGACGATACAACCTCGGACATTGAGCGTCAGGGCCTCACTCGGCGGGCTCATGCTGATATTGACCGTTTTACCGATCAGGTGATGCGCGGGCGTCGCCAAGGGTTGTCCGTCCAGTATCAAACATGCGCCGCTGATGGACAGATCACGGACGTAGCCGTTGAGCTTCATGAGCGGCGTTGTTTCATCCACCTCCAAGACTTCCAAGGCAATGCGCACAGGAATGTTCTGGCGATGCGCTTTCCGCTCGACATAGGGAGCCGGCTCGGATTGACGATGCAACGCGAAGAGTTCCCCCAAGGCGGCCGCCACGGATGGAAAATGTTTGCTGATGTCGATCAGGTTTTCCCGCGATATCTTGACCAGTTCGACCCGCGTGGCCGTCTCGGTATAAGACTGGGAAAAATGCTCTTTCTCCAGCGGATAGACCTCGCCGAAAATCTCGCCTTCAAGTGCTTCGATAAGCGGCGCCTTGTCTTCGGATTGGTGTACCGACGGATACAGCCGGCGGAGAAGCCGTCCCGAAACCACCATGTAGAGATTGTTTTCGGCATCGCCAAATTTTTTGACCATTTTCCCGGCGGGAAGCACGATGCGCTCCAGGCGCGTAACCAGGGTCACGAATTCGCGAAACGAAAGGCCGGCAAAAAACATGGTCAAGGGGGTGGCCCGGGGGTTGTTTTCAATCAGGCGATGGTAGAACTGCTTGATGGAGCGAAACGATGGCTTGACGATTTGCCATTGCAGCATTTTGGCCACGACCGCCTGCAGCACGGCGCCGGAATCGATGAAGAGGGTGGCGGTGCGGTCGAAATATTCCGCTGCGGCAGCATAGGACCTGCGTTTGACCAGCAGATCGGCTAGGGCGCGGTGCAGGTAGGGATTGCCCGGGAAAATCTTGAGCATGCTCTGGAATTCACCGATCGAATCGATCGTTATGGATCCGTCGATGATCTGTTTGACAATGCTGGTTTGATCGTGGGCAGATCTGGTCAAGGGGCGAATTCCTTGATCTATCAATGTTTTTTCGTTTTCTTCCCCTTACGCCTTTTGGTGCCCTTCAGCTTTTGGGAAAGTCGGGTTTTTTGCGCTTCGATTTTACGCTGTATCGATTCCCGGTATTCGACAATGGCCTGGAGCGCGAAATAATACCCCAGGGCCGCCAAGGGCAGTCCCAGCACAATGCCGCCGACGAAAAGAATGCCTATGATCTCCGGTGCACTGCGCAAGGTGTAGAGGAGTGCATCCAGATCGAACGTCAGCGGCAATTTGTAGCCGTCTTCGATGAACAGAACCCGGACCCCGGTATAGTAGGTCATACTGTAGAGCACCGGGGCGGAAAGCGGGTTTGAAATCCACACGGCCAGCGCGGCGGAAAATTTGTTCCACTTGAAAAGCGCGGCCAGGGAAACCGCAACCGCGGTATGCAGCCCCATGAAAGGCGTCATGCCGACCATGAGACCCAGGGCGAAGCCCAAGGCGATCTCACGGGGATTCCCGCGAATTTTCAAGAATCGATAGTACGCTTTGCGTAGCGGCGCCGCCCATCGGCGACGGGAGGCACCCGATTCATTCTTAAAGGACTGTTCCGGCATATATCGGTATCGGATGGCCACGCGCCATTACGCCACGCCCGCTGAAGTCGGACAAGCACTATCGTGTCTCGGGTCATTCCGCCATCACCGGCATCGAATGCCCGTTGCCATTGGTTTTGTCCCCAGGCAAGGGTCGATTAACCTCGGTATAAAATCACTTCGCCAGGGATTTGTAAAGCCATTCCCCAAAAATTAGGGGATGGCAGGTCAAGCGGCAGTATGGTATGGGTTTTGGACTTTTCGGTGGTGGGGCATTGTGCGCCCCTCGCACCGGACACCTGACCGTCGATCTGGCGCGCAACCGGACACAGCTTAGCAGGGAGAAAACGTCATGAAAATCATGGTGGCCTTCGAAGGGTCCAATGTGGCCAAAACCGCTCTTGAGGTGGCGAAAAAGCACGCCCGGGCTTTCGATGCTCAAGTGGTATTGGTCTGGTCCATGGTCAAAGGCGAAGAAGAACAGCAGGCAAAGATTAAAGACGCCGAAAATGCCTTGGCCTACTGGCAGGAGGAAATCAGGCGGGATGGTTTGGCCTGTGAGACCCACCTTTTGATTCGAGGCCTGCATGCCGGCGAAGACCTGGTCCGTTTTGCCGGCGACCGTCAGGTGGAGGAAATCGTGATCGGCGTCCGCCGCCGCTCCAAGGTGGGCAAGCTGGTTTTCGGCTCCAACGCCCAGTATGTCATTTTGAATGCGCCCTGTCCGGTGGTCTGTGTGCGCTGAGAAGGGATCGCGCCCCGCCGCTGGCCGGCGGGGCGGAATGATGAAAAAGATAAGGCCAACCGCAGCAACGCGTTGGAACGAATCGGTTGCGCATGGCAATCGGCCCGTTTGATCGCCCCCGAAACGTCAAGAACGTGAAGTTTCATCTGCGTTGCAGGGGGCAGCTCGGGCACCGTTCAATTCTTCATGCTGTGAATGGGCGCCGGAATGCGGCCCCCGTGCAGCACAAAAGGATTTCCGCCGGCGGCATTGTTGACCGGCAGGATGACCGACTGCCCCAACAGGCCGCCGAAATAGGCGTCCTGGCCGGCTTGTTTGCCCGGAACCGGAATAATGCGTGTGGCGGTGGTCTTGTTGTTGATGACACCGATGGCCATTTCGTCGGCGATCATGGCCGCGACGGTTTCCGCCGTGGTGTTGCCCGGTATGGCCACCATGTCGAGGCCCACCGAGCAGACGCTGGTCATGGCCTCCATTTTTTCGATACTCAGATGCCCGGCGCGGGCCGCCTCGGCAATGTTGAGATCTTCACTGACCGGGATGAAAGCGCCGCTGAGTCCGCCCACATGCGAACTGGCAAAAGCGCCCCCCTTTTTGACGGCATCGTTGAGCATGGCCAGGGCCGCGGTGCTGCCCGGGACGCCGATGGCCTTGAGTCCCAGGCTCTGAAAGATTTCCCCGACACTGTCGCCGACATTCGGCGTCGGGGCCAGGCTGAGGTCCACGGCACCGAATTCGATGCCGATGCTGTCGGCCACCTCCCGGCCGATGAGTTCTCCCACCCGCGTCACCTTGTAGGCCGTGCGCTTGATCAACTCGGAAATTTGTCCGAGATCCCATCCCGGATTCTGAGCCAGGGCGCGGTCGATGGCCTTGCGGACCACGCCCGGACCGCTGACCCCGACATTGATCACCGCGTCCGGTTCGCCGATGCCCAGATACGCCCCGGCCATGAAAGGGATATCCTGGGGAATATTCGCGAAGACGCATAGCTTGGCGGCGGCCAGACCGTCCTGGTCGGCGGTTTTTTCAGCGGCCGCCTTGACCACTTCCCCCATCATCAGGACGGCGTCCATGTTGATCCCGGCCCGGGTGCTGGCCACGTTGACCGAAGCGCATACCCGCTGGGTCTGGGCCAGGGCGTCGGGAATGGCCTCGATCAGGGCGCGGTCCCCCTTGGCCAGTCCCTTTTCCACCAGGGCCGAAAATCCGCCGATAAAATCCACATTCACATCGGCGGCCACCGCATTCAACGTTTTGGCCACCATGATCATTCCACGGGCATCGAAGGGGGCTCCCACGATGGCGATGGGGCTGACCGAAATGCGTTTGTTGACGACCGGGATGCCGTACTTCGCGCCGACCTGGTCGCAGGTCGAAACCAGATGGCGGGCCAACGTATTTATTTTATTTCGGATATTGCGGCACAAGGTTTCCGGGTGGTCACTGGCGCAATCCAGCAGGTTGATGCCCAGGGTTACGGTGCGCAGGTCGAGATGCTCGCTCTGCAGCATTTCCAGGGTGTCGACGATCTCTCGGCTTGTCAGCATGACGCATACCTTTCGCCGGCGGCGGAAGTTCCTTGTTAGATGCGGTTCAGGGCCATGAAGATATCCCGGTGCTGGATGCTGATATGGAGACTCAGGGCGTCCCCTTTCGTGCGCAGATCATGGAAGAATTCCCTCTGACTGGTTTGGGGCGGGATGTCCACTTCGTAGATCATGATGTTGTCGTTGGGGTTTGCGCCGCCTTTGAAGACGGCCTGGCAGTTGGTGATATTGACCTGGTGGCGGGCAATAATGGCGGTAATGCGGGCCACCAGGCCTTTCTGATCCGGACCCCGGGTGGTGATGACAAACGATTCGGCGAGCCTGCCGTTGGTTTCTTCGTGGCGCGGCTCCACCGGTTTGACATGCACCTGGAGGCCCATGGGTGCCAAAACGACTTCCAGTTCATGCGCCAGATCGGTCAAGGGCATATCCCCCGGTATGGTGGCGATGAAGATGCCGGCGAACTCGGACTGCAGACTGGTCTGACTGACATTTTCGATATTGCTGTCGTTTTCGTAGAGCAGCTGTGAGACGGCGGCGATGATGCCCGGGCGGTCCTGTCCCAGAACGGATATGATCACTTTTTTCATGCAGTTCTCCAGCAGCCGTCAGCGCATTCGGTCCGTGGGGGGTCTTAGGATATCCATCCCTACGGAGGGGATATCCGGGCAGCCGGTGAGCACCATGGCGGACGCCACTTCGGTTTTCAGTTGATCGATATAGGCCCCGACGCCGTCGGCGAGGCCTCCCACCGCGGCAATCGAAAAGGGACGGCCGACCATGACGGCATCCGCCCCCAGGGCGATCATTTTGAGCACATCGCCCCCGGAGCGAATGCCCCCGTCAACTAGAATCGTAATCTGCCCCCGGACGGCTTCGGCAATCTCGGGCAGCACTTCGGCGGCGCCCGGGGCGTGATCCAGGACCCGACCGCCGTGGTTGGAAACCACGATGCCACGCGCGCCGGCATCCACGGCCAGACGCGCCTGATCCGCCGTCATGATGCCCTTGAGAATGAAGGGCACCTCGACCCTGGCGATAATGGTCTTTAGCTGCGAGGGGGATTTGGGACTCACCGGGCGCCCCATCTTGCGGAGGGTCACCAAGCCGGCGGCATCGATATCCATGCCGATGCAGGGGGCGCCGGTGGCCGCCGCCTGATCGAGCTTGGCGAAAAGCGCCGCGTCTTCCCAGGGTTTGATGAAGGGGATGCCCCGCCCGCCCAGCTTACGGATGGCGGCGAAGGCGGCCTCATGAATGAAGGGCGGCACGCCGTCCCCCGTGCAGCCCAGGATACCGTGGTCCCGACAGCCCTGGAGCTTGGACAGGATATAGTCTTCCTCGGATACGGCCCCGCCCATGTTGAAGGCCACGCCGCCGATGGGCGCCGCCAGCACGGGGATATCCAGGGTCTGGCCGAACAGGGTGACGGCCGCATTGGGTGCCGTCACCTCGTGGATCAGGCGCATGTTGAGGCGCCATCCGGCCAGGGCGGCGAGGTTGGCGCGAAATGCGGCCCCGCTGCCGATGCCGCCCATCCCGGGAACTTCGCCGGCGCAGGCCACGCCGTTGCACACCGGGCAGACCCGGCAGTAGCCTTTCATCCGTTCCTTGGCAACCTTGCGGATCTTATCCAAAAGGTATACCTCCTTGATATCAATCGAGTTGTACTGCCGGTGCCCCTGTGATATGAAACCCCCTCCGGGCCCCCGGCCGGTATCGGTATGAGGTGGGCGCCTGCTGCAAAGCAGCGCATCATACAATCAGAAGGGCAGGTAAATGTCAAAAAAAAATCTCACGACGATCTTCAGGGAAAACCGCACCCTGTTCATTGTGATCGCCGTGGGATTGTTTCTGATCGAACTTGAAATTTTCATCCTGGCGGCCATGAAATCGGGCAACACGTCCGTCATTCAGGTTTCCAACCCGGCCGGCGATGTCATCTACGAAGCCGATGGCCATAATCTCAGCCAATTCGACCGCTACTATTTCGAGCAGAATTTCGGATCCCTGGACCAGTACGACCTGCGCCTGGTCACCCGGCGGGAACCCTTCCCCTTTCGGGCCTGGTTCGTGGCCGCCTTCGGTCTGCCCGTGGGGGGCATGCTTTTGTTTGCCTTCGTGATCCGGGTGTACCTGACCCTCTTTTACCCCGATCAAGTGGCCGGCCCGACCACCGCCGATCCGGAGCGCGGGTCGCGGTTCGAGCGACTGCTGCTCAGAGTGAGTCGTTACAATATTTTCCTCATCGGCTTTCTGCTGCTGATGGGGATTCTGGCCTACTGGATCGTGCCCAACCTGATCGTCACCCTCGGTCGCCTGGGCATCGACACGCTGGCGCGCTACAAATGGGTTTTCGTTGCCTTGGCCGCCGTTTTGCTGGGGCTGCTGATTTGGATCATCTACCTGCGCTACCTGCTGGCCCGCAAAAGCATCGAAAGCCGAACGGAGCTGGAAAAACACCGCCTGGAACTGGCGTACAAACAGGGAAGTGATCTGGGGCGGCTGCCACGGGAGGACAATGCCGGCCTGGTGACCTGGGAGGGCGAGATCCTCGATGCGTCGCCGCCGTCCCGCGAGGTCTCGTCTTCGGACGCAACTTAGATGCCGAGGTGAATTGTTCGGTCCGGTATGCAAATCGTCACGACCCATAAAAACTGCGACTTCGACGGACTGGCCTCCATGTTTGCCGTAACGCTGCTCTACCCGGAAGCCGTCGCCGTGTTGCCCAAAGCCGTCAATCCCAATGTGCGCGCGTTTCTATCCGTACACAAGGATATTTTTACCTTCCGGCGGCCCACGGAAGTCGATCTCGGGGCGGTGTCCCGTCTGTTTGTGGTGGACACGGCCCAGTGGTCCCGGCTGGACGGCCTGGCCGCCCTGCAGACGAAGGAGGATCTCGCCATCCGGATTTGGGATCATCATCCCGGCCAGCAGGATATGGACGCCGAAATTTGTGTCCAGGAGCCGGTGGGCGCCTGCATCAGCCTGCTGGTGCGGGAACTCGAGGCCCGGCGTCTTGCCCTGACGCCGATCCAGGCCACCTTGTTTTTAACCGGGCTTTATGAGGATACCGGGCGCCTCACGTTTCCTTCCACGACGGCGGAAGACGCCCGCACAGCGGCGTATTTGCTGGAAAACGAGGCCGATTTGGCGATCGTTTCCCGGATTCTGCGGCCGGCCTACGGGCCCCGCCAAAAAGACATCCTGCACACGCTGCTGGAGCAGGCCCGGCGCCTCAACATCAACGGCACCCGTATCGCCATCGGACGCATCACGATTCACGGGCATGTGGACAGCCTGGCGCTGGTGGTGCGCCTGATCGGAGAACTTTTGAACGTGGATGCCGCCATCGGCCTTTTTCACGATGCCGATCGGCAGCACTGCATGGTGATCGGCCGCAGCAGCGTCGAGGCCTTGAACATCGGGTCGCTCATGCGGCACCTCGGGGGAGGCGGCCATCCCGGTGCCGGATCGGCCCTCCTGAAAGACGTCAATCCCGAGGCCGTCGAGGAGATGATCGTCGGACTCATCGAGGGCCATCAGCAGGCTTCGGTGCGGGTGAGCGATCTGATGTCGTTTCCGGTGGTGAGCGTGCCGCCGGACATCCCGATGTCGGAGGTCGCGCAGCTATTGCGCCGTAAAGGCTGCACCGGCCTGCCGGTCATCGACGACGGCCGGCTGGTGGGGGTCGTTTCCCGGCGCGACTTCAAGCGGGTGCGCAAGGAGCGCCAGCTCGCCTCGCCGGTGAAAGCCTTCATGACGCCCAAGGTCTTGACCATCACGCCCGACAAGAGTCCGGGTCAGGCGGTGGGTCTGATGATCAAGCACGATGTCGGACGTCTGCCCGTGGTGGAAGACGGCAAGGTGATCGGCATCGTCACCCGTTCGGATGCCATGCGCTACTTTTACGACCTGCTTCCCGAGTAGCCTTCTTTCCGCAGGCTCAATGACCACACGAGGATGCCTTATGGATGACGCGACCTATCCGCTCTATGAACTGGTTGAATTCCCCAAGATTTTGCGTGAAACCCCCGGCTTTGTGGATGCCCTGGAACGGCTGATCGAGCTGAGCCGGGTCTCCCGTTTTCTGGCCGGAAGCGGCCTGCCGATGACCCCCGCGGCGGCGGAGCGCCTGCGCTGGAAGCTCATGGCCCATTTGCTCGATCAGATGAGCACCGAGCGGATCGATGCCCCCTACATTTCGGTATGGGAGCGCGGCCGCCATCAGGAGGTCCGGATGATTTACGTCAATCCGGCCATTGCAAAGATCACCGGTTTCACCGCCCAGCAGGTTCTCAAGGTGGGCTTCAGCATTTTCGTGCCGGACGATACGATAACCAAATTCGACCGCACGGCGGACAGCCCCACCAAGATCGACGTGCCCATCGAAAGAGCCCGCCAGGAGCGCCAGCGCCACCAGATCGAGGGGCGCTGGGAGCGGGTTTACGAAATTTTGACCAAAGACGGCACCGGGTTCGTGCGGGATGTGGCCGTGATCGAAGACATCGACGGGCTGTGCATTTCCACCGGGACCTTGACGGATATCACCACCGAATTTGAGCCCGGCCGCTAGCAGGCCGTGGAAAACGGAACGGGACTCACCCCCGGCATTTTTCGGTCAGACGATCGACTTCCCTGGCGATGAAGGCGGCCAGTTCTTCGGCCTGGTCACGGGTCATGGTGGCCACGCTGCCGGCCAGTTCGTGGATTTCGTCCTCCGGCAGGGCCGTGGTCTTGTTGATCATGAAGTCGTCCACCTCACCGCCTTCCAAAAGCAGGCCGCAGCCGCCGGCGGCGCCCACGAATTCATCCCGGCAGAATATCGGCACCACGATCTTGAGCAGTCCCGCATCGCATTCCTCGATCACCGACGCGCGGCTGTCCTGGGCCATGGCCGCCATGTTCTGGTGCGCCACGGCGCAGATATAGGTCTGCCCCTTGCCGGTGGCCCGAATCTCCCGGCACAGGTCGTTGGCCTGGCGTGCCTTGCCGGTGATCCCAACCCCGTCGATATCATAGACGCTGGCGCGCATGCCGGAACGCTGATGAACGGCCTCTTCCAGTTCGGCCCACTTTTCCATGGGCTGCAGCTCGGTCAGTTTCATAAAAAAGCTCCTTTTCCTTTGGTTTGCGGATCCGCAAACTTTTAAAGTTTCCGATCCTGAAGCCAGTGGCGCAGGCGCTGCAAACCCTCCTGGGTGGAAACCAGCGGCCGGTAGGCGAGATCTTCACGGGCGGCGCTCAGGTCGAACCAGTGCGCCGTGGCCAATTCTTCGGCCACAAAGCGGGTCATGGGCGGTTCCCCGGGCAATTGCAGGCCGCGATAGACCCATTCCAGCAAGGCCCCCACCCGGCGGGCGGTCGGCAGGGAGACGGCACGCTCGACGGGCGGCAGATCGGCCGCCGCCAGGATCGCGTTCACCATGTCCCAGAGCGGCATGGGCTCGTCCTGGCTGATAAAATAGACCCGTCCGGACAGGGCGGGGTCTTCCTCCAGTTTGCGGGCCGCCAGAAGGTGGGCATGGGCGGCATTGTCCACGTAGGTGGTGTCCACCTTGTTGCGGCCGTCACCGACCCTGCGCAGGCGTCGGGCCCGGCGGATGATGCGCGGTACGAGATGGTTGTCGCCGGGCCCCCAGATCAGGTGGGGCCGCAGGACGATGGTGCGCAGCTCCTGTTGGCCGGCACGGCGTACGAGCTGCTCCGCCATGGCTTTGGTGCGTGGGTAATGGGCAAGATAACGCGCCGGATAGGGAACCGATTCGTCGATGCCTTCCATGTCGCCGCCGTTGAACACCACGCTGGGCGAACTGGTGTAGACCAGGCGCTGGACGCCGGCCGAACGGCAGGCTGCGATCACGTTCCGGGTGCCGGTGACATTGGTCCGATGATAATCGCGGTAGGGCCCCCAGACACCGGTCTTGGCGGCCGCGTGGAAGACGAGGCCGACCCCCTGGCAGGCCTTGGGGAGCGCATCCGGGTCGCCGAGATCGCCCTGGAACTGCTCGACCCCCAGGCGGTCCAGGCGTTTGTGGCGTGAGCGGGAGAAGGTGCGTACGGCGGCGCCTTGGGCTGTCAGCATTTCCACCAGGGCGCCGCCCAGAAAACCGCCGCCTCCCGTGACGAGGATCGGTCTGGCGGACAGCGGGGGGGGCGTCATCCTATCCATTGTTCGGGGCCCCTTCATTTTCGATCGCTTGCGCCTTGACCCGGCGGGCGGCCCAGGCCGCCAGCTGTTCCCGGTAGATTTTCGCGTTGTGGCGGATGTCCACCGGAAAGCGGCGATGATAGAGAAAGTGGCGGATCGGCCGGGTCAGGGGGGAGGCCGCCCCCATCGCAAGCAATTCTTCGGTCAATTGGCGGCGGTTCATGCGGCGCCCCTCGGGGGTGCGCTCGATGCACATCACGGGGAGCTGCCGGGGACGTTGGCCGATGCCCACCAGGGCACTGCGCAAGACCCCCGCATGGTTGTTGAAAACGGCCTCGCAGGGAATGGTGAAGAGATCCCCCTCGGGGGCGGATACCCGGTGGTTCTTGCGGCCGCAAAACCAGATGCGGTTTTTGCGATCCTTCCAGCCGAGGTCCCCCATGCGATGCCAGAACGATGTCCCGTCGGGGATCTTGGCGAGCTTGTCGGCGCTCGGGTTGCGGAAATACTGGCGGGTGACGAGGGGGCCGCGGACCACGATTTCACCGGTATCGCCGTCGGGGACGACCAGATCGTCGGACCAGGCGGCAATGGGGGCGTCGGAAATGCCGATGATGCGCACCTCGGTATGCCCGAGGGGCCGGCCGACGCACATGCCGTAGCCCTGTTCGCTCAGCGGTCGGGTCTCGGCCAGTATCTCCCGGCTGCCCAGCGATAGCACCGGCACCGCCTCGGTGGCACCGTAGGGGGTGTGGATCTCGCCGCTTTCCTCCAGCAAGGCGCTGAAGCGGGCGATGGTGGCGGGGGCCACGGGGGCGCCCGCGGAGACCACGCGGCGCAGGGAGGGCAGCCGCACCTGGCGCTTTTTGCCGAAGGCACCCACCCGTTCGAGGAGGGCCGGCGAAGCGAACATGTTGGTGACACCGTGATTGAGGATGGGTTCGATGATCTTTTGCGGGTCGACGTACGCGGGTTTGCGCGGATCCATGTCGGGGATGACCGCGGTCATGCCCAGAGCGGGGTCGAACAAGGCAAAAAGCGGAAAGGTCGGCAGGTCGATCTCGTCGGCGCCGATGGCGAAGTGCGACTGGATCTGGTCGATCTGGGCCTCGAAGTTGCCGTGGGTGTAGACCGCCCCCTTGGCGGGCCCGGTACTGCCCGTGGTAAAGAGAATGGCGGCCGTCTCGTCGCGGGTGGTGGGGGCCAGCGCGAAGGGTTGCCAGGGGTGCTGCCCAAGGAGCTTGTCGAGGGAGGTGCTTGCGCCGAACAGGTTGGGCCCCACCGTCACCGTAACGGCCACGGAATTGAAATACCGGGGGGCGGCCAGCCGCAGGGCGTGGGCCAGGGGAATGCCGATGAACGCCGCCGGACGGGTGGCGGCCAGGCAGCGCAGCATGCGGCCGACCCCCATGCCGGGGTCCACCACCACCGGTACGGCCCCGCATTTGAACATGGCAAAGATCACGACGAAGAAGTCGATGCCCGGTTTGACCATCAGTACGGTGCGTATGCCCCGCTGGATTCCGATGGATTTGAACCCCGCCGCCAGACGGTCGGATTCGCGGTCGAGCTGCTCGAAGGTCAGGTGGGCGTAGGCCGCCCGACCGGTGCGATCCCGACCGGAAAGCGCCACCACGGCACGCTTGTAGGGCATGCGGCGAGCCGTTTGGCGCAGGCGGCGGGCGATGTTGGCGGCGGGCTGATCGAAACCCGTGTCGGTTTTTCCCATGCTAAAAGCCATGTCGGGATCCTAATCCGTGGGGTGCTTTTCAAGGAAACGACGCATCACCCCGATGACGGCACGCGGTTCGTCTTCCAGCAGGTAATGTCCGGCATTTTCAAACAGGTGCACTTCGGCCGCCGGAAAGCGGCGCCGCCATTCCGCCAGGTAGTCCAGGTCGAAAACGAAATCGTGCTTGCCCCAGCAGATCAGCAGGGGCCGCTGGCGCAGACGGTGCAGATGGTCATCCACCCATTTGACGAGCGGGTAGCTCGGGTCCTGTTCGACGAGGGGGATATCCTGAACGAAGCGCAGGGTGGCGATCCGGTGTCCGGGCCGATCGTAAGGGGCCAGCAGCCCCCGTCGGACGCCGGGCGCCAGCCGCCGCCGGGCGGCCATGACCAGCGCCCCCCGGGCGAAGATGTTCAGCCCCAGGACGGCCGCCGCGGCAAAGGCCGGAAAATCCCGGATCAGGCGCAGCCGGAGAGGAATGGGCTTGCCGGCCGGTGGAAGAAACCCACTCGTATTGGTGACGATGATGCGTCGGATCCGCGCCAGGTGCCGCAACGCGAAGGTCATGCCGATCATGCCGCCCCAGTCGTGCACGACGAGGGTCAACGGGCCGTCGGGAACCACCCGGCGGATCAGGGATTCCAGGTCGGCCACCCGGTCTTCCAGGCGGTAGGCATAGTGGTGGCGATCGGGTTTGTCCGACAAGCCGCAGCCGATATGGTCCGGCGCAATGACCCGGAAGCGGGGGGCCAGAGCGGCGATCAGGTTGCGGTAATAGAAGGACCAGGTGGGGTTGCCATGCAGCAGGAGGACGGGTTCGCCGCTGCCTTGGTCCACGTAATGGCAGCGGTGGCCGTTGACCGTCCTCCAGCGCGATCGGAACGGATAGAGCTGATGAAAATCCTCTTTCACGATGGAATCGGCACTCCCAACCATTTGACTGAAACCGCGTTTGGCATCGTGCGCGGCCGAAGGTCTTTTACCACGCGATGCCCAGCATCAGACAGTTGAGCCCGCTGCCGATGCCCAGAAAACCGACCTTGTCCCCGGATGCCAGAAACCCCCG
The DNA here is from genome assembly GCA_964392545.1 of uncultured Desulfobacteraceae bacterium. GTDB lineage: Bacteria > Desulfobacterota > Desulfobacteria > Desulfobacterales > UBA5852 > JABZFP01. The sequence continues at coordinate 28,482 of CAYMQN010000003.1, forward strand.
CTCGTCCGCCAGGGCGGCCGTGACGATCAGCGACACCGTACCGATATTGCCCAGATAGCGGAAGGTGGTGAAGTCTTTGGTGGCCGGCAGGCCGATGGCCTTCAGGATGGCCTGCTGGTGGGAGGACCCTACCTGGTGGCAGATGATTTTGTCCGGCTGATTCGCGTCCCAGCCGAGTTCCCGTTGAAAGGCCCGGAAGGTTTCGATGCCCAGCTGAACCCCGTTCTGAAGCACCGCCACCGAGTCCGTATTCATGACGTGGGGGGCACTGGCCGGAATGCCGGTGTCCGGGCCCCAGGTGCACAGGCGGTGGTGGCGCACCGCATTCTTGACCACGCCGCCCAGCAGCCGGTGGCCCCGGCGACCGAAGGCGCCGTCGGACAGCACGACGGCCGCCGCCCCGGACCCGCCGGTCAGGGTCGCCACGCAGTGCTTGAATACGGCCATGTCCCGGCTGGCCAGCATGCGCTCGATGGTGCTGTCGACGATCTGTCGGCAGGATTCACAGGCCACCACCAGCCCGGCGCGGATCTGGCCCAGCTCGATGGCGTTGGCCACCTGGAGCATGCCGTTGAGGATCCCGATGCAGGCGTTGGAAATATCGAAAACCTGGGCCGCGGGACCCACTCCGAGACCGTCGGCCACGGCGCAGGCCGTGGCCGGTTCCAGGTTTTCCCGACAGACCGCCCCGTAGATCAGCATGCCGATCTGGTCGGCGGGCACGCCGGAGGCCTCGAGGGCCTTGCGGCCGGCCCGCACGGCGCCGTCGGAAAGCGTGAAGTCCGGATCCCAGTAGCGGCTTTCCTCGATGCCGGTCAACTGCTCCAACTGCCCGGGCTTCAAATGCAGTTCTTCGTAAAGCGGCGCCAGGCGGCGCTCGATATCTTCGGCCGTGACCACATTGGGGGCCAGCTCGTAGCCGAGGGCCTCGACGGTGACCTTGGTGTAGCGCATCCTCAATCCATTCCTTGCAACGCTCAGGCGGTTTGCGGCGGCCTGAGCTCCAATCCGAAATCCTGCATCTTATAGATGTAAAGCCCGTCGCATTTCAAGTAGCCGTCGGCCACAAGCCGTGGAAGGGGTCGGTCGCGGCGATCGGTAATCACGGCTTCCACCTCCACCCGCCGGTGGGTGGGCAGAATCTGCCCGCGATAGCGCCACGCATGGGGTTTGCCCGGCAGAAGGGCCATGGTGTGGGTCTGGACGGCTTCGGGCCAGAGCGCACCAGCCGCATAGCGCAGCAGCTGGACGAGGGACTCGATGCCCAGGGAGCCCGGGCAGACCGGATCCTGGAAGAAGTGGGCCTTGAAAAACCATTCCTGCGGGTCGATGATTTTCGAGCCTCTCAGGTAGCCTTGTTTTGCGGGACCGCCCGCGGGGTCGAAGGACGCGATGCGGTCGATCATCCGCAAGGCCCGTGCCGGCATGGCATGCCGGCCGTGGGGAAGGGTGTCCGGATCGTCCGGCGTCAGAGGCGCCCGGTCTTCCAGGACGACCACCGGGGCGGCGGGTGTCGGAAGGCCGGCGGGCGGCTGGTCGGAGGCCGGCAGTCCGGCCTGATGCGCCAGGGCTTCGGCCGTAAAAAAGCCGAAAGACGTCTGACCGGAATAGATCTGGCGGCCCTCCTGCCGGACCTCGAAGGCGTAGTGTTCGATCAGCATGTCCCCGGCGGTGCTGGCGCTGAGCAGGCGCGCGCGCGCTTGGACGGCCCCGCCCTCCGGCTGCACCTCGTCGTGCAGGAGGGCCTCGCCGTCGAGATTGCGGAAATGCAGATCCTTGTCGCTCTTGAGGGCCGACCCCATGTAAGCCGCCAGAAAGCCGCAGGCCTGCAGCGCGATTTCCATCAGGATGCAAATGGGCAGGAAGGCGGCGCCGTTGCTGCGGAAATACCAATCCGCGGGATCGAGGTCGCATTCGGCCTCCACCCAGCCGTCCGGCGCCAGCACCCAGGGTTTCGGCGCGATGCGGGTCACCCGGTGAATGAAGGCATAGGGCGGCGCGGGCAGACGGGCGATAAAACGCTCTTCGTCAAAAGGGCGGTAGGGAGCGCCGAAGGCCCGGGAAGGCCTGCCGGTGGCGAATTCCAGGAGTTGTTCGCGGGAAAAAACAGGGTCGGCCGGATTCGCCGCACCGCCGGTTGATTTTCGCCGGTCCCAAAAGGCCTCCAGGCCCGGACGGTCCAGGCCCGTCATCTTCATGCTCATGTCCCGGAAGCAAACGATGCGGTGGCCGTCGGCATACATGTGGGCATCCGCCAGAACATAGGGCTCGGGGTCGAAGCCGATTTCGCGAATATCCACTTCGTAGACCACCTTGCGGGTTTCGGGGGTGACCGGTCCCCGGCATTTGAGGACGGCCGATCGCCCGCGAACGGGCTCGCAGACCACCTCCGGCCGGTCGCTGACCCAGCCCATGCGCTGGAGGTAGATCCGCAGGGTATGGGCGCAGCACTCGTACATCAGGGTGCCCGGCATGACCATGTCGTCCACGAAGTGGCAGGTCAGAAACCAGGCCCGGGGATCGATGTCGGCTTCGGCCCGGATGCGTCCCAGGCCGTAGCGCCCCCCGGCCGGATCCAGCGCGAGAACCCGGTCGATCAGGGCCATGCGGCCCCCCGGAAGACGCTGGGCCGCGGGCAGTTGGAGGCCCGTGAAGGCGGGGCCGAAACAGGCTTCCAGATCGCCCCGGCGCAGGGCCTCGAGCCCGGCCTCGTCGTAGGCGGCCGGGGTCATGGGAACCAACGGCTGCCAGCCCTGGGGAGCGATCCCGGGCCGGGGCTGGCGGTCTTCCTCGGTCAGGATGATGCCCCCCGAGCGGCGCACTTCCGCTTCCGTGAAAAAACCGGCGCAGCCGTTGCGCATGGTGATCAGGGGCTTCCCGTCGATGGTGCCCTCGAAGCGGAAGAAAAAGAGCCAGGTCGGCCCCTGACGGATGAATTTTTCGATCTCGATCGTGTAGCGGATAACCTCGTTGGGGCGGGGCAGGCCGCGATGGAAGGTCACTGCGGCATCCAGCAGGCGGTAGGTGCGCGCACCCCTTACCTCCAGATCGATGCCGAGATAGGCGCAGAGAAACAGGTCGGCCTGGCCGGCCTCCACGGCGATGCAGACCGGGGCGCGGTCGCCGTCCAGATACCAGGCATCCGGCAGCACGTCGTGCTCGGTCACCAGGCGCCCGGGGCCCAGTTGGCCTTTACGCCCTTCCACGCTCAGGATGCGGTCCACGAGCATCAGCGGCGCGTCGGGCAGGCGCACCCGGGCCGGGAAGGTGTCCACCACGGCGAATTCAGGCCCCAGCACCCGGGCCGCCGATCCCACGGCGAACTCCATGCACATGGCACGGTCGTAGGCCACTTCCTGCGAACCGCCGGGCGCCGGCGCCGCGGCCGGGACCGGGGACGGTACCGCCGTCGGAACAGGGGGGGCGGGATAGGAGGACGGGTCCAAGGCAAGGCCCTCTTGGCGGGCCTGATGGATGAGCTGGGTCTGAAAGCCGACGGTTTCGGCATACTGCCGGCCCAGGTCGTCGCTCAACCTGAGAAAGGATTGGTGGGCCGCGCTGGTGGCGGCGGCACTGGCGCTCAGCTGCTGCATCAGCGCCTGGGCCTGGTCTAAAAAACGGTGTGCGGCACCCGCTTCATCCGGCGCCGCGGCAGCGCTTTCGCGGTTGCCCGCCTCCGGGGCGGGACCCGCTTCCGGGAGGACCCGCGGTGGCGATGCCGCCTCGGCGGCGGGCGCGGCCGCAGGCGGCCGGGGCGGTGCGACGGGCAGGCCACCGCAGGCGATGGTCATGGTGCGTGCCGAAGAGACGGCCGGTGAGGTCTTGGCCGAGACGGCAACCGTTTCCTCGGCAGGGAAGTAGCGCGCCAGGTCGACCGGCTGCCCCTCGGCCGCCAGGATGGCCAGGGCCCGGGCCAGGCCGGCCGTTTCGTTGGCGGGATCGGTGGACAGGGACACGGCCAGGTGCGGACGGTCGGCCAGGATGCGGCGAATCATGCGCGTACACGAGGCCTGGGGCCCCACCTCGAGGAACAGGCGCCGGCCGTCGGCATGCGCCTGTTCCACGACGGCGGGAAAATCAAAGCCCACCAGGGCCTGTTGCACAAGTGAATCGGCGGCGGATTCGGCGGTGAGATCGATGGCCTTGCCGTGGGCGCAGCTGTAATAGGCAATGCCGGCGGGCGGCGTGGTGGGGAAGCGGTGCAGGGCGCGGTAGGCGTCGGCCACCGGCTGCACGGCCTCGCAATGGACCGCGACCACGCCGTCCAGCCGTACGGCTTCGCAATCCATTCGGTGGATAAAGGCTTCGAGGGCCGGGCCATGCCCTCCGATGACACATTCGTCGGCGGTGTTCACGATCAGGAGGCGCAGCGCCGGGAAGTCCGCCAGGCGTTTCCTGACCCAGGAGGCCGATCGATTGACCACGGCCGTGCGCCAGGCCACCGGTTGCGCGTCGGGGATGGGCAAAACCCGGCGTACGGCCCGACAGGGACCGGCCAGCGCGTTGCGAAAGAGATCCGAAGTTTCCAGGCGCTCCAGCATGCGGCCGCGGTCCGGCCAGGCGCCGGTGGCGAAATACCCCACGGTTTCCCCCAGGCTGTAGCCGATGACCGCGGCCGGGGCGATCCCCAGGCGGCGCAGCAGATCGGTGGCCAGGCAGCCGAAGACCACCTGGCCGCAAATGGCGGTAACCGGGTCGGCGTCAATGGCGGCCAGGGCTTCCTGCCGCCAGCCCGCCCGCCAGTCGGCGCGGAAGGGGGCCAGGCGGGCGGAGCGGCACTGGGAGGCGAAACGCTCGGTGGCCTGATTGGCCGCGCGCCAGACGTCGGGCCATTGGGCACTGAGCTGGCCCCCCATGCCCAGGTAGTGATTGCCCGAGCCGGGGTAGACCAGCACCGGTGGATGCCCGCTGCCCAACGGCTCGGGGGAGAAATGGCCCCCTGCAAGACCGTTCAGCCGCAGGGCCGAGCCCGTGGCCAGGGCCTGGCGGGCCTTGGGCCGAAGATCGTCGAAGTCCGCATAGGCGCACATACTCACGGCCATGGTTCGGGAACCGGCGGCCCCGCGATGACGCCGGAACCATTCCAGGGCGGCCCTGCCGATGGGTTTTCCGGCGCTGCGCTCCCCCTGAAGGTGGGCGCCCAGGAGCTCGAGTTGTGCGGCCAGCGCTTGCGTGTCACCGCCGCGCAGGAGGAACAGACCGTGCTCCGGGGGCCCCAGGGGGACGATACGCCGGCGATTTGCCGGGGCATGGCTTGCGGCGGGGGGTTCCTCGAGAACCACGGCCATGGCGCCACCCTCCGCGGTCAGCGCGTCTAGGCAGGCGCGCCGGGGAAGCTCCCGGCGGTCCGCAGGCCAGAAAACCGGCGTGCGCGGGACGTGGAAAAACGGCTCGGAACCGGCGGATTGCGGCGGGGTTTGATAATGGGGCAGCGCGGGCAGCACCTGATGGTACAGCATCAAGGCGGTTTTGGCGAAGCCCGCCAGACCGGCGGCGGCCCCGGCATGGCCGAGGCTGGCTTTCAGGGATCCCAGGGCCGGGGGTGATGGCGATGGCGTGAACAGTGCTTTGATGGCCTGAATTTCAGCCGTGTCTTCAAGCGGGTTCCCGGACCCATGGGTTTCCACATACCCGATGGCGGCCGGTTCGGCGTCCGCCGCGGCCAGCCCGATGGTCAGGGCCCGTACCAGCGTTTCGGCCAGCGCTTCCACCGGGTAGCGGTTGCCCCTCGCCCGACCCGTGCCGCGCACCAGGGCGTAAACGCGGTCGCCGTCCCGGCGGGCGTCCTCCAGGCGTTTGAGAACCACGGCGACAGCGCCTTCGCCCGGAAGCGCTCCATCGGCATTGGCGTCCAGGCTCGCGGTTTCCGGCCGGGTGGTATAAGGGGCCAAATGGTGGTTGCGGATCATCCGGCGCAGATCACCGGGCAGGTCCACGGCCCCTACCAACATGGCATCGACCTCCCTGTTGCGCAGCAGGTCGATGGCCTGGGCGAGCGCTTTGAGACCCGAGGCGGCGTCGTCGGAAACCGTGAAACTGGGGCCGCCGAAGCGGAATTCACGCGCCATGCGGCTGGCGATCAAACTGCCCAGTGACCCCAGGGTGCGGGTGTGGGTGAGCGGCGGGGCGAAGGCATCCGCCAGGGCTGACGACCAGGCGTCGCGCTGGTCCTCGTCGAGTTTCAGGCCGTAGGCGGCGGCCCAGCGGTCGACCACCCGCGGCATGCCCCAGCGCAAATGGAAATTGGTGTTTTCCAGGTCGAACTCCATGCCCACGATGCAGCCCATCCGCGGGTGTTCCGCGTGCAGATCCAGCACGGCATCCCGCATGGCCCGTCCGGCGACCTTGAGCATCAGCAGATGCTGGGGCAGAATATCCGGAATTTCCTTCGGCGGGATACGCAGCTCGGTCAGCTCGATCTGGAAATCGTTCAGAAAGGCCCCAACCGGTGGTCCCTCGGCCTCGAGGTAGTCCACCAGCCAAGGGCGGCAGCTCTTCCAGCGGCCATCCGGGGGTGTCTCAAACCCGGGCCGACCCGGGAAAAGGATTTCTTGAAAAGCCTGCAGGCCATCGGCCGGCCCCATCAGCGTGTCCAGGCCCACCACCGCGATGGGGTCGTCCGTCTTGCTTGCACCGGCCCTGGAAACCACGGCCGGGGCGGCCGCTGGCACCGCGGGCCGCCATTCCTCGATCAAGAGGTGGGCATTGATGCCGCCGAAGCCGAAGGCGCTCACGGCCGCCCGACGGGGCGTGGCAGGGCTGCGGCGCTCCCATGGGGCGGCCGCGGTCTGAACACGGAAGGGGCCGTCGCGCAGCGGACTCTGGGCCGGGGCTTCCGTGAAGTTGAGCGAGGGCGGAAGGAATCCGTGGCGCAGCCCGAGGAGCACCTTGATCAAGCCGGCCGCGCCGGCGGCGGTGAGCAGGTGGCCGATCATGGATTTGACGGACCCGATGGCGCATTGGCCCGGTTGCCAGCCGTCGGTTCCCCAAAGGGTTTGCAGGCTGCGCAGTTCGGTGGCGTCGCCCACGGGGGTGGCGGCCCCGTGGCATTCGATCAGATCCACGTCGCGGGGATCCCAGCCGGCAGCGGCGTAGGCCGCCTGCATGGCCCGCAGCTGGCCCGCGGCATCCGGTGCCAGAAGGTTGCCGCGCATGTCGTTGGACAGGCCCAGGCCGCTGATCACCCCGTGGATGGTGTCCCCGTGGGCCACAGCGTCGGTCAGGCGCTTGAGGACCACGATACCGCACCCTTCGCCCACCACCAGCCCGTCGGCGGAGCGATCGAAGGGCGCACAGCGCCCGGAGCGTGACAAGGCCTGCAGTTGGGTGAAGCCGATCTGGGTGTAAAGGCTGTCCGGGCGGGCCACGCCGCCGGCCAAAACCGCATCCGCGCGGTGGGCCTGGAGGGCGTCGCAGGCCAATTTGATGGCGAACAGGGAAGAGGCGCAGGCGGCATCCAGGGTCAGGGTGTCGCCGCCCAACGCCAGGGCGGCCGCGAGGAGTGCCGCCGGAAAGGCGGTGACCCCGGCGGCCATGACCTCCGATGCACCGAGCCGTTGCGGCGGTGTCGGCGACGCCTGGTGGAACAGGCTGCGTTCCGCGGCCTGCAGGAGCACCCGGCGGGTCATCCGGGAGGCGGCCTCGGTGGGCAGGGCGATGGCGGCCAGGATGATGTCCACCCGCTGCGTGTCGACGTTGGCGCGCCGACACGCCTGCCATGCCCGCCGCCCGGCTTCCAGCACCAGATGGTGCATGGGATCCAGTGCCTGGAGGGTAGCGGGGGGCACATCGAAACCTTCGGCCCGAAAGGTGAAATTCTGAATCAGAGCCGCATTCAGGGAGCGGGCCTTGTCCGGACGCCCGGCCGGGTCGTAGACCGTTTCGGGAGGGACCGGCCAGCGTTCCGCGGGCACCGGGTGGATGGCGCTGCGGCCGTCGACGATGTTCTGCCAGAACTGCTCGAGGTCGGCGGCGTCCGGGAAAATGCCGGCGGCACTGACGATGGCGATGCGGGAATGTCGATCATGGTCCATACGACGAAACCGGGTGGCCGCTTGCCGCCGGGTCCACATGGGTCGGCAGGCCGAAACGGGCTGCAGATCCACGGCGCCTCGGGCCGCCGATCGGCTTCGGGCGGCATCCTGCTTGGCTCCTGAGATGATTCACAGCCAGATAATGGTTTTTACAAAAGCTTAAACTTTTACTACCTTTGCCAGGGCAGTGCAAGGGAGGATTACCCGCCAAATCCGTAAAGGCTCTCTTGACAACCCGAGGGAGGTTCTCTATTAAAGCAAGTTTGCTAGTGCCCTTCCAGAAATGGTAGATTTTGGTTCCGGCCAAGGCCGCAGCGATTTGGAAACCACAGGCGTAGCGCGCTACGTCGAGGATTTCCAAAGAGCGAGAACGCCGGCCGGGGCCGAAAGATGCCATTTATGGAAGGGCACTTGCTAAATTTCCGATCAGCATGGCGGCGTACAGGGTTGGCGCGTGGATGGCGCGGGTGTCGGGCCAGCCGTTAGGAATTCCCCAATTTATCCTGATGTGGAGGACGACATGGCAAAAGAAGAGCAGGCGGGTCAGGTCCGCGACAGTGCTGCGCTGCGTTCGATGCTGCGCGGTGCCGGCTATTCCGAAAAGGCGGTCGCCTATTATCTCGAAACACCCCATCTGGGCGTTATCGAGGACGCGGACCAGGTTTCCGAGATGACCGGGACGTGCGGCGATACGATCAAGGTCTACCTTAAAATCGAAAACGATCGCATCGCCGATGTCAAATACCAGATCATGGGCTGCCCGGGATCCATTTCGGCGGCCATGGCCGCCGGCGATCTGGTGCGCGGCCGGACCGTCACGGAGGCTTTGGCCTTGAACGATGGGGATGTTTTTCACTTCCTGGAGGAAATTCCCGTCAAGAAGCATCACTGCATCCAACTGGCGGTCAAAGCACTCCTGGCGGCCATCCAGAGCTACCATGACGGCAACGGCGACCGCGCTCGGATCGTCAAGGCCGGGATTCCCACCGGCCATGGACGGCCACCGGAAACCGACCCGGACGTCGCCTGCTGCGGCGCGGCCAAAGGCCAGGGCGACTGCGAGGCCGCCGGCACCTGCTGCGCCAAGGCGATCGGTATCGAGGGAAAGCGCTGAACCAAGCGCAATGGACTATCGCCAGGAACAGTCTGTGAAATGTTTGTCTGCGATTCCGCCAAGGAAGAGGTTTTCGGACGATGCAAGGCGGCCGGGGAGGCCTGGGTGCGATTGAAGAAAAGGGAATTGACGTTTCGCTGGCCGGATCGTCCGGTGCTCTTCGATGCCGTCGAGGCGCGGTTTTTGGCTGCGGGCATTCGTTCTTCTTTGATGTACCTGCATAACAGCCCGGGATTGCTTCGCATCAAACGGAAGGCCGGACTGCGCTAGCGCCTCTGCGGGTCGTCCTAGACCGAATCGAAGGTTGCCACCCGGGCTTCCGATTCGGCGGGGGCAACCTTGACAACATTCTTTGCGGCAGGGCCCCGCTGGCCACGTTCGATTTCGAACGTTACATGGTCGCCTTCCGCAAGCGTTTTAAACCCTTCCATCTGAATGGCTGAGAAGTGGACGAAGACATCGCCCTCTTCTTCCTGCTCGATGAATCCATAGCCTTTTTTGTCACTGAACCACTTCACGATACCATTTGGCATGGTCAAAATCTCCCCGTGTAAAACAGGTTGCGGCAGCAAGGCGTGCGGAAGAGAGACGGAAGGCAGCGCCTGTCTGCTTCGCAACCGGCCCGCAGCCAAAACCGGGCCTAACATACAGTTTTGTTAGAATGAAACCCTTCCAAAGTCAAGCGAAACCTGTCGGCGCGGGCATGGGCCGGCGGAAGAAGGTCTGCGGAACCCCTCGGCGGTCAACCGGAGGGCAAAGGCTGGCGGGGGCGCACCTTGAAGCGGATCCGGATGCTGTTTTCCTGGTTCGGGGCCAGACGCAGGGAGGCCGGCACCAGGGCCAGGGCGGTACGCAGCTCGCCGGCACTCGCCAGGCCGTCCACCGGCACTTTGGCGGTGTAGATGGTTTCCATTTGATCCAAAAGAAGTTGACCGCCGACAACCTCGACGGCTTCGGGCAGGACCTGGACGTCCTGGACCAGAATCCCCGGCGGCAGCGTTCCGGTCCAATCCACCTGCACCGGCAGACGCTTCTGACCCACCGTGTCGACGACAATGTCGATGCTGTTGGGCTCCACTTTTTTCAGGGAGGCCCCGGGGGGGAGAAGGATATCGTCTTCGGTGACGGTCAGGCTGTTGCGGCCGACAACGGCATTGCGAAGATCAAAGCGGACTCTCACCTGACTGGGATCGAGGCGTTCGATCAACTGCAGCGATCCGCTGAGCTGGATCTTCACGGATGTCGTCGAACTCTCGATGATTTCCATGCGTGAATCGCCGCGGGCGTATTCGATGGGTACCTCGACGGTGGTCAGGCTGCGCACGAATCCCCAAGAATAGCTGTACCAGACGCCGCTGACCACCGCGAGGGAGAGGGCAAACGCCACAGCCGCCGAGCGGCGGTCGCGGGAAGCCCGCTGGGGGCTGTCGCCGGACATGCCGGTGTGCCGGCGCAGGCGCTTTTCCAACGTTGGCGCGTCGGACATCGTTTCGATACGGCCGTTGTAGGCCAGGGTCACTTCGCCCCGCTCTTCGGAAACGATGATCACCAGCGCATCGGTGCGTTCGGCCAGGCCGAGGGCGGCCCGATGGCGGGTGCCGAACCGCGTGGGCAGGTCGGTGCGCTCGGTCAACGGCAAAATGGCCGACACCCGATCGATGCGATTGCCCCGGATGACGGCCGCGCCGTCGTGAACCGGGTTGTCCGGCCAGAAGATGCTCTCGATCATTTCGCGTGATACCCGGCCGTTCCAGGTGACGCTGTTCTGGATGGCGGCATCCACGGGTTGGCGGCCGGGCAGCACGATCAAGGCCCCGATTTTCTTGCGGGCCAGTTGGAAGGCGCTGGTGGCAATGATTTCCACCGGCGTGACCACCGGTTTGGTCCCCACGTGCCACAGGATGTCCTTGATCCCCTTGGATTGGAACAGACTGCGGATTTCATACCGAAAGACGATCAAAACGCCGATGGCCGTCAGGGCCGCGATGCCCTGGAGGATGGTGTGGGTGAGGATCATGCTCGCGCTGGCCACGATTTGCTGAACGATCAACAGGGCGAAAATAATCATCACCACCAGAAAGAGGCGGGTGCCGCGCAGAATGATATACAGCCGGAAGAGAATGTAGCTGTTGAGGAGGATGTCCAGAACATCCTGCCACCGAATCACCGCTAGAAAATTGTCGAGAAACAGCGGCATGCCGTCAATCCGTTATGCTGAAGCGCAGGACCCGCAGCAGTTGGCCGTCCGCATCGCGGATCTCAACCCGCCAGGGCCCCTTGTCGACTTCCCGTAATTGAATACTGCTCACCGACGACCAGCGCGGCGGCTTGAGCACGAGCTTCTTGCTGAAAATCAGACTGTCGCGCCGGATCCAGTTGTGAAAGATGCTGGTTTCGCGGGAAACCACGTCGAACGCCGTAAAGCACATCACGCTTGCCGAACGGACGGAGAACACGGCGCTGATGTTGAGCGGCCGGAAGGCCTCGAGGGCCTCGCAGATAACGGCCTGGGAAAGACGCAGGCCTCCTGCGGGAGGTGCGGCGGCCGGCGCCCCATCCGGCGGCGCTGGTTGGCCGGCGGCCAGGACGGGGCTCAGCAGAAGAAGCCCCCCCAGCACCAGCAGGCATGTCGTCCGTGCGTTCATCATGGGGTCATCATGGCCAGATCGGCGGGGATGTCAACCTCTTTGATGTTTTGGCGCGGGCGGGGCCGCAATGGGTCAGCGCGCCGCTGCAAAGCGTTCCGGCTTGAAGGCCCGCATGAGACGGTCTTCCATCACCGCCTCATATCCCTTGATTTCGGCCAGCACCCTGCCGTCCCGGTCGAGGAAGGTGAAATCCGCCACCAGTTTGTGCCGCGAGGCCGTTTGGACCACCAGAACGGCCCGAATCGGTCCCGCGGGGAAATGGCGGCAGTATTGACGATACGCGGCGCTGTAGCTGGGCAGGGAAACCTGTCCACGCTCCTCATAGCACCAGAGGCTGGCCATTTGAAAGGCCCCGTCCAACACCAGCGGATCGGCAATCCAGCGATTGCGCGGCGGCGTCAGGATCCAGGCGCCGGGATCCGGGGCCGTGGCGAGCTCGGCCAGCATGCCGGCGGGACTGCAGGCCCGCACCCGTTGGAGGCCTTGCAGCGCCGTGCCGTGGAACAGGATGTCCGTGTAGATTGCGGCGGTGTCGCGATGGTAGTCGGCCTGCTGCAGCGTTTCGGGAATCGTGAAGGCCGGCGGATCGGGGAGCTGTTCGACCAGCAGCGCGGTGGCCCGGGAATGGATCACCTCGGCGCCGGCGGCCACGCCGTCGCGCAATTCGAGATTGACTTCGATGCCGTCTGCGTTGGGTCGGGCCGAACCGGCCAGGACGCGAATGGGGCGCTGGCGTACGTCGAGGACGATGCCTTTGAGCAGCCGCATCTCGTTCAGGCCGGCCAGACGAAGTCCGGGATTGTTGTGCAGCGCACCGTGCCCGAACCACTCGGCCATCAAGGCAAAGGGCACCACCGGTTTGCCGTCGAGGCGGTGGTGATCGAGAATCGGGTAGTGGTCGAGATTGAGTTCGCTGATAAAGGCCGTGCTTAACCCATGAACCGGGTTGCCCTCGCTCCCTTCGGTCGGGGGGGGCTCCTGGGGGGCGGCGGCCGGGGCCGCGGCGGCGAGGTGCGAGCCGATGACCACTTCCGTGCCGGCGCTCTGTGGGGCGTGCAATTCGGCAACGAAGGCCTCGGCGCCTTGGGCCAGGGGGATAAGGGCGATCTGCCGTTCCGCAAACACTCTCTTGAGGGCGGGGGTGACCATGCCCCCATCCCAGGGACCCCAGTTGATGGCCCGCACACGGCACGCTCCACGGCTGGCGGCCATGGAAGCCGCCATTTTGTTCAGCACTTCATTGGCCGCGGCATAATCCGCCTGGCCGATATTGCCGAAACGGGCGGCAACCGAGGAAAACAGGACGATATGGCGCAGGGGATCCTCGCCGGTGGCGTCCAGCAGGTTTTCCAGGCCGTCAACCTTCGTGCTGAAAACCAACTCGAATTCCTCCCGGGTCTTGTCCACGATCAGGTGGTCGCGCAGAATGCCGGCCCCGTGCACCAGGGCCTTGATGGGCCCGTGCACCAGCCGGATGTCGTTGAGCACCGCGCGGACCCGGTCGGCATCGCGGATATCCAGCGACACATAGCGCACCTCGGCCCCGGTCGCGGCGATGCGGGTCAGGTTGTCCCGGATCTCGCGATTGCCCGCATAGCGCCGGTAGGCCTCCTCGATGGCTTGGGGGGTTGGGCGGGCCGCAGCGAATTCATGGGCCGCAATCGCTTTTTTGAGGGCGGTTTCACCGGACACCCCGGCCAGCCAATCCGGTTCGTCGAAAGGCATCGGGGAGCGCCCCACAAGAATCAGGGTCAGGGCCTGCTGCCGGGCCAGGGCCTCCGCCGCGGCAGCGGTCACCCCGCGCGCGCCGCCCGTCAGAACCACGACATCGCCGTCGTCCAAAGCCAGCGGCCGGCGCTGCGTTTCCTCCAGGGGCGCCGGCTGGAGGGCAAGCCGGACCCGCCGATCGCGTGCCAGACCGATTTCGTCCGCCGGACGCGCGGCGGGCTGCAGCAGTTCGGCCACGACCTGCCGGGCAATCGTTGGATTGTCCTGCCACCGGGCATCGACATCCAGGACGCGGCAGGCCACTTCCGGCCATTCGAGGGCCGCCGTCTTGACCAGTCCTGCCAGACCGCCCTGGTAAGGATGGCTCCCGCGCAGTCCGTCGACACCGAAGGTCCCGTCCATCCGGCAGACGGCGGCCAGAAAAGCGCCTCCCTGGCCGGCGCTGGCTTGAAGGGAGGCCCCGACATGGCGGGTCAATTCGAAAGCGTCGGCGAGAAAGGTCTTGAGGCGCGTTGAAGCGCCGCCGCCGTCCCCTTCGATATCGCCGAGCAGGATCAGGCCGGCGGCCTCCGGCAATGCCTGACGATGTTTCAGGATATCCATGGAAATCTGGACGGTGGAAAACCCCTTGGACGACATGCGGTCGGCCAATGCATGGGACAGGCCTGCCTTGTCCGTGGTGATGAAAATTTTACGCTCGGTTGGCAGGGGCAGCGCCGAAGCCGTGGGATGCGCCTCCGTCACGGCCGCCAGAACCCGCCGTTTAAGGACCGTCTCCGGGGGGGGCGGCGGCGCATCGGCGATGGGTGGTGCGGTGGGCGCGCTTGGCCTGGGTGGGGCCGCATCCGCGCTCCCCAGGGCCCCGGCGATTTGTCCAAGCGTCTTGAGACCGGCCATTTCCTCGGGGGCCAGGGCCGGCATGCTCGGAAGCCGGTCTTCCATGGCCGAGAGGATCTCGACCCGCTTGATGGAATCGATCCCCAGGTCGGCTTCGATATCCATCTCGACGGAGAGCATGTCCACGGGATAGCCGGTCAGGTCGCTGACCACGGCCATCAGAGTGGATTCCACGGATTCCCGCGACGTTGCCGGCCCGGTCGCAGAAGCTTCGGCCGCAGAAGCTTCGGTGGATGGACCGGATGCCTCAGGGGGGGCGTCCCGGTGCAGCCGGGCGGCGATTTGCCCCAGGGTTTTGAGCTCGGCGATCTCGTCCGGCGCGATAGCCGGGAAATCGGTCATCCGGTCTTCGAGGGCCGAGAGAATCTCGACCCGCTTGATGGAGTCGATGCCCAGGTCGGCCTCCACGTCCATATCCAGCGTGAGCATGTCCACGGGGTAGCCGGTCAATTCACTGACCACCGCCATAAGGGTGGCGGCGACCGGGTTCGGGTCGGTGGTGTCCATGGGGGTGGCGACTGCGTCCCGGGCGGCCGGAGGCGGCTCGGATGGGGCCGGCTTCGCCGGCGTTCCCGCCAGGTAGGCCGCCACCTCCCCCAGCGTCTGGAATTCGGCCACCCGGTCCGGTGTCAGGGGCGGCAGGGAGGGCAACAGCGTTTCGAGTTGGGATAGGATCTCCACCCGCTTGATGGAGTCGATGCCCAGGTCGCGTTCGATATGCATGTCCATGGCCAGCATTTCGGTGGGGTAGCCGGTCAGGTCGCTCACGACCCGCAGCAGGGATTGGGCCACTGGATTTTCGGGGAGATCCGACGCCGGTGCTGCAGCCGTCTCCTCGGCCGCGGCGGAAGGCGGGGGGGCGGACGGGGCCTCGGTTGCAGCACCCTTCAAACCGTTCTCGGAAGCCGAGGCCCGCGGGGCCGGCGCGGGCCGTGCGGACGCTGCCGGCGGCGCTGGGGCAAGGGCCGGCGCGGTGGATGCCGGCACGGTCCCCAACGCTGCTTCGGCGAAGCGGCGGGAGCTTTCCATCATCTCCTGCAGGGTTCGGCTGGCCTGTTGCTGGGTGTCGAGAAATTTCTGATGGGCTTCGACGGTTTGGGCCTGCAGGGATTGCAGGGACTGGAGGCCCTGTTGGACCACCTGAAGCGCTTGAAGAATCGGATGGTTGGTCTGGTTCACGGGATGATGCTCACTCTTGTTGAGGGCGGAAGGGGAGGCTTCCCCGCTGGTTGTCGTTGAATGCAACGGCGCCGCTGCCCTTGGGGGGGACAAGGGCGTCTCCTCGCAAGGGGTGGCGGCGCCCACCGTTGCGGGGGCCTTGTCGCCGGGCTGCGGATGGGCGGGGCGCGACGCTGCGGTGCGGGTCTTCGATCGCGGTTGAGCGCCGCGCCGGGAGGTCGAGGAAGCTTGGTTGGCGCCGTTTACCGGAATGCGCATCTTCAAGGGCGGCGGCGGATCCTCCCGGGTTTCCCAGGCCTCCCAGGTTATTTCGCAGCCCAGGGCCGCCAGATGGCACAGCAAACGGGCCAGGTCCAGGATCCCGAAACTTTTGCCGGCCCCGGCATCCATGGCCAGGGCGTGGCCGTCACGGCCTTTCAGAATGGCGCGCACAAGTCCGGTCAGCACCCCTTTCGGCCCTACTTCGACGAAAATGCGGTGACCCTGCCCGTACAGCGCTTCGATGTCACCGATGAAATCGACGGGATTGCGCAGGTGGTCGCCGAGCAGGGCCTGGATGGCCTCCGGCGCGGTGGGGTAGGGCGCCCCCGTCGTGTTGCTGTAGACCGGTGTGGCCTTGGGTGTGAAGGTCACCGCTTCCAGGGCGGCGGCGAACGGGGCGCGCGCCGCTTCCACCAGCCGGCTGTGAAAGGCCGCCGCGACCGGCAGGCGTATGGTGCGGTATTTATGGGTTTTACAGACCGCTTCGGCGTGTTGGATGGCCTCGCTGGTTCCGGAGAGAACCCCCTGGGTGGGACTGTTGCGGTTGGCCAGCACCACGTCGAGCTTTTCGGATTCCAGGAGGCGCGCCAGATCCTCCAGGGGCGCCTTGACGGCCAGCATGGCGCCCCTGGATTCACCCGTGCGGCCGCCGGCCTCGGCCATGAGCTTGCCGCGCAGGGCCGAGAGCCGATGCAGGCTGTCTTCATCGATCCATCCCGCACTGTGGAGGGCCGTGAGCTCGCCGTAGCTGTGGCCGCAGGTGGCTTCGGGGACCAGTCCGAAGCGCCGCAGGATTTTTCCCATGCCGACACTGACCGCGCCGATGGCGGGTTGGGCCGCCGCCGTGTGGCGCAGGGCTTCGTCCTGCTCGCGGGAGGTTTTCGCGCCTGCGGGCAGGGGATAGATGAGGTCGGTGAGCGGCGCGTCGCCTTGGAAATGGCGGTTGGCGGCCTCCAGGGCCTCCATGGCTTCCGGAAACCAGACGGCCAGGTCGCGCCCCATGTTCGGGTACTGGCTGCCCTGGCCGGGGAAGAGGAAGGCGACACCTCCCGGCCGGGGCCCCGATCCGTAAAAGGTGGCACCGGTCTGCCAGAAGTCGGCGCCGGCATTGGCCTCGAAGGCCTGGACAGCCTCCTCGCAGACCGCGGCCGCGTTCCAGCGAGGCCCCTGGACATCTTCTTCGCGGGTCAGGACCAGCAGCAGGCGGTGGGCGGCCTGGCCGTCGAAAGCATCGCGATAACCGCGGGCCAGATAGGGCAGCGCTTCGGGGGGCGCATCGCGCAGGGCTTGCCGCGCGTCTTGCAAGGCAGCCTTCAGGGTGTCGGGGGTGGCCGCCGAAAGCGCCACGATTTCGGTGGAGCCGTCCCAGGCCACGTCCCGCCTACGGGCGTCGTATTCTTCGAGGATCACGTGGAAGTTGCTGCCGCCGAAGCCGAAGGCGCTCACGCCGGCGCGCCGCGGTGCGGCGCCGGAATGGAACCAGGGGCGGGACCGGGTGTTGAGGTAGAAGGGCGTCTGATCGAGATGGAGTTCCGGATCCACCTCGTCGGCCTTGAGGGTGGGCGGCAAGGCCTTGTGCTGCAGGGCAAGCACGGACTTGATCAGGCCGGCCGCCCCGGCGGCGGCTTTGGTATGGCCGATCATGGATTTCACCGACCCGATCGCGCAGCGCGCAGGGGCTTCGGTGGGGCTGAAAAACTGGGTCAGGGCCTGGATTTCGATTTTGTCGCCGACCCGCGTCCCCGTGCCATGGGCCTCGATGAGTTCGACCGTTTCGGGCGCTACCCCGGCGGCCGCATACGCCTGGTGCAGGGCCTTGAGCTGGCCTTCGGCCCGGGGGGCGTAAATGCTCTGGGATTTGCCGTCGCTGCTGGAGCCGATCCCTTTCACAACGGCCAGGATGCGATCGCCGTCGGCCTCGGCATCGGCCAGGCGCTTCAAAACCAGAATGCCGATGCCCTCGCCCAGCACGGTGCCGTCGGCATGGCGGGAAAAGGGCCGCGCATCGCCGCTGGGCGAGAGAATCTGGGTGCGGGCGAAGCACATGTGCATGAAGATGTCGTTCAGGGTATCCACGCCGCCCGTGACCACCATCCGGGACTTGCCCGTGTAAAGCTCCATCAAGGCCAGATGGACGGCGCTCATCGAGCTGGCGCAGGCCGCATCCACCACGCAGTTGGTGCCGCTGAGATTGAGGCGGTTGCAGATCCGGCCGGCGACCACATTCCCCAGGAGGCCGGGGAAGGAATTTTCCTGCCAGGACACGTAGCTGTCGGAGAGCCGCTCCATGACCTGTCGGGTCTTTTCGTCGTCGACCCCGGCGCTTTCGAGGGCCCGGCGCCACCGGGGCCAGCTCAAGCGGGAACTGAGGGGGATGACGAGCTCCTGGGTGCCGGTCACCCCTAGAATGACGGCGGTGCGATCCCGTTCGAAGTCCGCTTTTTCGCCGTAGCCGGCCTGATCGAGGGCCGTTTTGGCCGCCAGCAGGGCAAGGATCTGCGACGTGTCGGTGGCCGCGAGATTGGAAGGCGGAATCCCGAAGGCGGTGGGATCGAAGGGAATCGGGGAGAGGAAGCCGCCGCGCCGGCAATACACGTGGTCCGGCTTGCGGGGATCCGCGTCATAGTAATCGTCGGGCGACCAATGGCTGGAGGGCACGTCCCCGATGGCGTCTTTGCCGTGATAGAGGAGGTGCCAGTAGGCTTTTAGACCGGAAGCATGGGGGAAAAAACAGCCGATGCTGATCACGGCTACGGGCGGATAGCCGACGGTGTCGCGATTGCTGACATCCATTGTTCTATTCCTGAAAACCCGAAAGGCGGCGCTCGATCGCTTGACGCTGCCGGAAAGCCCTGCCCGCGATCGTTCGCGAAGGCGCCCCGGGCGGCGTCCTAACCCCTGCCGGAAGCGGCGGCCGGATGGGTGCCCCCTGGCGGTGCAGAAGGCAGGCAACAGTCCGCAGGCGCCGTCCGCGTCGGGTATGCGTTATGGTGTTCGGAATCGATTTGAAATCTATTCCTATAGAGCAAAATGGAAAGGTTTGCAAGTTTTTATCGTTTATGCCATACTTGTCATATTAATACTACAACAGGATAAGACGTCATGTTGAAATACTACTTGGGCCGCGATTTGTCGGAACGGTTGCACATCCCTCTCAGCCGCTGGAAGCGATGGTCGCGGGAATTCCTGCCCCCCGATCCCCTGGGTGGGTTGCAGTCGGGATATGCCCGTCAGTATAACGTACGGGATGCCTTTGCGGTCTATTTGGCGGGATTTCTGGTCTCCTGCCCGGGCTTTTCCATTCCCGCGGCGCGCCGGATTCTGCACGATCTGAACGGATGGCTGAAGAGGACCGTGGTTGCCCGCCTCGAAGCGGCCGCCGATGCGGGGGAGACGCTGCCGGCCGCGCCGCAGCAGGTCGAACTCATCATCGTGCCGGTGGATGACCGGCCTGCCCCTGCATTTTCCTATCGGATCCGGACCCTGGTGGAGCGCAGCGCCCTTGCGGAGGAAGCTGCGGGAATATGGCAGGAGCGCTATACCGAGCAAGTCCTCCAACCGGGCCCGCCCAAGCGAACCGCGGGTTATCCGGTCTGGCGTCCGAGAGTGGATATCACGTCCCTGACCGCGCATTTTTTCGCCTGCCTGTCGGATAAAAACAAATCTGATGACACCAAAAACAAAAGCATTTAATCCACAGATGACGCAGATTAACGCAGATAAGGCCATAACCGCATAAACACGGTCGATGAACTGCTTTTTTAATCTGCGATAATCTGCGTCATCTGTGGATAGAATTTTTTTTGCGCCGTAACTTACCTACCGAAAAAGCCACTTTCACTTTATGGATAACCAAGAAAACACTGAGAATTCGAAGTGTTTACCTTTTAAGTTGTTCTATCAGGATGACAACTTTAAAGCGCTACGGTCCAGCATTTTGGAGCGCTTCCCCGGACCAAGGGCGGTTCATTCGGCGGGGGCCAGGAGATCGTGCAGGCGGCGGATGGGCTGGGGGGTGAAACGGTCGATGCCGGCCGGGAGGGCCATCCCCTGCATGCGCAGCCAGTTGGCGCGGGTAACCACGGCGGCGCCCACGAGGAGGTTCAACGCCACCGTAACGCAGTCGCGATGTTCGGGCTTTTCGAGGCACGACCCCCGGGTCCATTGATTGAAGGCGCCGATGGCCGGGCCGCACCAAACTTGATAGTCCATCTGACGATCGGGAACGCCGGCATTGGCCCATTTCGAGGATTTGCCCAGGTAGGCGCGGAAGACCAGTGCCAGTCGGTGGCGGGGATCCCGCGCGGCGCGTTCGATCTGTTGGGGATCCCGCTCGCGGAAGAATTGACAGGTCTGCTGCCACTCGGATTCGAAATCACACTTGAAAAAATCCCGTTCCAGGAGCTTGCGCTCGGCGGCGGGTATCTGCTCCCAGGATTCGTAGCGGCGGTAGAAATCATAGAGCTTCTGGGCCCGCAGGGCAAACATGGTGCCCCGCTTGAGCACCTGGACGCGAACACCCATTTCGAACATGTCGGCCGCAGGCGCCATGGTGACGTCGGCTTGGTGCGCTTCCGCCAGCATCCGGCGCACCAGATCGGAACTGCCCGATTCGCGGCAGGCCTGATTCACGGTGCCGGTCAGAATATAGCCCGCCCCCATGGCAAACGCCGCCGCCGCCGCCGCGGGGGTGGCGATGCCGCCGCCCAAACCCACGACGATGGGTTGGGGGTAGCCATATTCTTCGACCATCGCATCCCGCAGGTTGATCATGAGCGGCAGCAGCGTGAGCGCCTGGCGGTTGTCCGTGTGCCCTCCGGAGTCGGCCTCCGCGGTGAGATCGCTGGCCATGGGAACCTGGCGTGCCAAGCGGGCTTGCTCGGCCGTGATGGCGCCCTGCTGTTGGAGACGGTCCAACAGTTTATCCGGTGGCGGCGCGAAAAACTGCCGTGCCACCTCGACCCGGGATACCTTGGCCAGC
>CAYMQN010000004.1:0-36976 GCA_964392545.1 uncultured Desulfobacteraceae bacterium
GTTGATCGAAATACATAGGTTTCTCCTTATCCTTGTCGTTGTCAGTTGCGCGCAGCGCAACGGTGGTCGTCATCGTAATCGAAGGTATTTACGAATCTCGCATAAGCGAAACACGATTACGACCACGATCACGACAACGACCACGAGTCCTTAGATGGAGTGTTTTCCCCATGATCATCGACATCCACACCCACATCTTCCCCCCCGAATTCCGGAAGGACCGCAGCGTCTGCTTTCACGGGGAGGAGGCCTTCTACCTGCTCTACAGCGACCCGAAGGCCTGCATGATCGGCGCCCGGGAGCTGATCGCCACCATGGACGAAGAAGGGGTCGACCGCTCGGTGGTCTTCGGCTTCCCCTGGCGCTCCGCCGAGCGCTTTCGGCGCCAGAACGACTATATCATGGAGGCCGTGGCCGCCCACTCCGACCGCCTGATCGGCATGGCCTGCTTCGACGCCGACCATCCGGCGGCGGCCGAGGAAACCCGGCGCTGCCTGGAAGGCGGGCTGGCCGGCGTGGGTGAGCTGGCCTTCTACGAGGCCGGCATCACCGCCGACAAGCTCGACCGCCTGGAACCGGTGATGGCGCTCTGCCGCGAAAAGGACGTCCCGGTGCTGATCCATACCAACGAGCCGGTGGGGCACCTCTATCCCGGGAAATCCCCCAACACCCTGAGCCAGATCTACGCCCTGGTGCGCCGGTTTCCGGACAACCGCCTCATCCTGGCCCACTGGGGCGGGGGTCTCTTCTTCTACGCCCTGCTCAAAAAGGAGGTGCGCGAAGCGCTGCGCAACGTCTACTTCGATACGGCCGCCTCGCCCTTTCTCTATGACGCCGTCGTGTGGGAAACCGCCGCCCGCCTCGTGGGCGCGGACAAGATCCTCTTCGGCACGGACTACCCCCTGCTGAGGCCGGCCCGTTATTTCAAGGAGATCGACGCCGGCCAGCTGAGTGCGGCCGACCGCGATCTGATCAAGGGCGGCAATGCGGCTCACCTGCTGGGCTTGACGGAGTGAACCGTTCATAAATGGTCGATGATGTTCAGGTTTTGTCATCCCCGCGCATGACGCTGTGTCCTGATTAGCATCCAAGGTGGTTGACGTGGTTCGTCATCCCGGCGAAAGCCGGGATCTCATACAATGTCATGCCGTTATCTCAAGGAGATGCCGGCTTCCGCCGGCATGACGGACAAAAGTGAAATGTTTTTCGCATTGCGGCACAGTCTCTTTCGCCGGGATTGGGTTTCCTCATTTATTTCACGCCAAAGACAACCCCTGCTGGATTTCCGCCAGGAGGGGCTTCATTTGGGCCTGGTGTTCCGGGGGCACCATGAGCATGGGGGCGGGATGGTTGGGGATCAGGCCGGGGGCTGCGATGGGCGGATGCCCTTCCATGTAGGCCGCCTGCCGGCTGTCGTCCGCCAGGGCGAGCACCACATCCCGCAGGTTGCCGAAGCACCCCGGTCGGTCGAGGTGTTCGATCATCTGCAGAAAAACCGTGTTGACCGTTAGCACCCAGTCGTCCACATCGGCATACCCCCGCTCGCGGCAAGGCTGTCGGGACATCATGCAGCGGCAGCCGAAAGGCCTCAAATCGTAAAGGGCGCAGGCCCGATCGGCCAGCAGGGGGCAGCGCGCGGCGTCATGCTGCGCGGCATCCTCGGGGGGCTCCCGCCCGTCCCGGCAGAAGGCGGCCATCTGGTTGGTGGTCCAGCGGGGCCGGAAGCCGCCGCCCGCGGCCGTGCCGGCGAGAGCCGCCAGGCATTGCGCTTCCTGCGCGGGATCCAATCCCTGCAACAGGTAAAGCCCTTCCAGGGTGGTCATGGTGACGTTGCGCGAGCAGCAGGCGTCGCAGTATTTGCGGCAGGCCAGGTCGCCGAGGGACCGGCAGAACCGGTCATAGACCACATAGAGATGGGCCAGGCCGGACAGGCGCCGGTCGATGCTCACGGGGCGGCCCTGCGGGCGGCGCGCGCCACCGGCAGCGCGGCCCGCTCTTGCGGCGGTTCCTTGCCCAGGGATTGCTTCATGTAGGCCAGAAACAGCCTGGCTTCGAGCTGGGCGCGGCTCAGTCGGGCCAGGTAGGCCCCCTTTTCAACGGACTCCCGGTACCATTCGCTGGGGAAAACATCCTTTGCGCCGTAGCTGGCTTCGAGATCCTGCAGCTGCCGGAGGGCCCGGGCTTCCAGCTCCGGCCGGCTCAGGGCGCCGATCTCCGCGGCGGCCGCGGCCACCTGTTCGGGCGCCGG
Organism: uncultured Desulfobacteraceae bacterium; assembly: GCA_964392545.1. Lineage (GTDB taxonomy): Bacteria > Desulfobacterota > Desulfobacteria > Desulfobacterales > UBA5852 > JABZFP01. Next base: position 2,249 of record CAYMQN010000004.1, read on the forward strand.
CAGGTCGGAGGTTTCCAAGATCTCCCGGATGGTGGCGGCGTAACGTTCCAAGCCGCCCCGGATGTGGTCGGGCTTGACGAAATTCAGATTGTTCCAGCCGGCGCGCAGCCACTTGAAGGCCCCGCAGCGCACCCGCCGCGCGCCGTCCCCGGACTGGAGATAGACAATGGCCGAGAAGGCGTCATACATGTAGGTGTCGACCCAGCCCAGGCCGGTCATGCCGACCCCTTCCTCGCCGCTGTAGAGATAGTCCCAGGCCTGGTCGGGGCCCAGCACATAGCCCTTGCGCCCCACGTCGGAGCGGTCGCGCTGGCGCGCCAGGGAAATCCATACCAGATGGCCCTCGACCCGGCACAGGATCAGGGTGCGGTCGAGATCGTAGCTGTAGTAGGCCCCGGAATTCAAATCCGGCGTGATTTCCTCGTGTTCGATGCCGTGGATCACGAGGGGGGCTTCGAGGGCGCGCAAGCGGTCCGCCAACGCTTGCGGAAATGGCGCCGGCTGTCCGTCGATCTCCTTCCAATAGGAATGGCGCAGGGACGACAGGGCGAATACCTGCGACGGAATGGACGGATGATGGGCATAGCGCAGAATCGTCGCCAGGGACTGGGGCAGCTCGTATTCGTGATAGACCAGGGGGTCGAGCAGGCGGTGGCGTGTGGCCACATAGCGGCTTCCGGCCGGTTTGTCCTGCAGAATGAAATCGACCAGGGGCGCCAGTTTCTCCGGGGCCACCGTTTTCACTGCGGGGTTGGCGTTCAATTCGAGCAGGTAGTCGAAAGCCGGGTCGATCGTTTCCGGGAGCCGCCGTTCGTCGGCGCCGGCCGGGAGCGCCCCCAGCATCAGCACAAAGACCAGGCCAAGAAGCCGGCGCCCAAAGCGCGGCTTCTTGCCGCGGCCTTGGTATCGGTATACTATCATAGAAGACATCCTAACCTTGATGAGCTCATAAAAAATCCAATAATAAAGATTTTGTCATCCCCGCGAAAGCGGGGATCCAGGCATTTCAATGGGTTCTGGACTCCCGCATCCGCGGGAGTGACACCTTAAGGACTTTTTACGGTTCCATCAACCTTCGTGGCAATCCAAACATCTCAATCGAAATTTCGACTATCGCTATCGGTTTTACGATTGCGACAAGCGTTTCGCTAATGCACCACTGACCAACATATAGTGCCTGATCGTCATCCAGGGTCCATCCGGCAGGAACTGTATTCGAGGGGCGATTCCGCCTGAGATGGCGCGATCTTGCTCCTTGGTGTCCATCCATAAATGGCATCTTTCAGCCCCGGCTGGATGGATACGCCTAAACGTGAATCCACGCTTTACAGACCGCGGTGCCAGCGGCATACTATCTCTGGCATTGACAAACGGCCGCTGTCAACCGTAACTACCGCCGTCACGGACCGATCGTCCCAGAGACGATCGCCGCACCAAAGGAGTTCGCACCCTCATGAACGCCCATGCCCCCGGCGACTGGAAAAAACGCACCGTCAAACCTGAGCAGGCCCTGGCCCGCATCGAACCCGGGATGAGCATCTTCATCGGCACCGGTGTGGCCGAGCCCCTGACCACGGTCAAGTCGCTCATGGCCTCCAGCGCCGCCAACCTCCAGGACCTGGTCCTGACCCAGATCGTCAGTTTCGGCGATGCCATCTCGGCGCGGGAGCTGCAGTCCCACAAATACCGCCTGCGCACCTTTTTTTCGGGCTGGGTGGCCAGCGAGGCCATCGCCACCGGCCGGGTGGACCACATCCCGATCCGCTTCGCCCGCATTCCCGAGCTCATCGAATCCGGGCAGATCACCTTTGACGTGGCCATCCTGCAGATCACGCCCCCCAACGAAGCCGGCTACTGCAGCCTGGGCGTGGCCGTGGATGCCGCCCGCCAGGCCCTAGAGGCCGCCGACCTGGTGATCGGGGAAATCAACACCCAGGCGCCGTACACCTACGGCGACACCTTCACCCACCTCTCCGAGTTCGACCTGCTGGTGGAAGCCACCGATCCGCCGATCTATTTCCAGCGCTGGCCGGTGGACGATGTCTTCGACCGGGTGGCCGCCCATGTGGCCGCCCACGTGGAAGACGGCAGCTGCCTGGCCTTTTCCATCGGACCGGTCTATGAGGCCCTGAGCCGGCATCTCAGCCGCAAGCGCAACCTGGGCATTCACACCCCGTTTCTGACCGATGCCGCCATGGACCTGATCCAGAGCGGCGCCGTGACCAACCGCCGCAAGGGGATCTTCCGGGGCAAATCCGTAGCCTCCTATGCTTTCGGCACCCCGGCGCTCATGAAGTGGCTGGACCGCAACCCCCTGATCGAATTCCAGGGCACCGACCGCGTCCTCAACCCCATGCGCATCGGCAGCAACCCGCGTTTCGTTTCCGTGCTCCCGGCCCGCAAGGTGGATCTCTCCGGCCGCGTCGCCCTGCACGCCGGCCGCGGCAACGTCGTGGCCGGCCTGGCCGAGGCCGTGGACATGGTCAGCGGGGCGGAGCTTTCCGCCGGCGGCAAGTCGATTTTCGCCCTGCCCAGCCGCAACCGCCGGGGGGCGTCCAACCTCCGCCTGAGCGTGGAGCAGTTTCCCAACCAGTTCAACCTGCGCGAGTCGGTGGACCTCGTGGCCACCGAATACGGGGTGGCCCACCTGCGGGGCCGCACCGTGCGGGAACGCGCCCTGGCCCTGATCGAAATCGCCCACCCGGACGACCGGGAAACCCTGGTCGAACAGGCCAAGGCCGAGCACATTCTCTACCCCGACCAGATCTACCTGGTGGACCGCGCCCGCCTCTACCCGGCCGAGATCGCCACCCGGCATGTGTTCAAGGACGACCTGGCCGTGGATTTCCGGGCCATCAAGCCTTCGGACGTGGAAGACATGCGCCGGCTCTTCTACCGCTTTTCGGACACCTCGGTCTACTACCGCTATTTCAGCCCCATCAAGACCATGCCCCACGCCAAGATGCAGGCCTACGTCAACGTGGATTACCGCCAGACCATGTCCATCGTGGGGCTCGTACGGGAGATGGGCGAAGGCAGCATCATCGCCGAAGCCCGCTTCGTCCGCGAATCCGAGGAACCGGTGGCCGACGTGGCCTTCGTCGTGGACGAAAAATACCAGGGCTACGGCATTGCCACCTTCATGTTGAAGATGCTCGTGCGCCTGGCCAAGGAGCGCGGCCTGCGCGGCTTCAAGGCCGACGTGCTGGCCTCCAACAAGGCCATGCTGAAGGTCTTCGAGCGCAGCGGCCTGGCCGTCGAGGCCCGCGTGGTGGAGGGCGTCTACGAACTGAACCTGCCCTTCAGCGAGGCCGGCCCCGGCCAGACCCGTTAACCGAGGATTGATGAATGGCGCCCTAGTGCTTCTTTTTGGCGTCCAGGGCCGCCTGCAGCTTGTCGGCCAGCGACCCCATGGCATTGCCGTCCGACGGCGCAAAGGCCTGCCACTCGCCGCCGCCGTCCGCGCGCTCCCCCGGGCCCAGCCCGATACGGCGCTGATCGCGATCGATGCTCTCCACCACCACCGGCAGGCGCTGCCCCGGCTTGGCGTTTTCCAGGCGGCCCGCATCGAGGGCGTCGCCCCAGCGGGCTTTGGGCAGCAAGCCCGTGACACCGGGCTCCAGGGCCACGAACAGTCCGAAGGGGGCCTTTTTCTCCACCGTTCCCTCCACCACCTGGCCCGGGCGGTATTTATCGCCCAGGGTGTCCCAGGGATCGCCGGTCACATCCCGCAGACTGAGTGAAATCTTGCGGTTTTCCCGGTCCACGGACTTGATCATGACCGAAACCGTCTCCCCCGGCGTCACCACGTCTTCCGGTTTGTTGACCCGCTGGGTGAAACTCATCTCGCTGATGTGGATCAGCCCCTCGATGCCGGGGGTCAGCTCGGCAAAGGCGCCGAAGGGTGCGCAGCGCGTGATTTTGGCCGGCACCGCGGTGCCGGCCGTAAAGCGGTCGATGGCGGTTTCCCAGGGGTCGTCGCCGGCCTGTTTGTGGGAAAGGGCGATTTTGGGCTGGCCTTTCTCGCCCGGCTTGATGTCGAGCACCTTGACCGTCAGGCGGTCCCCCTCCCGCACCACGTCGCCGGGCTCCGCCACCCGCGACCAGCTGAGTTCGGAAACGTGCACGAGCCCTTCCACACCGGGTGCCAGTTCGACGAAGGCACCGAAGGGCACCACCCGCACCACGCGCCCCTCGTGCAACGTGCCCGTCTCCAGTTCGGCCATGAAGGCCTTGCGGGAGGCTTCGCGCTCCTGTTCCAGCAGGCGCCTGCGGGAAACCACGATATTGCGCCCCCGCGCCTCGAACTGGGTCACCAGAAATTCGAAGGTCTGCCCGACAAAGTCCTCGGGGGTTTCCACATAGCGGATATCGATCTGGCTGATGGGGCAAAAGGCGCGATGCTGCAGGACACGCACATCGAAGCCACCCTTGCGGACGGCCTCGACCTTGCCCTCCACCGGAATCCGGCTGTCGTGGGCCTCCTGGAGCATCTGCAGACCGCCGATGCCGCTCAGGGCCCGGGAAAGCCGGATTTCCCCCTCTTCCCGGGCCACCACGAACAGGTCCAGGGTATCGCCGACCTCGCAGGTCAGGTTGCCGTCCTCGTCGAGGAGCTCGTTCCGCTCCACGGAACCGTCGATCTTGGTTCCCGTGTCCACGAAAACGGTATCCCGGCCAATGGCAATCACCCGCACCGACACCTTGTCGCCCACCTGCAAGGCATCCTCGGACCGACCCGAATAGGCCTCCAAAAGTTCGGCAAAACTGGGCTCGTCCTCGGGGACATCCATCTCGTTCTCATCGGCCATGGTCATCCATTTCCTTGAAAGGGTTAGAAGCTGCCGCTTGCGCTCGAACACGATCCAGGGGTTTGCAATGCCGTCGATCGAGAAAGCCTCCCCACGACCGGCGCCCCGGACGTCGGCAAACTACCAAAGTCCATGCGGCTTGGCAAGCAGAAGCAGGAGGTGCTGGATGGATGCTGGCGAGCGCCGGCCGCCTTGCCATGCGCCCGAAGCGATCCTATTATATATTTCCTTGTATCGCTAAGGATTTGAACCACCATCACGGAGGAAATCGAAACGATGGGAAATCAATTTAAGACAGCGCTGCTTCTGGCCGGCATGACGGTCTTCATCGTCCTGGTGGGGCGCCTGCTCGGCGGCCAGCAGGGCATGATCATCGCCTTCATCCTGGCCGGCGGGATGAACTTCTTCAGCTACTGGTTCTCGGACCGGGTGGTGTTGTCCATGTACCGCGCCCGGGAAGTGGACGCGTCCCAGGCCCCCGATCTGTACGCCATGGTGCGGCGCCTCAGCCGCAATGCCGGCCTGCCCATGCCGAAGGTCTATATCATTCCCCAGGAGGCCCCCAATGCCTTCGCCACCGGCCGCAACCCCGAGCACGCCGTGGTGGCGGTAACCGAAGGCCTGCTGCGCCTCATGGCGCCGGACGAGATCGAAGGTGTTCTGGCCCATGAACTGGGGCATATCAAAAACCGCGATATCCTGATCGGCACCATTGCGGCCACCATGGCCGGGGCCGTCATGCTGCTGGCCTCCATGGCGCGTTGGTCGGCCATCTTCGGCGGCGGGCGCGGCAGCGACGAAGAAGGCGGCCTGGGGGGTATCGGCCTGATCGTGATGTCGATCCTGGCGCCCATCGGGGCCATGATCATTCAAATGGCCATTTCCCGCTCGCGGGAATACGGCGCCGACGCCAGCGGTGCGGCCATCGCCGGGCGGCCGGAGGGGTTGGCGGCCGCCCTGGAAAAGCTCGCCGCCTACAGCCAAAAGCGCCCGCTGCAGGCCAATCCTTCCACGGCCCACATGTTCATCGTCAACCCGCTTTCCGGGCGCAGCCTGCAAAGCCTTTTTTCGACCCACCCGCCCATCGCGGAACGGGTCTCCCGCCTGCGCGGCACCCCGGCCTCGACCCCGCCGCCCCCGCCCGACACCCGGCGCAGCGCCCCTTTGGACAGCGGGAAGGCCTTCTGGGACCGCATGGCCAACCGCTAAATCAAAAAGCCCGGGCCGATCGGCCCGGGCTTTTTGTTTGTCTAACAGCGAAAGCGGTACAACCCAGACTGGTTTCAACATAGGCGTGCGCCCGAAGATGTCAATCGCCCGGGAATGGGCGGGATGGTTGCCGGCACGCGCCGCCATCACCGGGTTGGCGTGCACGGTCGGCGGCGCCGCGGTCGTCCTGGCAGCGGCACACCCGGCAGCGGTCGTCGCTGCAATACTGGCAGGCAAAGCAGTCCCCGCAGGGGTGTTTGGCGTTCCGGGAGTCCTTGTCCGGAACGAAGACCTTGCCTTGAATGCCGGGAATGGAGACGAATCCCATGGGGCGTCACCCGTTGACAGGCCGGGAAGCCGGCGGGGGTTCCGGACATCCCGCGTGGACCGCACGGTTGCGGTTGATGAAGCGTTTGCAGGCCCTTCGGGGCAAAACCCGAACCGACCGCCAGGCGCCTTTCGGATACATCCCAAGCCTCAGGCATTCATGGAGCGGATCGGTTTTCCGAGAACCCAGGGGGTGAAGATAAGCCGCGCAGCAGGTTTGGCAAGCGGCCTGCGGCAGGCGGCCGCGGCCAGCGGGCGGAGGCGACGGGTGACGGGGCGGCAGGTGAAGGCCGGCGCCCACCACAAGGTTCCCGCGAATTCCCGGGCCTCTTCCGGAAGGATCCATATGCCGTCGTCGTAATCGTACATGCCGTGGCCGACGCTGAAGGGGAAATAGCGCAAGAAAGTGACGTTTCGTTGCACCCAGCAAATACACGATATAGGGGTTCCTGTCAAGTGAAACATCAAGATGTTGGGGCAAGCATTTCAGGACCCCCGACGGGCCGGCCCGCCGCGGATCGCGTCGCCGATCAGGGCGCATTCCAGCCCGAAGGGCAGGTAGCCGGCATAGCCCAGCAGGGGCATTTCAAAGAGATGCCAGCGGTCCACGAACGGCACGGTATAGCACCAACGGGCCAGGCTGTAATAATTCCACATCTCCCAGAAGAACCCGCAGACCAGACCGGCCAGCACCGCCGCGGCAAGACTTCCCCAGGCGCCGCGGCGGGCCGCTTCCAACATGGGGCAACGTCCCTCCCGGACCTGGAAAGCGGCCACGATCACCAGTGGGGACAACCATAGGAAGGGAAAGCCGTAATTGGGGGCTGCGCCGGCGAGCAGCAAACCCGCCCCGCCGGCTGCCAGAGCCCCTTTGGCGGCGGCCGGTGTCAGGGCGGCGGCCGGCAGACGGCGCCCCCGCAGGACGGCATGCACGCGGGGAAACGACGCGAGCCAGGCCCTGACCGAAAGTACGGCCGGCAGCACCGTGGCAAAGGACAGGGTGGCCAGAAGAAAGTAGGTCGCCGGCGGATAGTCGGACCCGCTGTAGTGCCAGTTCTGGACAAAGCGGTTGAGGTATTCGAAGCACCACCAGAAGGCGGCACTGGTCGGGAAAAGCGCGGCGAAATAACCGGGGTGGCCGGTCATGGGGCAGGATCCGGTGCGCCTCAGGGTCAGCGCATTGGCCACCAGAATGAAAGCCCCCCAGAGCAGGGGGAAGGTGTGCGGCTGCCAGGCGGCAAACCACGGGAACCGCGTCCAGGCCAGGATCCAGGCGCCGGCACCCAACACCAGTCCGGCCCAGCCCCACCACGGGAAGGGGCGCAAAGCCGGGGGCGCCGTTTCAGCGGGGTCCGGCCGCAGGAGCCCTTTGACCAGGGGGGCGGTGCTGAGGGCCACCAGGGCTGCGATCAGCACGAACGCCGTCCACGAAAAGGGCGCATGGTCGATGAAAGCAGTCCGCGGGGGAAATTCGAGATAGGGGTCCAGCGATCCCCCCCGCAGGAGGACGCCTGCCGGCGGCAGGCCGATCAGCATGATGCCTGTGGCGATCCACCGGCCCGGTTGCATGGCCGCGATCCTGTCAGGTCGCCAGGTCGGCCGGGAGCTCGCAGGCTTCGGGATTTTCCTTGCGCGTCTCGACATAGTGGGCCGAAGCCAGCGCGGCCACCGAACCGTCGGCGGCCGAAATGACGATCTGCCGGAAGGTTTTCTCCCGCAAGTCCCCGATGGCATAGATCCCGTTGATGGCGGTCTGGCAATTGGCGTCGGTCGCCACATAGCCCGCCGCGTTCATTTTGACGCCCGCCGGCACGATCTGGTTGTTGGGATCGAAGCCGATGAAAATGAAAACGCCGTCCATGTCGAGGTTGCGCTCGGCGGCGGTCAGGGTGTCCTTGAGGCGCACCCCCACGACCCCGGCGTCGTCGGCAAGAATTTCGGTCAGGACGGTATTCCAGAGGACCTCGATCTTGCACTCGCCCATGACCCGCTTTTGCAGGATCTTGCTGGCGCGCAGCTCGTCGCGGCGGTGGGCGATATAGACCTTCTTGGCCAGCTTGGCCAGGTAGAGGGCCTCCTCGGCGGCTGTATCGCCGCCCCCCACCACGATCACGGTCTTGTCCTTGAAAAAGAAGCCGTCGCACACCGCGCAGTAGGAAACCCCCTTGCCGTAGAAATCGTCTTCACCGGGGATGCCCAGTTTGCGCGGGCTGCCCCCCGTGGCCATGATAACGGCATGGGCCGCGAGCACCTGGCCGTCGTCGAGATGCACCCGGTGAACATCCAAGCCCGGCTCGATTTCCCGCACCTCCTGGTTGAGCATCTCCATGTCGTAGGATTCGGCATGTTCCACAAACTTCATGGCAAGCTCGGCCCCGCCGGCGTGCACGAACCCGGGATAGTTTTCCACCTCGTCGGACATGGTCACCTGGCCGCCGGCCACGCCCTTCTCGATGAGCACCGTCTTGAGGGCGGCCCGCATGGCATAAATGGCGGCGGCAAGACCGCCGGGGCCGCCACCCACGATGATCAGGTCATAGGTCTGGTTTTCGGACATGGAGTTCCTCCTGCGGCGCAATGAATCAGGTGGCCGGATGCCAGTCGGAGGCGTGCGCCGCGGCACGCTCGCTTACGGCCTGCTTCAGTTTTCGTGTGTGCGGGCCGGGCCGCCCGTCGCCGATGGGCGCATCGTCGACCCGGACCACCGGCACCACACCCTTGTTGGTGCCGGAAATAAAAACCTCGTCGGCCGACAGGACTTCTTCCAGGGTCACGTCCCGGACCTCGACGGTGAAAAAGGCCTGGGCCAATTCGAGAATGAACGCGCGGGTAATGCCGGACAAAATTTTGCGGCCCGGTGTCACCAGGGTGGTTCCTTTGAACAGGAAGATATTGCTGGTGGTGCACTCGTAGACCAGTCCGTCGCGATCCACGTAGAGGGATTCGACGGCGCCGGCCGTACGGGCCTTTTTCATGGCGATGGTGGCCGAGAGGTAGTTGATGCTCTTGGCGCCCGGGAGAATCCGACGGCTGTGCACGGTGGTGATCTTGACGCCATCCGTGTACCAGCTTGCAGGATGGCGGGGCATTTCGGAGACCAGCACCAGCAGCCGGGGCTGACCCTGGGGCGTCATGAAATCGGGGCTGGAGCCGCCGGTCACGATGATGCGGATGTTGGATTCAGCATGGCCGTTGTCGTGGTTGCGGGCGAGGGTTTCCAGAACGATGCGGCTCAACTCGGCCCGGGTCCAGGGCAGGGCCAGGCCCATCTTCTGAACCGAATGCTCCAGGCGGCAGAGGTGTTCTTCCAGAGCGAACGGCCGGCCGTTGTAGGTGCGCAGCAGTTCGAAGGCGCCCAGACCGCGCAACACCGCCAGATCGTGGACCGGGATCACGGCCCGGTCGGCCGGGACGAATTCGCCGTCAACGTAGTAGGTGTCCATCTTCCCCTGTTCGCCTGCCTTTTCGTGCGCAAACACCGGCCGGGCCGTGGCGAGCGAAACGGCCGGTTCGTTCCTGCCCGCCCCCATATCAGGAAGCATCGGCCTTTGCAATTACCGCCGCAATAGATCTGGCACGGGAGCGGATGATCCGTTATAGTAGGCAACCGCCGGCCCTTGTCAATGATCAAAACGGTGATTGCGGCCCCCCGCGACCGCGGCCCCCACCCCTCAAAGGAGACAGGCATGTCCGACTACCAGTTCTATTCCGTGACCAAGAACCCGCCCCTCGCCTGGGTCTACCTCGACCGGCCGGAGAAGAAAAATGCCATGAACCCCCCGGCCTGGCGTGAAGCCCCGTCGATCTTCGCCGACCTCGATGGGGATCCCGCCATTCGGGCCGTCATTCTGGCGGCCCGGGGTCCCTGTTTTTCCACGGGCATCGACCTGGTGGAAATGGCCGGCGAACTCCCCGAGATCATGGAGAAGGAACAGATGGGGGGCGTCAAGTGGCGCCTGCGGACCAAAATCGAGCGCCTTCAGGAGGCCATGACCTGCATCGAGCGCTGCCGCAAGCCGGTCATCGCCGCGATCCACGGCTACTGCATCGGGGCGGGCCTGGACATGGCCACGGCCTGCGACATCCGCCTCTGCTCCCGGGATGCCGTTTTTTCCCTCAAGGAAGCGGCTGTGGGCTTCGTGGCCGACGTGGGCGTACTCCAGCGCATCCCGCTCATCGTCGGGCAGGGTCTCGCCCGGGAGCTGGCGTTCACGGCCGGGACCATCGACGCCGACCGCGCCCGGGACATCCTGCTGGTCAACCGCGTCTTCGACGACCAGGCCGCCCTGATGGCCGGCGCCGAGGCCATGGCCGACGCCATCGCGGCCAATGCCCCCTTGGCCGTCGAGGCCACCAAGGAAGTCCTCAACCACGGCGTGGGCCGGAGCGTGGCCGAAGGGTTGCGCTACGTGGCCTCCCTGAGCACCAACATCGTCCCTTCCAAGGACCTGATGGAAGCCTTCACGGCTTTCATGGAAAAACGGCCGCCGGCGTTCAGGGGCGAGTAGGCCGTAAAGAAGGTCAACCCCCCGGGCCACCGGCAGGAGCCCGGGGCTGTCTGGGAAATATTTGCAATTGACCGCTGCAGCGGTTCGTTCATAGCCTGGAATGTTGCAACCCACCCCAACCCAAGGGAGATCTCCCCCATGAAAGACCCCATTGCCCACTACTGGCACCTGCGCATCGAGGCGCTGCAGACCGCTCTGGAGAAAAACAATTTCGAGGTGCATCGCGCCTCGCGCCCGGAAGACGCCGCCCGGATCGTCGTCGAGGAGATCCTGCCCGCCGTAAAACCTGCCAGCATGTCCTGGGGCGGTTCCCGCACCTTTGTGGAGTGCGGTCTCTACAAGCAGCTGCGCGAGCGGGAAGATATCAGCGTGATCGACACCTACGATACCGCTATTTCCGACGAGGCCAAAATGGAGCGCCGGCGGCAGGCCCTGCTGGTGGATCTCTTTTTCACCAGCACCAATGCCGTCACCGAAAGCGGCCATCTGGTCAATCTGGACATGATCGGCAACCGCGTTGCCGCCCTGACCTTTGGGCCCCGCTTCGTGGTGGTGTTGGTCGGCCGCAACAAGATCGTCCCCGACCTGGAAAGCGCCTGGGACCGGATCAAGACCTATGCCGCCCCGGTCAACACCATGCGGCTGGAGAAAAAGACCCCCTGCCAGGCCACCGCCTTTTGCCATGACTGCAGCAGTCCGGACCGCATATGCAACACATGGACCATTACGGAAAAATGCTTCCCCAAACAGCGCATCAAGGTCGTGCTGATCAATGACGACCTCGGGTTTTAATCCCTAGAACGAAACGAATGCCCATGGGCCATCACCCCACACTACTGGGACTCGATATCGGCTTCGGATTCACCAAGTGCACCGACGGCGAGCGGGCCGTCATCCTGTTGTCCACCCTGCAGCCTTGGCATGGGGACCCCGGCGATGGTCGATCCCTTGCGGAGGGGAACTACCGCGTCGCGCTGGCCGGAGAGGCCTTCGTTGCAGGGCCGGAGGGCCATGGGGTGTCGCTCCTGACGGATCTCGCCCGTCGTCCCGCGCGCTTGTTCGACCAGTACGCCCAAGGTCTGGCCTTGACCGCGGCGGCCTTATTTTCCGAATCCGAATCCCCGCTGCACATCGTCGTCGGCCTGCCGCTTGCGATGGTCCGGCGGTGGCAAGCCCGCCTGGAAGCAGGTCTCCTGGGGTTTCACATGGTCGAACTGGCCTCCGCCGCAGAGGCCCCCCTGCGCAAACATATCCATATCCGGAAAGTTCACATCGTTCCGCATCCGCTGGGCACCTTTATCAACCTGATCATGCGCCACGACGGCCGGAGGCGGGAAAGCAAGGACGGTGAAAGGAAAATCGCGCTGATCGATGTCGGGTTCCGCACCACCGATCTCATGGTCATGGAGGCGGCGCGCTTCTGCCAGCGGGGCAGTGGCACCATCCAAATGGGCCTGGCCGACGCATGGGAGGCCGTCGCGCGCGAGCTCGGCCGGCAGGGAGCGGAGGTGCCCGACGTCGCCGGACTTTACCGGGCGATTCGCATGGGGCGTCTGCGCATCGCGGAGCGCACCTACGATGTCGCCGCTTCGCGGGAGAAAGCCTACCGCCGACTGGCCGCGGCCCTGGCGGACCACATCAATCACCGCCTTCGAGCGGACTGGGACCTGGAGCGCCTCCTGCTGACCGGCGGGGCCGCGGCCGAGCTGGCGCCGGTGCTGGCCCCGCTTCTCGACGGCGAGGTCGATCTGATCGAACACGAACAGGATGTGCGCCTGAGCAACGCCCAGGGGCATCTCCGTCTGGCGCGGCACCTGTGGGGCCGCTCGGGGCTGTGCGACCGTGCTGTGTTCATCTGAGGGAAAAGGCTGCCGGAGCGTGCCATGACGATGCCCACCCCCTCCGACAGCAACGACAACGACCGCGCCATGCCGCTGACCAAGGCCTTGCCGCAGTTGCTGTTGTTGATGGTCATCTTCTTTGCCACCTTCCTGGCACGCATCATCCTGGCGCCGCTCATGCCGGCCATTCAATCCGAGCTTGCCCTCGACCACCGCGGCGCCGGCAGCCTGTTCTTCGTGTTGTCCGGCGGCTATTTTCTGTCGCTGTTGAGCACCAGCTATCTGGCCGCCCGCTTTACGCATCGTTCCCTGATCATCGCCGCCGGCCTCGGTCTGGGCCTGGCCCTGGCGACGGGGGCCGCGGTCACGACGACTTACGGCCTGCTGGCCACGGCCTTTCTCCTTGGGCTGGCCGCGGGGCTCTATCTGCCCTCGGGAATCAATGCCGTCACCCATCTGACGACCCCCCGTCACTGGGGGCGCGCCCTGGCCATTCACGAGTTGGCGCCCAATCTGGCCTTTATTCTGGCCCCCCTGGCGGCCGAGCTGATGATCGGCCACAGCGGCTGGCGGCTCGGCCTGGCCTTGATGGGTGCCGCCACCGCGCTCTTGATGCTGCTGTATGCTTTCCAGGGGCGGGGGACCGCCTTTTCCGGTACCATGCCGGATCGTCAGGCCGCCCTCGGCTTGCTGCGGCAGCGGTTCCCCTGGCTTCTGGCCGCCATGTTCAGCCTGGGCATTGCGTCGACCCTGGGAACCTACACCATGCTGCCCCTCTATCTGGTGGACCGGCATGGCATGGACCACGGCAGCGCCAATACCCTGCTGGCCGTCAGCCGTTTGGCCGCCCTGCCCATGGCCCTTGCGGGCGGCTGGGTGGCCGATCGTTTCGGGCCCCTGGTAACCATTCGGGGGGTGTTCCTGGTGACCGGCACCGCGACGGCGGTCCTGGGCCTGACGGAAGGCGGCTGGCTGCGGGGGGCGGTGCTGTGCCAGCCGGTTCTGGCGGTCTGTTTTTTCCCCGCCGCCTTCAGTGCCCTTTCGGCACTCAGCCCGTCAGGATACCGCAGCATTATGGTGGCCCTGATCATCCCCGCGGCATTTCTGGTGGGCGGCGGCGGGGTGCCGCTGGCCATCGGCTGGCTCGGCGATGTGGGCTATTTCTCCCAGGCCTTCACGGCAACCGGCATTCTGATCGCGCTGGGGGCGGTTCTGACGGTGCTCCTGCCGCCGCTGGACCGCGGACTTTGAGTTGACACGCCGCCAGGGCTTGCATAGTATCGTCCATGTCCATCCAGCGATGGACACGATCTGTTGAACCGGCCGCCCCCTTTTATCCCGCACCCCGCCCAGAGGAGAAGACAACATGTACGTCGGCAACGTGATGCGCTCCGAACTCGTCACCGTACCCCCGGACACGACCCTGCTCGCCGCCCAGAATATTCTGGAAAAAAAGCAGATCAACCATCTCCTGGTGGTGGATTCCGACGGGGAATTGCTGGGCATCGTTTCCGATCGGGACCTCAAGAAAAGTTGGGCGTCCTCCGCCACGACCCTCAGCAAAAACGAGCTGATGTACCTCCTGGACCAGGTGACCGTGGCATCGATCATGGCCAAGAAAACCATCACCATTGCGCCCGGCACGACCATCGAACGGGCCGCCTTGCTGATGAACGAAAACCGCATCAACGCCCTGCCCGTTGTCGAGGGGGACCAGCTGGTGGGGATCATTACCTCGCGGGACGTCATCAAGATCCTCCTCGAAGCCATCGGGATCGAAAAGGACAGCGCCCGCCTGACCGTGTTGGTCAAGGACCGCATCGGGGTCATTTCGGACATTTCCCAGACCCTGCGGAGTCAAGGCATCAACATCCGCAGCCTTTTCACCTGGCCCGAAAACGATCACCCCGGGGTCTACTACCTCGTCGTCCGGGTGCCGGCCGCTGTCGGCCAAAAGGCCGCCGCCAGCCTCGAACAAGAAGGCTTCAAGGTGCTTTCCCATTACGTCAAGGATCTCAGCCCCTATCTGCCGAAAAAGTGAGTGCCGCCGCGCCGCCGATCTGGGATGCCGTCTACCCGGTGCGCTCCTACGACGTGGATGCCCGGGGGCGCCTGTCCGTGGCCGCCATCGCCAATTTCCTGCAGGACGCGGCCGGCTGTCATGCCCATGCTCTGGGGGTTTCCATCGACCTGCTGCACCCGCTGCACCTCACCTGGGTTTTGGTCCGCCTGCGCCTGCAGCTTGAACGCCATTTGGGCTGGCAGGACAACCTCCACATTCGAACCTGGCCCTCTCGACAGGAACGCCTCATCAGCCAGCGCGATTTTCTCCTGTTGGACGAGGCCGGCGGGGTGGTCGGCCGCTGTGTTACCAGCTGGGTCGTGATGGATCTGCGCCGCTGGCGCCCCCAGCGGCTGACGGCGCTGCCCGCTGCCCTGCCGTCACCGGAGCGGCCCCGGGCCCTGGCGCTGCCGCCGGATAAGATTGCGCCGCCGGCCGCCTTCAGCCAGGAATGCGGATTTCAGGTGGGGGACCGGGATCTCGACCGCAACGGGCACGTCAACAATGTGCGCTATATCGAATGGGCGCTGGAGACCGTGCCGCCAACGGTCCTCAATACCCATGGCCTGGAGGCCCTGGCCATCGATTTCGTGGGGGAAGCCCTGCGCGGCGAGCAAATCCTGGCCGGCAGTTTGGCCGCCGACCAAGCCCAAACGACCTTTCACCATGGGATTCGCAGCCAATCCACCGGAAACGAGCTTGCCCGGGCCATGACCCGGTGGCATCGTCTCGTCTGACCGGCTGTCGAGGAAGGGAGGCTCAACCAGCATGCACGAAGCAAATCGCCAGCGCTCGGTTCTCGTGCCGATCGCGGACGGCAGTGAGGAAATCGAAGCGGTGTGCATCATCGACGTTCTACGGCGTGCCGGGGCGCAAGTGACCGTGGCATCGGTGGGCGAACGCCAGATTACGGCCTCCCGGGGGGTGCGCATCGTGGCGGACTGTGCGATCGAGGCCTGCCGGGATCGGGATTTCGATTTGATCGTTTTGCCCGGGGGCATGCCCGGTGCGGAACACCTGCGCGATTCCCCGACATTGCTGGGCATGCTGCGCCGGCAGCAGTCCGCCGGCCGCTTGTATGGCGCCATCTGCGCCGCCCCGGCCGTGGTGCTTTCCCACCATGGCCTGCTCCAGGGCAAGCGTGCCACGGCCCACCCCGCCTTCGCCGACCAGTTGCACGACGGTCGGCCAGTGGCGCAGCACGTCGTCGTGGACGGCCGGTGCGTCACCAGCCAGGGCCCGGGAACGGCCATCGAATTTGCGCTGAGGCTGGTTGCCCTGCTCTATGACGAGGCCAAGGCCGCCGAAGTGGCCGCCCCCATGTGCGTGGCCTGATCGCGGGTCCGCTTGAAACCGCGGCAGACCGGTCGGCCCCGAGCTGGAGGGGTGGGGTGGGATGCGCAGCTTTCGATGGCGCCGCAAACGTTGTGGAAAGGGCGCCTTTGTGCCATAATGAACTTTATTTCACCAGGCAACGCCGGTCTTCACCGACAACGGCCACCGGAACGTATCAGGTAATCCAACGATGAATGACAAGGCCACCTTCAGCCGTGTTTCGCG
Organism: uncultured Desulfobacteraceae bacterium; assembly: GCA_964392545.1. Classification (GTDB taxonomy): domain Bacteria; phylum Desulfobacterota; class Desulfobacteria; order Desulfobacterales; family UBA5852; genus JABZFP01. Next base: position 18,567 of record CAYMQN010000004.1, read on the forward strand.
GTCATCCCAGCCGCTGTATGGCCCCCGCAAACTTCTCATCTGCGGCTTTACGCCGGAAGGCCAAACCGCCCTCGACGAGGTGCTCAGCGCCGCCGCCGTTGCCGACCTGCCCCTGCTGTATGCCGGCAGTGCCGACCTGGAGGAGACCCTCGGAAATCTGTTCGGCCGCCCGGACCAGGCCGGCCGCGGGGAAGCCTCCCGCATGCCCGCGGCCATCATCATGGCCGGCATTGCCGAAAACGAGCTGCACCAGTTGATCACCAGCTACCGCAGTGCCGGGCTGCCCGCTCCCATGTGGGCCACCCTGACGCCCACATCGGAGAAGTGGACCCTCCGCCAACTGCTCCAGGAGCTATCCGCCGAACGGCAAGCCCTTGAAAAGCGGCCGTCCTCCTGAAAAGTCAGCCGCATCCATGAAATTATCGAAACTTCAGCTCGTCGAATATCGCAAGCCGTTCAAGGTCGGATTCCATTCGCCCCAGATTCATCGGCGCACGGCGGAATCGATTCTCGTAAAAATGACCTTTGCCGATGGCGGCTGCGGTTATGGCGAATGTGCCCCCCGGCCATACGTGACGGGTGAAACCTGCCAGAGCGTTATCGCGGCAATCGGTCACCATGCGGCGCCTCTCTTGTTTGCCAATACCGTCGAGACCCTGGACGACCTTGCGCAGCTCCTGGGAGAGATCGAAACGCAATGCCGCGGCGCCACCCGGCACGCCTGCCTTTCCGCCTTGACCGCCATCGAGTTGGGACTGCTGGATGCCCTGGGCCGCCGCACCCGGAAGCCCATCGGCGACATTATCGGCCGTCCGCCCACCCGGCAGCCGCACCGCTCCATTTCGATTCCCTTCCTGCCCACGGACAGCATTCAAGCCCTTTTCGAGCGTTTGAAACCGGTCATTTCGATCGACGCCGTAAAAATTCTCATGAAATCCGATTTGCAGGAAAACATCCGGCGCGTTGCGTTTATCCGCACCATGGTCGGCGCCGAGATGCCCCTGCGGATCGAAGCCAACGGCAAATGGTCCTTTGATGAAGCCCTGACCCATATCGAGGCCCTGGCGCCCTATGGCGTGGTCGCTGTCGAAGAGCCGTTGCATGCCGCCGAACCGCAGCGCCTGCACCAGCTCCGTGACAAGACCGGTATCGACATTATTCTGGACGAATCGGTCTGTTCGCTGGAAGATGCCCGGAAGATGACGGCGGCGCAGGCCTGCGACGGATTCAATCTCAAACTGTCCAAATGCGGCGGACTGCTCAGGTTGATGGCACTGGCCGATTTCGCCCAGCGCAACCATCTGAAGTGCCAGCTCGGCACCCATGTCGGTGAGGGTCCCGTGCTGGATGCCGCAGGCTGGTATGCCGCGGCAAGCCATGCCATCTTCTACCATTACGAGGGCTATTCCTCGCTGCTGTTTCTGGATCTGAACCACGACCCGCAGGGCTGGCGGATGCTCGCCGCACCACCCTCCTTTGAAGGGCATGGCTTGGGAATCGACACAAGGGGCCTCGCGCCGCTCTTCGATTCCCCCGGCAGCATCGACATCACGCCTTGAACGCAAGCGATTGGGGTTCCACGACCATGCCGAAACTGCTCCTGATCAACCCTGCCATCGACAAAACCGTGCTGGGCAACATGCGGGCCACCACCTGGCCGCCCCTCAATCTGCCCTACATTGCGGCCCTCACCCCGCCCCACTACGAGGTCGAGGTGATCGATGAAAACATCGAACCCTTTGCCTTTCGCGAAGCGGACGTGGTCGGCATTACGGCCATGACCTCGTCTGTCCACCGCGCCTATCAAATCGCCGAACGCTACCGGGAGCGGGGTATACCGACCATCATGGGGGGGATTCACGTTTCGATGATGCCGGATGAAGCCCTCGCCTATTGCCATGCCGTCGTCATCGGCGAGGCGGAATCCGTCTGGCCCGAGCTTATCAAAGACCTCGAAGCCGGCCGCCTGCGCCGCAAGTACGAGGGCAATTGGCAGGAGCTGGACGATTTGCCCCTGCCCCGCCGGGACATCTTGAAGAATTCCTTTTATAGCTGGGGCAGCATCCAAACCTCCCGCGGCTGTCCCATGGACTGTACCTTTTGTTCGGTGACGGCATTTAACGGGCGGCGTTTCCGGCGGCGCCAACTGGAATCGGTGATGCGGGAATTGAAATCCATTCCCCAGCGCAAGGTCCTGATTGCCGACGACAACATCATCGGCCATGGTCCCAGGGATCGCCGGTGGACCAAAGCCTTCTTTCAGCAGGTGATCGATGCCGGGCTGAACAAGATCTTTTTTGCACAAGCGTCGCTTCAGATCGGCGAAGATCCGGAATTGTTGCGCCTGGCGGCAAAGGCCGGCATCAAGGTCGTTTTGATCGGCATGGAATCGGTCAATCCCCAGACGCTCCAAGCCTACAAAAAGAGCATCAACTTGAAGCACCTCCAACAGCATCGCTATGCCGAGCTCATCGGTGCCATCCGTCGGGCCGGCATTGCGGTTCTGGGGGCTTTTGTCCTGGGGTGCGACGATGACCGGCCGGACGTTTTCGAGGCGACCCTCAAGTTCATCCAAGCCACCGGCATCGATATCATCCAGACCACCAAACCGACCCCCCTGCCGGGCACGCAATTATGGGACGAACTGGTGGCGGACGATCGCATTGTCGACACCGATTTCCCCAAGGCCTGGAGGGACTACCGCCTCTCGCGCCTGGTGTATGAACCCCGCAACATGTCCCGGGAAGAAGTCTATCGAGGGTTCACCGCGCTGCGCAACACGTATTACAGCCGGCGGGAAACCCTGAAACGGACGCTGAACACCCTCCGGACCACGCGGGACCCCGTGACGACCTTCATCGCCTACCGGATCAACGCGTCTTACCGCAAAGCCTTCCTCGAATCGGAGCATTTTCGCCAATTCGGCCGCAATCGCATTTGAGGCGGCAGGAACCATTCGGATCACAATCGGATTCCCGGCATGGGTCCCGGCCGTAGTCCGGCCTAAAAGCGCCGTCCTGCTCAAACACCCGGGGATGGCGCCAACGGATGGGGCCACGGTGTGACCGGCAGGATGTGAATCTTTGGGGGCGTTCAGGAGGCGAGCGAAATCACGTCACAGGAATGCTGCTTGCGGTAGTAGGCGAGAAACGCCGAAACGACCCGCTCGTCGAAGTGCACCCCGCTTTTTTCCTTTAGGATCACGAGCGCCTTCTCGATAAACATGGGGTTGCGATAGTGGCGGCGGCTGGTAATGGCCTCAAAGAAATCGGCCACGGCAATGATCCGCGCCCCCAACGGAATGTCCTTGCCCTTGAGTCCCAGAGGATACCCCGAACCATCCAGCTTTTCATGATGGGCGCCTGCAATCTCGGGTACCTGCTCGAAAACCCCCTCGAAGTTGACTTGCTCGAGGATTTCCCGCGTGCGGCTGGCATGTGTTTTGACCGTCTCGAATTCGTCGAAAGTCAGTTTCCCGGGTTTTTTCAAGATAGCATCCGGCACCCCGATCTTGCCATAGTCATGCAGAAGCGCCGCAACACGAATCATCTCCCGATAGTCATTGGGCAGGCCCATTTCCTCGCAGATGGCCACGGCATATTCGGTGACTTTTTCGGAATGACCCGATGTCAGGGGATCCCGCGCATCGATGGTGGCTGCCAGGACCCTTAGAATTGAATTGAACTGCCCCACCTTGCTTTTGATCAGATCGGCGTTGCGGATGCTGACACCGATGATGGAAGCGATGCCCATCAGTAAACTCAGATCGCTTTGAACCAGCGGCCGCTTGCTCTGGACATTGTCCACCGCCAAAATACCAATCGGTTCGCCATCGCTCATAATGGGGCAGCAGATAAAGGATTCCGCCCCCGAAAGCTTGGCAAACTCTCGACTGCGGGGCGACATTTCCTCCTCGACATCGTTGATATTGTTGACCAAAAAGGGCTTCTTCTTCTTGAAGGACAGGACGAAAGCGCCCTTCGATTTGGGATTGTCGAGGCGGAAATGGATCTTTTTGATGCGGTGCAGCAAGGCGGTGGAGTAGCCGTACCCCGCGCTGAATTCCAACGCCGTGCGATCCTCGTTGGCCAGCAGGATGACGCCGCGATCGTAATCCAGGCGTTTTTTGAAGATTTCGACCACCTCCTGCAGAATATCGGCAATGCTGGTCTTTTGGGTAATGGCCAAACCGATTTCATTGGCCAGAAGGCTGTTGTTGTAATTCAGATTGATCTGGTCGACGAGGTTTTCCGTCGAGTTGCGCAGATTGCTCAGGGTCGTTTTGAGTTCGTTTTTCTCCAGCATTTCAGCAAAGAGGCTCAGCGCGAACAAGCTGAGTACGGAGAGGGGCAGAAGAATGGTAACGGTCACATGGCTGCTCACGATCAGACCCGGGAAAAAGGACAGCGTGAGGATCACGAGGAGCAAATTGCGGACGCGCTTGAGAAGGCCGGATGGCGACTTCTCCCAGGAGATGATGTAGCGGCAGCAAGCGTCGCCGCGGAAAATGCACTCGGGATGTTCAATGACCGGCAGACGGTTGCTGAAGGCCAGGGTGACCGATTCGAAAAAGCCCGTGCGGTTTTCGCATTGGAAGGGCTTTTCGCGAACCCCCGGATTGACATGCACCTTGATTTCAACCTTGTTGGAGGTCAGCTTTTTGGATTCGAAGGTGCTCGAGCGGGTGATGTTGGCGGCCATTTTGCCGATGATGGCATAGGCCCGGGAGGGCTCGAGCATGCCGAGCACATATTGCCGGACAATGCCCAGGGATCCCGGCGAGGCGGCAAAGCGTCCCGCTTCACGGGCGATGGCGTCATTCCCCGTGACGTGCGCGAGCCGCTCGTGGAAGCGATTGATCTGGTCCTGGGAAAACCAATGCCCCTGGTCGGCGACCTCGTAAGAGGTCATCCCGGCGTACTTCAACAAAGCGCAGATGTCGACATGCCGATAATGCTTTTTGATCAGCTTGACATAATTATCGACAATCCGGCTGTTGTAAAGGGGACAGTTATCCATAGTGTCAACGCCGCCTCAGCCAGGCTGGCTGTCCGAAGGATCGATTCTCCCGGTTTTGCGGACCGCTCCTGCAGACGGTGTTTCGGAATGGTTCGCCAGACGAAACATGCGGTCGATAAATTTGAAATACTTGTCCGAATGGCGTGTATTCAAAATCCACAGGCAATATTTTTTTTCGGCCTGGATGTGGAGCTTCTCAGCCGCCTCGACGGGATAGATCAGCACCGGCATATCGGCGCAAAGCTGATAGTCGCGAAAAAGCCGCCGCAGGGTATTTTCGATAACGGCCCGCTCCATGTCGCGGCTGTCGACGATCAGAACTTTGACGCAGTTGGTGAGGTCGGACAGGTTCAGGCCGATATTGGTGCGATGCACCACGAGGCAGGCGCACAGCCGTCCCTTCTTCTTGAGCGACAGAACGATCCGCTCTTTGGCGAAGCCGTGCCGGCGGTATTCATCGATCAGCTCCCGGGAGTCGAACCCAAGCGGCTCGAGGTCCAGGCAGTCGAGCATGAGCCCTCCCGAAAAATGCTGATACCAATGCCCCAATTCCTGTAGATCGGATTCACTCGACGGTGACAACTCCCATTCCGGCGGCAGAACTTCGAAAACCTCCGTCTCTTTGGGGATATGGCAATAGGCGAACTCGTCGATCGAGCAGCCGTTCTGATCCTTCGCGTAACGGTTGAAACCGCCGAAGACACTGTGGGGGAAGTGGTTTTCAGGGCGAAAATAGCACATCAGGTACTTCATGTGCATCGAATACAGCCGATGGGAGTCGTAGGTGAAGCAGCCGATCTGGTTCAGCACCGTCAGCCCCGCGCGCACCATGGCCCTTTTGCGGGCGGCATGGTGGTGAATCAGCCAGGCATTTTCGTAGAGGCGCACCATGGCCATGTGCGCCATGATGCGCCCTTTGTTCTGATAGATGAAGTGTCGGGCAATGGTGGGATTCTGGGTGTAGAGCTTCCAGTAGGTCTCCTTGATTTTTTCCTTGTTGGCCTGGATGTAGGCATATTTTTTGGGGTAGATGAATCCCGTTTCGAAAAAGAAGTCCCACAGGGCATCCATCTCCACCCGCGTATTGATGTAGGAATTTTTATTGTCGGCCTGATGGAGCAGGGAAAGCAATTTCAAATGCTCGTTGCTTTCCATGTCGATGATCGCCAGGCCGTTGGTAATCTCGGAGGCATCTTCATGACCATCGGAAAAATTGCGGTAGAGCACCTGGGCTTTGAAGCGTATGGTCAAGCTGTCGGCGAAAATGAGTTCGACACCCGGGAGCATCATGCCCGGCAGCAGCAGGGAGCTGCCGACCCCCTCGATCACCGAAAGGCCCGATCCGGAAAGGTCGAGGACTTTCAGGTTGGCGGTCTGCCGCGTGAGCGGGTGCTGAAAGACGACATTGGGGGTCGGTTTGAGCTTCAGACGCTTGCTGCGATAGGCTTTGGGGTTGTAGCGATGGATCGGCTGGGCCAGGGGTTCCAGCACGAAACACCGCTGCCGCCTTCCGCTATCGTGCTTTAAAATTTTGAAATCACCGGAATAGATGAGGTCGCTGCCGTCGTATACAATTAGATTGAGGGGCTGATGGGTATCGATGCACTGGAAGGTCTGCGGCGGGTTGATGTCGAGTTCCACCAGAAACGAGCTGGTGCTGAACTCGCGCAGCACCCCCCGGAAAAGCATGCTGTGTTGAATGACCTGGACGGGAACATCGTCGCAGGCGATACGGGGCTCCCGACGGTTGGTGATTTCCCAGCACTCCTGGGGGAGCTCGACCTCCAAGCCGTCGGCGGTCATGGCCGTGACGCGGGCTTCGACCATGAGCGCCGTGGCGCCGTCATCCACATAGAAGGAGGCTAAACGATACATCTCCACCAGCGGGGCCATCTTTTCCGGTTCGACCCAGAGACATTTCAAATGCTTGTCGGAACAAGGCTGCGGACGGGCCTTGGCGGTCATGGTGCGCTGGAAACGCCGATGGACAAGAACCACCTGAATGGTCCCATTCTGGAAATTGATATAATTGAGTTTGTTGATGAGATAATCCCGCTTCAGGCGGGAGCGATGGACATCTTCGGCAAGTTCGATGACGTCGACGGCGGGCGTCGCTGCGTCGCTAACGCTCTCATCCGACAATGCCATCTTGGCGGCAGGTGTATCGTTCTGGCGGCAGGCCCTCTCCATTATCCAAGACCTTTCTTCGTACCGGGATCCTAGCGCATGTGCAGCAGCCGTCTCGTTTCAACGTCTGGGGTCAGCCGATGAAGATGAGGCTCTTGAACGGAAAAGGTAGCACATAAAACAGGGCAGTTCAACCGAAGGTCGAATGTGACCTACTGATTTTATGACAAAATTTTAATGAAAGCGACGGGTTTGCAGCATCTGTGGTAGAATTTAGGCTGAAGCAACACAAGATATTGAAAAATAGGAAAAAAGATCTCCACCCAAAACACGTGCGTGCTTGCGTTTCAAATAATGCCCGTAATGGAACGCAAAAACCTACCGGTTGTGATGATTTCCAGGCCATTGCGCAAGATATGGGGCGGATGGTTCTCAAAGGGTTAAAATGGGTCCCGAGCAGTCCTGGCGGGCGACGGTGATACGGATGGCACGGTTTCCCACGGCCTGTCCGACAATCTTGAGCGCTTGCCCGGAAGTGTTGTTCGTCTCGCTCAGATGCCCGAGAACGACATGCTTCAAATGGGTATGCATGACCGCCCGCAACAAATCTTCGGCCGCAGCGTTGGAGAGGTGCCCATTGCGGCTTTTGATGCGCTGCTTCAATGGCCAGGGGTAGGGGCCGTTGATCAGCATATCGGGATCGTGATTGGCCTCGATGACCAGCAGATGGCACGCCTTGAGATGTTCTTTCACCAGGCCGGTGGCCACGCCGAGGTCCGTGGCGATCCCGATACGGCAGTCATTGCGGCTGATCGTAAAGCCTACGGGATCCACGGCATCGTGGGAGACGGGGAAGGGGTGAAGGGTAAAGGGCGGAAGGCTAAAAGCAACGCCGGTCCTGAAATAGCGGGTACACGGCAGGCTTCCCAACTGTGAAAGCGCCGCACTTTCGGTTTCCGCCGAGATATAAACGGGCAGCCGGTAGCGCCGTGCGAGCACGCCGACGCCGCGAATGTGATCCGTATGCTCGTGGGAGACGACAATCGCCTGCAGGCCATCGGGCGACAGGCGCCGTTGGCTGAGCCGTCGTTCGATTTCACGACCGCTCAAGCCTGCATCGATCAGAAGGGCCTTGTCACCGGCACCGACATAGATGCAGTTGCCTTTACTGCCGCTGGCCAGCATGCATACCGTCATCGCTGTCTGGTCACGCGCGCGATCTGCTTCCGCCATGCGCCTAATCTCACATCAGTCCGAAGCTCGACCGATGCCGGTATGCCCGAAACCGCCGCTCTGGCGCACGGTGTCCGGAAGATCTTCGACGACGGTCAGGCGCACCTGGTAGACGCGCTGGATGACCATCTGGGCAATCCGGTCGCCGCGGTGAATCGTGAAAGGCGTGTCGCTCAAGTTGATCAAGGCGATTTTGACTTCCCCACGGTAATCGGCATCGATGGTGCCCGGCGCATTGATGAGCCCGATGCCATGCTTCACCGCCAGTCCGCTGCGGGGTCGGATCTGGGCTTCGAAACCTTCGGGCAGCGCAATGGCAAAACCGGTGGGAACCAGCCGAATCGCACCCGCCGGGAGGGTCAGTGGCGTGTCGACGGCGGCATGGACATCCATCCCGGCCGCCGCGGGGGTCATATACCGGGGTAGCGGAATATCCGCATCGGATTCCGGTCGCAGGCGCCGAAGTGAAAGTACGGGAGGGGCAAGGTCGTTCATGGAGAACCATCCCTTGAAGCCGCTGCTAGTCCAGGTGAACGGCACTTTGGAAAGCGGTGATATCCGCAAGCGGCCCCAGCAAGGAGAGTACCAGGTGGTCGTCCTCAAACAACCGGGACGCCAAGGCCTGAATATCATCCGGGGTTACGGCTTCAACCTTGTCGACGACTTCCTCGATGGGAACATAGCGTTGGAAATTGATTTCGCCCTGGGCCAGTCTTACCATTTGATTGTCCGTACTCTCGCTGGCCAGAAGCATATTCCCCTTGGTAAACTCCTTGGCGTCCCTGAGTTCTTCGGCCAGCACGGGCATTTGCTTTAGGCGGCGCATCTCCCCGGCAATCAGGGCGGATACCTCCAGCGCCCGGGTTGGCTCGACGCCGGCATACACACCGAACATGCCCGTATCCTCGTAGGATACCAAATAGGAATAGACCGCGTAGGCCAATCCGCGCTTCTCACGGATTTCCTGGAAAAGCCGGGAGCTCATGTTGCCCCCCAGAATTGAATTCATCAGGGAAAAGGCGAACCGCTCAGGATCCGTGGTTGCCAGCCCCGGGCTGGACAGGCAGATATGCACCTGTTCGAGTTGGCGATGACAAAAATCGATACGGCGGCCCCCGGCGGGGGTCCAACGCTGCGGAAATCCGCCGCCCGGTGGGATTTTTTCGAATGCGGGCGCAATCCGCTCCACAAAGGCCGAATGCGATACCTGCCCGGCGGCCGCCACCAGAATGCGATCGGGCTGGTAGGCGCGGAGGAAAAAATCACGAACCGCTTCCGCATCAAAACGGAGTACATTTTCAGGCGTTCCCAGGATGGAGCGCCCCAAGGGATTGTCGCCCCAGTAATTCTTCCCGGCGAAGATATGAATGAACTCTTCCGGACTGTCCTCTACCATGCCGATCTCTTGAAGGATGACAGGACGTTCACGATCGACTTCGCGCGCTTCGAAAACGGAATTGAGAAAAATATCGGTGAGGATATCGACCATGGTATCCAGATGGGACGCCAACACCCGCGCATGGTAGCAGGTGTTCTCCATGGCCGTAAAGGCGTTGGTCTGTCCGCCGATGGCATCGAATTCCTTGGCAATTTGATAGGCCGTCCGCTTCCGCGTCCCCTTGAAGATCATGTGTTCGATGAGGTGCGAAAGCCCGTTTTCTTCCGGGCTTTCATCCCGCGCCCCCACATTGACCCAGACCCCCATCGACACGGAGCGGACATGCGGCATTTCCTTGGTCAGGATCGTAATGCCGTTGGCCAGGACGGTTTTATTTACGGCCTGATCCATCCGTTTTTTTACCTTCTTCTTCGAGAACTGCTTTGTGGCTCAGGCGAATCTTCCCGTCGCGGTTGATTTCAAGGACTTTGACCCTCAGGGGATCGCCTTCCTTGACGATATCCGAAACACTGGAAACGCGATGGGTGGCTAATTGGGAGATGTGGCACAGACCGTCGGTGCCGGGCATGATCTGCACGAAGGCGCCGAAATCCATGACCCGCACGACCGTTCCGTCGTAAATCCGGCCGATTTCCGGTTCCATGGTGATGTCATCGATCATTTTCTTGGCGGCCTCGCCGTCCTCTTTGGAAACGGCAGCGATCTTCACCAGACCCGAATCGTCGATTTCGATCCGCGTGTTGGTTTCCGATTGAATCATGCGAATCATTTTGCCACCGGGGCCGATAATCTCCCGAATCTTATCCGGCTTGACTTCAACCGTCATAATCGCCGGTGCATAAGGGGATATCTTGGCGCGGGGGGAGGCGATGGCTGCATTCATTCTGTCCAGAATATGCAGCCGCCCCTGCCGGGCCTGTTCCAACGCCTTCCCGAGAATCTCCTGGGGCAGCTCGTGAATCTTGATATCCATCTGCAGGGCGGTTATGCCCTCGCGCGTACCGGCGACCTTGAAGTCCATATCCCCGGTGTGGTCCTCATCGCCGAGAATATCCGAGAGGACGACAACCTTGTCCGCCTCCTTGACCAGTCCCATGGCGATACCGGCCACCGGCGCCTTGATCGGCACGCCGCCGTCCATCAGGGCCATGATGCCCGAACATACGGTTCCCATCGATGACGATCCGTTGGATTCCAGAACTTCGGATACCAGGCGGATCGTGTAATCAAAATCTTCCTTGTCGGGAAGAACTTTTTCGATCGCCCGGGTGGAAAGACCGCCGTGGCCGATATCGCGGCGGCTGGGGCCGCCGATGCGCCGGGTCTCTCCGACGGAGTAGGGCGGAAAGTTGTAGTGCAGCATAAAGGGCCGGAACTCTTCACCGCTGAGGGTTTCGACGCGCTGTTCGTCCTGTCCGGAGCCCAGGGTCAAGACGCCCAGGACCTGGGTTTCGCCACGGGTAAAAAGGGCGCTTCCGTGAGGGCGCGGCAGCAGCCCGACGTCACAGGTGATGGGGCGAACTTCATCAAAGCGGCGGTTGTCGATCCGGCGGTCTTCCTTGAGTATCAGGTCCCGGCAAACCCTCTTCTGAAGATCATCCAGAATGGCAAACACTTCACCCCGGCGGTCGGCATAAGCTTCCCCGAGGGCGTCCAAGGTGGCTGCCTTGGCCTCGTGCAGCGCTTTGTTGCGGGCGACTTTGGCGGGAATGTCCAGCGCCGCACGAAGGGCTGTGCGAGCCTTTTCCTCGACGAGGCCGACCAACTCCGGGTCCTTCTCCGGGGGCGTGAAATCACGCTTGGCGACCCCGCAGGCTTCCTTGAGTTCGAGCTGCATGTCAATGATCGGCTGGATGGCTTGATGACCGAAATAAATGGCCTCCAGCATATCCGCCTCGCTGACCATATCCGACCCGCCCTCCACCATGACCACGCCATTGCGCGATCCGGCCACGATGATGTTGATATCGCATTCGTCGCAGTCGCACAGTGGCGGGTTCACCACGAATTCACCATTGACCCGGCCCACCCGCACGCTGGCGATCGGACCGGCAAAAGGAATATCCGACAATTCCAGCGCGGCCGATGCCCCGATCATGGCCAGGACATCCGGGTCGTTGACCTTGTCCATGGACAGCACCGTGGCAATCACCTGGGTCTCGAAGCGGTAGCCTTTGGGGAAGAGGGGACGGACGGGACGGTCGATCAAACGCGCCGTGAGCGTCTCCTTCTCGCTGGGCCGGCCGATTTCCCTGCGGAAATAATTCCCGGGAATTCTTCCGGCGGCATAAATCTTCTCTTGATATTCGACCGTCAGCGGCAAAAAGTCGCCCGGCCGTTCCTCCTTGGCCGAAACGGCGGTGACCAGCACCATGGTTTCCCCATACTGAACCAGCGCGGCGCCCGAGGCCTGTTTGGCCAACCTGCCGGTCTGAATGCTCAGGGTTCTCCCCCCGATATCAGTTTTTAGCAATTTTTCCATTTTGTCTCCTGCCGATTGCGCACCCCGATCGGCACACGCCGAGCGTTACGGTCGCAATCTTGCTGGCCTACGAGCGATTGCGTCTGCCGCCCAATGCGGCAGTCCGAAAACCTCTAAGATGAACGGCATGATTCCAGCTTGCGTCACACGGTTTCCAACACGCTTCGGCAGAGAATCACCCCTGTCCGCCAGCGCCGAAAAACCGCCGCAGGGCATCAACGCCTTAAGCCGAGGTTGTCGATAATCGATCGATAGCGGTTCACATCCTTGTTCTTGACATAGTTGAGCAAGCGTCGACGGCGACCAACGAGCATCAGCAGGCCCCGCCGCGAGTGATGATCCTTTTTATGCAGTTTGAGATGCTCGGTCAGATACGTGATGCGGTGGGTCAGCAATGCTGCTTGAACTTCCGGCGACCCGGTATCCGTATCGTGCAGTTTGTACTGTTCGATCAGCCGTTTTTTATCTTCAGTTGTAAATACCACCGTCTTCTAGCCTCCTCTTGATGAAATGATGCGCGTCTTTAATGTGAGAACCCGCCGCGTTTTCCCGTGCGTTGCCGGGCGGTCCTAATTGCCGGAACCAAGTCAACCAAGCCGATATCGTTTAGATGAAGACCCCGCAGTAAGTGAAGGTTTCCTGCTGGGGGATTGCAGCCACGACCGCAATCAGCTTGTTTTCGTAATCGAGAACTTTGTAATGGGCTCTCTTCTCACCCTTATTCATTACCGTTGCATCAGGCGGTAAATCGGTGAAATCCCTCATGCCGATGACCCCGCCGAATTTGATTCGCGCGGCGGTCGGCGGATCCGCTCGCAGCGCGGGCATGTCCTTGAGCGCCTCCCCCGGCGGGATCAGGGGAATCGCTTGTCGGTGTTCTCCGGCCAAATCGGCCAACGTCTCCAGGCTGATGGCCTCTTCGATGTCGAACCCGCTGCTCCTCGTTCGCCGCAATTGACCGAGATGCCCGCCGCAACCCAGGGTGCGGCCGATGTCCGCACAAAGCGTCCGGATATAAGTGCCGCCCGAGCAGGTAACCGAAAACTGCACCTTGGGCAGCACGATTTTATGGATCGTCAGCGCCCGAATGCAGACCTGGCGCGCCGGTTTGTGCACGGGCCGGCCCTGGCGGGCCAATTTATACAGTGCCACCCCCTGATGTTTCAAGGCTGAATAAACCGGCGGCCTCTGCTCGATGACGCCGACAAAGCCCTCGAACACCTGGGCCAGCTGTGCGGGTGTAAAATCGGGCACCGGCCTTACGGCCAAAACACGGCCGGTGCCGTCCTGGGTATCGGTTGCCGTCCCCAGGCAAAGCTCGGCTTCGTAACGCTTATCCCCCTTAAGGAAGAATTGGGCCAAGCGGGTCGCCCGGTTGAGGAGGCAAACCAGCACGCCGGTGGCAAACGGATCCAAGGTGCCGGCATGACCGACCTTGCCGGCCCCGGTCACTTTCTTGACCCTGCCGACCACCTGAGCGGAACTCCAGCCGGCGGGTTTGTCGATGATCAGAATGCCATCCTCCATGCCGCACGTTTACAGCCTTTCCGCAATGGAAGTGATGATGGTTTTCTTAAGCTCCGGCAGCGAAGACTCCACCCCGAATCCGGCGGCGTTGAAGTGTCCGCCTCCGCCGAAGGAGGCGGCAATCTCGGCAACATCCACGGTTCCGTCGGACCGCAGACTGACATGAAACCGCTTTTGGGCCGCACCGTTGGAATTTTCCATGATCAGCGCCGCCACCTTGACGTCTTCGATGCGCTTGGCATAGTTGATCATACCGTCCACATCCTCGGAATTGGTGTCGGTCTCCTCGAACATCTCGCGCGTCAAGGTCATCAGCGACAATTTCCCGTTGGCCGAAATTTCAATGGAATCAAGCGCCATATTCAACAGTTTGATGCGGCCCAGGGAATAGGTGCCGTACACATGCTGCGCAACCGTGTAGGGATCCACGCCGTGCTCCACCATTTCGGCACAGATTGCGTAGGCGGCGCTGTTGGTGTTGGCAAAGCGAAACGACCCCGTATCGGTCAAAATGCCGGTATAGACGGCCGTGGCTATGGCTTGCGTGAAGCTGACCCCCAGGCGCTTTAAAAGCCGGTGGACAATTTCGGCCGACGAGCAGGCCTCCGCATCGACAAGCCGGTAATCCCCGAACCCCGTGTTGGTCACATGGTGATCGATGTTGATGATCGCCGGCAGGCCGCGCACGTAATCCGCAGCCCCTCCGATCCGATCGATATCACCGCAATCCAGGATGACAGCGGCATCCCACTCCGATGCGCCGGGCAGGGCCGCCTGAATCCGGTCCACATCCGGCAGAAAGCGATACACCGCCGGAATGGCACTTGCGTTGTACATATAGATGCGTTTGCCGTATTGTCGCAGTCCCAGTCCCAGTGCCAGCAGCGATCCGATGGCATCGCCATCGGGGTTGATGTGAGTGGCCAGGAAAAGGGACCGACTAGTCGTCATTCGGTCGATGACGGTGTCCATCTGCCTCACCTATCGATCGGAAAAGCTCCTCCATACGGGCGCCGTAATCGAGAGAGTCATCATAGTAAAATCGAATCTCGGGCATGTACCTCAGCCCCAGCTCTTGGCCTAGCAGCTTTTTGATGTAGCCGCGCGCGTTGTGAAACCCTTCCATGGCGCGCTCGATCTGGCCCTCGTCGCCGGAAGTGGCAAAATAAACCTTGGCCGATCGCAGATCGGGCGACACGTCGACGCTCGTAATGGTCACCCTTTTCAAGCGGGGATCCTTGACCTCGCGCAGCAAAATATCGGCCATCGTGTTGCGGATATGCCGTCCGACGCGCTCGGCGCGTGAGAAAGAGGTCATAAGCTGATAATTTCCATTTCCATATCGATGACTTCGGCCAACCCCAAATCTTCCGCCATATTGAAAAATTTGTCCATTTTGGAGTTGATCACCCCGCGGTTATTGCCCACCATGCTGAAACCGATTTCGGCTCTGTGGTGGATGTCATTGGCCTCGACCTCGGCGACCGAGGCATTGAACTGATTGCGCAGCCGCGCAATAATGGCCTTGACGATCTTTCGCTTGCCTTTCAAAGAGCGACAGTCATGAATCCGATATATGACGCGCCCCACACCGACTACCATGGCTTTACCGCCGCTTGACGTGTCTTCGGCATCTTAACCGCAGCGTACATGATGCGCAGCACCAGGAGTGTTTACTGCACTTCCGGGCGAATCTCCTCGAGATAATAGCACTCGATGACGTCGCCGACCTTGATGTCGTTGAAATTCTCGATTCCGATACCGCACTCGTAGCCGCTGTGGACCTCCTTGACGTCCTCCTTGAAACGGCGCAGGGATGCGTTTTTGCCCTCGAAGGAAACCACCCCGTCGCGCAGCAAGCGCATCAACTGTCCGCGTTCGATTTTGCCATCCGTGACATGACAGCCCGCGATGGCCCCCACCTTGGGAATATGGAAAACTTGCCGCACTTCGGCCCGTCCCAGAATGCGTTCCTCGAAAATGGATTCCATCATGCCCGCGATGGCATCCTTGATCTCCTTGATAACGTCGTAAATCACGTTGTAATAGCGCATATCCACGCCCTCTTCGGAGGCCAGGGCCTGCACCTTGGGCGTCGGCCGGACGTTGAAACCGATGATGATCGCATTGGAGACCGCGGCCAGCGACACGTCGGACTCCGTAATAGTGCCCGAAGCGGAATGCACCACATTGATCTTGACTTCTTCGTTCGACAACTTGACCAGGGAATCTTTCAACGCTTCCATGGAGCCGTCGACATCGGTCTTGATGATCAGGTTGAGGTCCTTGACCTCGCCCTCCTTCATCTTTTCGAACAGATTGTCCAGGCTCATGCGGTTTGATTTGGCCAATTCCTTTGTGCGCTGCTTCTGGGTCCGATGGAGGCTGACCTGCTTGGCATCTTTTTCGTCCTTCAAGGCGATCATTTCGTCCCCGGCCATCGGGACACCGGAAAGACCCAACACCTCCACGGGAATGGAGGGTCCGGCTTCGTCGACGGGGTTGCCCATATCGTTGAGCATCGCGCGCACTTTACCGAAATGGACGCCGCAGACCACCGGGTCGCCGGCCCGCAAGGTACCTTCCTTGACCAGCACCGTAGCCACGGGACCTCGGCCGGAATCGAGCTTGGCTTCAACCACGTGCCCGAAAGCCTGTTTGTCGGGATTGGCCTTCAGCTCCATTACTTCGGCTTGAAGCAGAATCATCTCCAACAGCTCTTCGATGCCAATCTTCTGCTTTGCGGAAACTTTGACGAAAATCGTATCGCCGCCCCACGCTTCCGGGGTCAGGCCCTTTTCGGCCAGCTCGCGGTGGACACGATCCAGGTCGGCTCCGGCCTTGTCAATCTTGTTCACGGCCACGATGAGCGGGACGTCGGAGGCGCGGGCGTGATTGATGGCCTCAACGGTCTGGGGCATGACGCCGTCATCGGCGGCCACCACAAGGATGACGATGTCCGTCACTTGAGCGCCGCGCGAGCGCATGGCCGTGAAGGCTTCGTGGCCGGGAGTATCCAAAAACGTGATCTGCCCTTTTTCGGTGGAAACACTGTAAGCGCCGATATGCTGGGTGATGCCCCCGGCTTCCTGGTCCGTAACATGGGTTTTACGGATCACGTCCAGCAGGGAGGTTTTGCCGTGGTCGACGTGCCCCATGATGGTGACCACGGGCGGGCGCTCCGCCATTGCTTCGGGTTCATCCTGTTCGAGCTTGATCAGTTCATCCTCCTCGAAGGCGGCCTTTTCCACCTCGTATCCAAATTCGGCCGCAACCAGGCCGGCCGTATCGAAATCGATGCTCTGGTTCACGGTCGCCATGACGCCCTGACCCATCAACATCTTGATAATTTCGCTGGCCTTTATGCCCATGCGCTTGGCCAATTCCGACAGCACGATGGCTTCATCCACTTTGACTCTCCGCTTGATGGCTTTGGCCGTGGTGATCTGGGTCTTCTGGCCGGTGGCCATTTTCCCGCGGCCGTCCTTGCGGCCCTTGCGGGAGCGCGCTTGTCCGGAATAAAGGTCAGCGCCTTCGATGACCGATTTCTTCCGGAAGGCGATCTTCTTTTTGAAAAACTTGCGATCCAGATCCTCCTCGGTGCGCTTTTTGCGCCGCTTCTTGCGCGAAGCGGCTTCGTCCAGATCGGGTTTGGCCGGCTGCGCCACCGCCTCCCCCCCGGGCGTTGGCCGCGGCGTGGGCTTTTCCACGGGCTTGGGAGGAAGCTTGATGATTTTGGCCGCCGGTTCGGTCTTCTTATCCTTTTTCGGCTTGGCGGGAGGGGGTTCGACCGCCTTTCCTTCTTCCGGCGCCGGCGGCGCCTCGACTTCGCCTTCAACCTCGGGCGGAACGTCCTCAATTTCCGGCGGCTCGGGTTCGGCAGGTGCCTTTTCCGCTTCGACGGGCGTATCCCGGACCGTTTTTTCCTCCACCGGCTTGGGGGCCTGGGAAACCACGCGCGCGGGGGGTTCCTTTTCCACGGGGGTTTTGGCCGGCGGCGCTTCAACAGGCGCTTCCGGCGCCGGCGGCAATTCTTCGGCGGGCGCTTCGGAAGGCGCCCCCTCCACCGCAGCGCCGGCCTCCTCATCGACCGCTTCGGCACCTTCCGGCGCCTCGGTCTGGGCCGACTCGGCAACCTTTTTGCGGCGGCGGCGAATGACGGTGGGTTTGACCCTGGTCTCTTCGACCTTTTCCGAAGGTTTGCCGAAGAGCGCCCCCTTGACTTCGGCAACAGCCTCGTCCTCAAGAGAGCTCATGTGGCTTTTCACCGCGATGCCCATCTGGCTCATCTTATCGATCAGCACTTTGTTGGTCATGTTGAGTTCTCGGGCGAGTTCATATACCCTGACTTTTGCCATGCTTTCCCCCTACAATAGGCCTGCTGCAGCTATCGTGCGATCGTCGCTGCGCCAACTGACGTCTCCGATCCGATTCATGCGGCCTCTATTCCTTTGACTCGGAATTCACTTCTGTATCAACCGGCGCCTGCGGTGTCGAATCATCGATGTCGGCCGAAACCGCACGATCTTCTAGTTCTTCCTGGTGGACATCGCGCTCCGCCTCATCATCCGGCGGCGCCTCGTCTTCGGCTTGCATATTGGCTTCCGTTTCGGCTTCCGTTTC
>CAYMQN010000004.1:37076-48840 GCA_964392545.1 uncultured Desulfobacteraceae bacterium
GCTTCGGCTTCGGTGCCGGTGGCCGCTTCCGCCATCTCCTCTTCTTCGGCTTGGCGTTCGGCGTCTAAAACCGCCTGCCGCGCTGCGGCAATGAGCTCCCGCGCCTTTTCTTCGTCTACGTCGCGAACCTGCATCAACTCGTCAACGGTTGCAATGCTGATCTCATCGACGGAAAAAAAGCCGGCTTCGTACAAGGCATCGGCCAAACTGATGCCGACATCCGGCAGCGCGACGAGTGATTCGTAGCCGCTTTTCATCGTTTCGTTATAGCGCGATTCACTTTGCACATCGAGGTGCCAGCCCGTCAGCTTGGAGGCCAGCCTGACATTTTGACCGCGCTTACCGATCGCAATGGACAGGTAGTCGTCGGGGACGATAACCTCCATCGAACGATTGGACTCGTCGATGATGACACGCGAGATTTCGGCGGGCGCGAGCGCATTGCAAACAAATTTGGCCGCATCCACATGCCAGGGGATAATGTCGATCTTCTCGCCCCTGAGCTCCTGAACCACGTTCTGCACACGGCTGCCCTTCATCCCCACGCAGGCGCCCACAGGATCGATATCCGAATTGTTCGAGGAAACCGCAATTTTGGCGCGCACCCCCGGTTCACGGGCAGCACCCATGATGCTGACGATGCCTTCACTGATCTCGGGGACCTCGGTTTTAAACAGATCGATCAGAAAATCCTTGTGCGCCCGCGACAGGATGATTTGCGGCCCACGCGTTTCGTGCAGGACGTCCAGAATATAGGCGCGGACCCGATCCCCCCGGCGGTAGGACTCTCGCGGGACCTGTTCGCGAACCGGCAGGACCCCTTCCGTTTGGCCTAGGTTGACGATAATATCGCCGCGGTCCATGCGTTGAACAATGCCGTTGATGATTTCCCCCTTGCGGTCGATGAAGCTGGCGTAGATGGCGTCCTTTTCGGCATCCTTCATTTTTTGGATGATGACCTGTTTGGCGGACTGCGCAGCGATGCGCCCGAACGTCGAGGTGTCCATCTTGGTGCCCAGACTGTCGCCGATTTCGCATTCGGTATCGAGTTTGCGGCCTTCCTCCAAGGTTATCTCCAGCGCCGGATCTTCGATCGTCTCGACGACGTCCTTGAATTGAAAGACTTCGATTTCGCCGGAATCGTCATTGTACTGCACTTCAATGTCGATTTTACTTCCGAACTTTTTCCGTGCAGCCGATTTGAGTGCCTCTTCAAGCGCACTGATCAAAATCTCGCGATCAATTCCTTTGTCTCGGCTAATCTGGTCGACGACGCGCTTTATATCCGCTACAAACATTACTTTTCTCCATTATAATTGACAAGCCGTGCAATCGATATCTCTTCTAAAGATATTCTGATCTCCTCGTTGTCGCACCGCACAACGGCACGTCCATTGTCGATGCCGCCAAGAATGCCTTTGTAGTTCTTTCGGCCGTCCAAAGGCCGTCTGGTTTTGATATGCACTTTTTCGCCCTTGAAGCGCTCGTAATCTTCCGCACGGCCGAGGGGGCGATTGGCGCCGGGCGAAGAAATTTCCAGACGATAGGGACCGATATCTTCCAATGTCGCATCAAGGATATCTCCCAATTGCCGACTGACCAAGGCACAGTCATCCAGCGTTACGCCGCCCGGTTTATCGATGTAGAGCCGCAAAACACGCCCCTGGGGTTCACGGTGGAATTCGATAAAAACCAACTCCAGGGCTTCGTCGCGGCAAAGCGCCTCGGCCATCGCGCGAATCTCTTCGACAATCTGCCGCTCTCTTTCCTGCCGCGAGGATTTTCTTATTTCTTCTGAACGATCTTCGCTCTTTTCTTCTGGCGTCATCATTGTCTGTCACCGACTTCAAAAAAACAAAAAACGGGCTTCCGCCCGTTTTAAAACCAGGTACACCTTAATGATGGCCCGAGACGTTATGTACTCATGCAAGGCACCATGATCAATAGGTTACTTTCCCGGTTCCATACATAACGCTTCCCTTAAACGACCTTTTGAAAAAAGGCGGAAGTTGGAGCGGGCAACGAGACTCGAACTCGCGACACCAAGCTTGGGAAGCTTGTACTCTACCAACTGAGCTATGCCCGCTTCCAAGGATCGATATTTAGGACAAAACCAATGCTTTGTCAACAGGTTTCAGCTGGCAGGCGCCGCTCAGGACAAAAGCCGGCGAATGGCCAGAAGGTCCTCGCGGATGGCGTTCAAGTCCCTTTGCAACTGCCCCTGGGGGGAGGCCTCCTTTTGCCTGATAAAACGCCGGGCACCGCGAATGGTGAATTTCTGCCGGTGCAGAAGATCCTTGATCAGGCGGATCCGCTCGACGTCCTCCGGGCGGTACAAACGCTGTCCGGATTCGGTGCGGCGCGGTTTGATGGTCGGGAACTCCCCCTCCCAGAACCGCAGGACATAGGACGGGACACCGGTTATCGCACTCACTTCGCCGATGCGATAATAAAGCTTGTCCGGCTGCGTCGCTTCCGAAGGCATCAGCTCCTCCGACAGGAAGGCCTGCTGGTCAAAACCCTCAGACGGGAAGGTCGGCTTCGCAGACCGTCAACAACTGGGCGGTCAAATCGCGGTGGACCGCATTCACCGACTCGTCCTCGAGGGTTGCCTCCGGCGAGCGGTAGACGACCCGCAGCGAAAGGCTCTTTTTGCCGGTGGGAATCGGCTTGCCCTTGAATACATCAAAAATCCAGACGTTTTCAATCAAATCATGCTTCATCCCCTGAATGGCCGACAAAACATGCTGGGCTTCGAGATCCTCGTCCACGATCAGGGTAATATCCCGGGAAGTGGCGGGATAGCGTGGCAGGGGCGCTGCCGTGGTCTGTGCGGGGATCAGGGGCAGCAGCAGCTCCAGATCGATTTCAAACAGGTAGGCCGGCTGTTTCAAATCGAAACTGGACAAAACCTCGCCGTGCAATTGGCCGACCAACCCGATGGTCCGCTCCCCGACCGCAACTTCGGCCGCAACGCCCTCCTGCAGGTAGGGCGCCTTTTCCGTGCCAGGGCGGGAGAAGCGTATGGCGCTGACCTGCAGCCCTTCGAGCAGCCCCTCCAAGGCCCCCTTGATGTCGTAGAAGTCGCATGCGGCACTGGTTCGGTTCCAGGCAACCTCGTGGCGCAAGCCGGTCCACAGGGCCGCCAGGACGGTGCGCTCCTCAGGCAGGCAATCAACCCCCCGGCTGATAAAGGTTTTGCCGATCTCGAAAATTTTGATGTCCTTGGTTTGCTGGGCGAGGTTGCGCACCGCGGTTTCGATGAGCCCCGGGACCAGTGAGGTCCGCATGACATTCTGGTCCTCCGTGAGGGGATTCAGAATCTCGACCACCGCCCGGCGGGAATCATCCTCGGCCAGGCGCAATTGGCGGACGGCCCGTTCGCTGACGAAGCTGTAGTTGATCGTCTCGGCAAAACCAAAGCCAATCAATAAATTGCGCAAAGCGCACCGGACCGCAAGCGAGCGGTCGGGGCGCGCCTTCATGGCGGCCACGTGGGGCCTGCGGGGGGCGATGCGGTTGTAGCCCCATAGGCGGGCGATTTCCTCGAGCAGGTCCTCGGGCTGGTGGATGTCCACCCGGAAAGAGGGCGGCCTGGCCGTGATGGCGGCTCCGTCCGAATCGACGGCGGCCTCGATCTCGATGGCGGTCAGCAAGCGTACGATTTCCTCCGCCGTGAGGGCCGTACCCAGCAGGCGGTTGGTCCGGTCCACATCCAGCCGGATGGCGGGCAGCTCGCAGGCCCCCGGATGCACGTCGATATGCCCCTCCACCAGCCGTCCCTGGCCGAGTTCGGCAATTAGGTGGGCCGCCCGGTTCAGGGCCGCCACGGTGCCCTGCGGGTCGACCCCGCGCTCGAAACGATGGGAGGCCTCGGAATTGATCCCCAGCCGTTTGGCGGTCCGGCGGATGCTGACCGGGTTGAAACAGGCGCTTTCCAGCAGGACGCGGCGCGTGGTGGTGGTGACTTCGGAATTCAAGCCGCCCATGACCCCGCCGATGCCAACCGGTTGCGCCCCGTCGCAGATCATCAGCATCTGGCTGTCGAGCACCCGCTCTTTATTGTCCAGCGAGATGAAGGTTTCCCCTTCCCGCGCCCGCCGCACCACGATGCGATGCCCTTCCAGGCAGTCGAAATCAAAGGCGTGCAGCGGCTGGCCGAGCTCCATCATGACGAAATTGGTGATGTCGACGACATTGTTGATGGGCCGCATGCCCACCGATCGGATGCGATCCTGGAGCCAGGCCGGGGAGGGGCCGATGCGCACCTCCTCGATCAGACGCGCCGTGTAGCGCGGGCAAAGATCCGGGTCTTCGATGGTAACGCTGGTGAGCTTGGCGATGGCCTGACCCTTGTCGTTTTGCCGGATGTCGGGATAACGGAGCGCACCGCCCTGCAGGGCGGCGGCCTCGCGGGCCACGCCGATGATGCTGAGGCAATCCGGCCGATTGGGGGTCAGATCGATATCCAGGACGAGGTCCGACAGGCGCAAGGCTTCGGCCAGGGTCGCGCCCAGGGGCAGGTCCTCGGGAAGGGACCAGATGCCGCTTGCGTCCGCGCCCAGTTCAAGTTCCGCTTCACTGCAGAGCATGCCATGGGAGGTCACGCCGCGAATCTCGGTTTCCGTCAATGTGCGGCCGTCGGGCAAAACCGCGCCGGGCAGGGCCAGGGCCGTTATCATTCCCTCCTTCACGTTGGGCGCGCCGCAGACCACGGTGGCCTTGCGGTTGCCGGTGGAAACGTCGCACAGCTTCAATTTGTCGGCCCCGGGATGGGCACGAACCGTTTCGACCTTCACCACTTGCACGTCCCGCAGATAGGCAAAGCGGTCATAGAGGGTATCCACCTCCAAACCGGCCATGGTCAAAGCTTCGGCCAGACGCTGGGCATCCCACTCAAGCGCGACATATTCCTTCAGCCAACTCAAACTGACTTTCATGTTAAAATTGCCTTAGAAATCTCAGGTCATTGTTGAAGAATTTCCGAATATCGTCGATGCCGTATTTGAGCATGGCGATGCGCTCGACCCCCATGCCGAAGGCAAATCCGGAATAGCGCGCGGTGTCGTAGCCGACGCTGCGGAAAACATTGGGATGCACCAGGCCGGAGCCCAGGATCTCGAGCCAGCCGGACTGGGAGCAGACCCGGCAGCCCCGCCCCCGGCACATGACACAGAGAATATCCACCTCGGCGCTGGGTTCGGTAAAGGGGAAAAAGCTGGGACGGAAGCGCAGGCTGGTCTGCGCGTCGAACATGGCATGCACGAAGGCCGTCAAGATGCCTTTCAAGTCGGCAAACGAGACGTCCTCGTCCACCAGCAGGCCCTCGACCTGGTGAAACATCGGGGTGTGGGTCAAATCGGAATCGCAGCGGTAGACCTTACCGGGAGCCACGACGGCCACCGGCGGGGCCTGCTGCTCCATCACCCGGATCTGCATCGGCGAGGTCTGGGTCCGCAGGACGACCGTGTCGGATATGTAGAAGGTATCCTGCATGTCCCGCGCCGGGTGGTATTTGGGAACATTGAGGGCTTCGAAATTGTAATAATCCGACTCGACCTCCGGTCCTTCGGCGATACGGAACCCCATGCGCAGGAAAATATCGCAGATTTCCTGCGTCACCCGCGTGATGGGATGCAGGGTTCCCGGACGGGCCTTGCGCCCGGGGAGCGTGACATCGATCCAGGCCCGCCCCTGCGCGCCGGCATCCAGTTGTTCGCGGCGGGCGGCGATGGCCTGCTCGAGTTTCTTTTTGGCAAGGTTGGCCTGCTTGCCGGCCTCGGCGCGCTGCTCCGGCGGCAAATTGGCGATGTTGCGCAAAAAGGCCGTAAGACGCCCCTTGCGCCCCAGGTAGCGCACGCTGAGCGCCTCCAAGTCCTCGGGACCCGACACGCCGTCCAAGGCATCCAAGGCTTCCTGAAATATACCTTCTATCGACTTGTCCACGATGTCGCTCAATCTATGCTGAAGGGTGGGAGGTTTTGCAGTGTGGTGCGGCCGGCCCCGTGCCTTATGGGGCCGGCCGCACCACACCGAAGGCATTAGAGCTGCTGCGATGCCAGAGCGGCAATTTGGGTAAAACCGGCGGGATCAGATACCGCAAGCTCGGCCAATACTTTGCGATCGAGCTCGACACCTGATTTCTTCAACCCATTCATGAATTTGCTGTAGGAAAGATCGTTCATGCGGGCGGCGGCATTGATCCGCACGATCCACAAGCGCCGGAATTCCCGCTTGCGGACGCGGCGATCGCGATAGGCATACATGAGCGCCTTGTCCACCGCATCCGCTGCCGTGCGGTAAAGCTTGCTATGGCCGCCGCGATACCCTTTGGCCAGTTTTAAAACTTTTTTACGCCGTCTTCGGGCTTTGAACCCTCTTTTGATACGCATGGTTGGTCTCCTTGCGCCATGGAATCTGTCTGGAGCGCCGCAACCGTTGTCGATCGGGCGTCTTGGAGTCCCAGCAGATGCCGGCGATAATAGGGATAGGCCGGGCTGTGAGGCCCGCCCCGCAAACGGCGCCTAGCCGTTGGGCATCAGCAACCGCAGTTCCCGCACGTCTGATTTGGCGATGATCTGACTCTGTCGCAGAGCGCGTTTCCGTTTGCGCGATTTTTTCGTCAGAATATGGCTGGCATGCGATTTATTGTAGACGAATTTACCGCTACCCGTCCGCTTGAATCGTTTGGCCGCCGCCCGGTTGGTTTTGATTTTCGGCATTCGCTAAACTCCTTGTCATCAAAGGTTTCCCCCGCGGGGTCCGCGGGTATCCCGCCACCGCTGTGCAAAAAAATGCCGCCCCACGTCCAAAAAGCTTTGGCGCGGCCGGAATCCTACGGCCCACGCCAATGCCGCGGCAGGCTCTGCCGCGGTAACGGGACCGCGTCTTATGGCGGCAAGACGCCAGCCCCGCGAGGCTCTTCAGATCAGAACGGATCGCGCCCGGATTACTTGGGCGACAAGACCATCATCATGGTGCGGCCTTCAAATTTGGGATACTGCTCCACCACGGCGATTTCCTCAAGCTCGGAGGCAATGCGTTGCAGCAGTTCACGGCCGCGGTCCGAAAGCGTAATTTCCCTTCCCCGGAAAAGCACCGTCACCTTGACTTTGTCCTTCCGGGCAAGAAATTTCCGGATATGCCCCAATTTGGTCTCGAGATCGTGATCGCCGGTTTTGGGCCGGACCTTGATCTCCTTGACCTGGAAAGTGCTTTGCTTTTTCTTGGCTTCCTGCTTCTTCTTGGTCTGCTCGTACTTGTACCGCCCGTAATCCATGATCTTGCAAACCGGTGGTGCGGCATTGGGCGAAACTTCGACCAGATCCAGACCGAATTCAGAAGCGGCCTTCAGGGCTTCCTCTATTGTCACGACACCCAACTGGTTGCCGTCGGGGTCGATCACCCTGACCTCACGCGCCCGAATGTTGCGATTGATGTTGACGCGATCCGAACGGTTCGAGTGAAATGTCCTGCGTGGTTGAGCTATGCGTGCACCTCCCTAGTGTTGCGTGGGTTGCCATCGACCCTTGCGGGCGCCGTTTTCAGCGCCCGGACGCCGGGTCCGGGGCTCGCGCCGTGGTGTTCTCCAAGACGGTCGGACGCGAGCATAGACGATTGCGTATATAGAATAACCTTAGGTAATGCAAGTAAAAAATGCAAGCAAAAATTCCGGGCAAAAGCCGATCATGCCGATGGCGGCGCTGCGTCCGGCCTCTGCTCCCGGGTATAGGTCGCCAGAGCGCTGCCTTGCCAGTAACGGTTGGCCGGATCGGCAAAGAACACCTGGAACAGGTTGAGGCTCTCGGCCCGCAGAACCCCGCCGACCACCCGGGGTCGGAGGGTTCGGTAAAGGGGCGGGAGGGCCTCGGGATCGCACCGCGTTCCGCCGCCCATGACATCCTCGTAGGCATAGACCACCGTCCCGATGCGGTTCAGCGTCAAGGCCGCAAAACACATCAGGCAGGGCTCCATGGTGCAGTAGACCGTCACATCCTCACGGGCTATATCGGGGGCTGCGGCCACAAGGTGCCGCAAGGCGACCATTTCGGCGTGGTCGACCTCGTTGGGGCGTCCGCCGGCGGTCCCCCGGCGGGCCCCGCTGGCAATCACCTGCCGCCCATGGACCAGGACACACCCCACCGGAAACTCCCCCTCGTGCAGGGCCTGGCGGGCCTGCTCCAGGGCCTGCCGCATAAAGAAAGCGTCATCTACCAAGGTGTCCGTCCCTTTTGATTTCATGGCCTAGGGCCCATCGATGTCACAGGCCGTCTCATCGCAGGGACAGCGGCCGTCCACCTCGAAGGCAAAGAGAATACGGGCGGCCATCTCCCGGTGCCGTGGCGTCACCACCACTTCCCGGCAGAGGGACAACCGGTCCTCGAGGGCCTCCCGCGTTAAAATCCCATCCAGCCCACGGGCCACGACGGCCCCATCGATGTTGTCCAGCATATCGGCATCCTCCCCGTTGGTCACGACACTGAACGGCACCTGCCGGTCGCCCAGAAGGCGTGATGCGGCAATGGCGACCTGGTGCCGCGTAATCAGGGAGCCCGGCGCGTATTTGACCAAAAGGGCCGTTCGGCCAGCCAGGGTTGCGGTCAGATCCATCCACACGCGCGCGCGCCGCACGCCGGCCCGAATCGAAATCGGCACGCGCGGGGTCAGGGTCTCGCGTCCAAAGCCTTTGACCTCGACCAGGAGACGGGCGATTTTCTGGCGATAGCGTTCGTCGTGCGTATCGGGGCGGATTTCGCCGGTCAAAAAATCGCGCAATTCGCCCAGAACGAGATGGTGGCCCCCCAAAGCGTTGGTTCCCCTTTCAATGCCATCGGGCGGATTTAACCTTTACATTTTCCCCGGAGGCCGGATAATATGTCATGCTTCATGATGCTTCGGGTTGGAAGCCGTTTCCAAAGTCGGGTTTTCCTTTGGAATGATTTCTACCTTAGACCCGGAAAGTAGCGGTGTAAAGAGATGAACGTCAATCCGGCCTCCCACAAGGCCTGGCCCTCCGAAAAACGCGACCTGCCGTCCGAGCCGTCCCCGCGGGAGCAATTCGAAGCCCGGGAAAGGCGTTTCATATCCCCCTTCGGTGCTTTGAGCGCCAGGGCTCGCCGCCGCATCCCGGACACCCCCCCCTGCCCCGTGCGTACGGCTTTTCAGCAGGACCGCGACCGCATCGTCTACTCCAATGCCTTTCGCCGCTTGAAGTACAAAACCCAGGTCTTTCTCAATCCGCTGGGCGACGAATATCGCACCCGGCTCACCCATACCCTGGAAGTGGCCCAGATCGCCCGCACCGTGGCGCGCGCCATGGCCCTCAACGAAGACCTGGCCGAAGCGATCGCCCTGGCGCACGACCTTGGCCACACCCCCTTCGGGCACGGCGGGGAAACGGCCATCAAGGAAATCTACTCCCCGTCCTTTACCCACAACAAACAAAGCCTGCGAGTGGTCGACTGTTTGGAGAACAACGGGCGGGGGTTGAACCTGACCATTGAAGTTCGCGATGGGATCCTGAAACATTCCAAGGGCTTCGGCCAGGTCATGCCGGAGAATCCGGCCGAACTGCCGATGACCACCGAGGGGCGCATCGTACGCTTTGCCGATATCATGGCCTATCTGAACCACGATTTGGATGACGCCATCCGGAGCGGCGTGATCAAACCCCGCCAGGTTCCGGAGATCTGCCTGCGCACCTTGGGGCGGACCCATTCGGAGCGTGCCATCCGGATGATTCGCGACCTGATTGCCAGCAGCCGCACCGCAAACGACCTCCTCGTCCTGCAGCTAAGCGCCCCCGTGGATGAGGCCATGCAAACCCTTCGCCGCTTCCTCTATGACAACGTCTACCGCTCGGAGCGGGTGCATCGCGAGTTCGTGAAAGCCAAAAAAATTCTGTCCGATCTTTACCGCCACTTTCTGGACAATGAAGCCGACCTCCAGCGGGAATTGCGCGCGCTGGACATGCATGGATGCAACCATCGCGCCCAGCCCCGCGAGCGCCTCGTCTGCGATCTGCTGGCCAGCATGACCGACCGCTACGCCATGAGTCTCTATAAGCGCATCTTCTTCCCGTCGCCTACGATTTGACCCTTTTTCCCATGACGTTATCCCGTTCTCAACTGCAACCCCTTATACAACGGCACGCCCCGCTGCTCCGGCAACTCGAAGCGCTCTATGCCGAAATGGACGGCCACTACGCCACCGTAGCCGACGCCCATGCCTTCGTCTGTCATGGATGCGAGGACAATTGCTGCCTGACCCGCTTCCACCACCATACCCTGGTGGAGGTGGCCGGCCTTTACAAGGGCTTTCTCACCCTCGACGAGGAACAACGACGTGGCGTCGTACAGCGGGCCCGGCTCTATTGCCAAGCCCTCCAGACGGATGCCCCGCACGGCAGCCCTTTCCGACATCTGTGCCCCCTCAACCAGAACAGCCGCTGCCTGCTTTATCCCCAACGCCCCATGATCTGTCGGCTGCACGGAATCCCGCATGTCTTGCGCCATCCCCGCAAAGGCGTGATCGAGGGCACCGGTTGCCACATCTTTGAAACATCCTGTCCAAGGGGCGGCGGACCGCGCCTGGACCGCACCCCGCTGTATGCCGCCATGGCGGGGCTGGAACAGGCGCTGCGGCAAGCCGCCGGCTGGGAACCGCCGCTGCGCCTGACGGTGGCCGAAATGATCGCGGGCTTTGCCGCTCCGGACCCCCCGATTGCCCCCGCGGCCGGGCACGGGCCTGGATCCAACGGCGATGGAAGGGAGGACAGGTGAAAACGGTTCGATCCGATCGGCTGGGAGCACTATCCGGCCAACGCATCCGACGCGGCGACCGCTTCCGGTTCCGCTGCCATCCGGCCATCGGCTGCTTCAACCGATGCTGCCGCAATTTGAACCTTTTCCTTTACCCCTACGACGTCCTTCGCCTGAAACATTGCCTGGGGGTGACCTCCGACCAGTTTATCGACCGGTACGTGGATGTGGTGCTGCGGGAGGGCCGCCATTTTCCGGATGTCCTGCTGCGCATGGCCGACGGCCCGGAACAGACATGCCCCTTTCTGAGCGAAGCGGGATGTCGTGTTTATCCCGACCGGCCGGATACCTGCCGCACCTTCCCCATCGAACATGGCCTGCACTATGGGAAACCAGGGGAGCCGCCCGAACGCGTGAGCTTTTTCCGGCCGCCGGATTTCTGTTTGGGTCCGAAAGAACCCCAGGCGTGGACCCTGGACACCTGGGCCGAGGATCAGGACGCCGTCCAGCACAACCGCATGACCCGTCAATGGGCGACCCTGCAGGCCATGTTCACCACCGATCCCTGGCAGGGTCAGGGTCCGAACGGGCCCAAGGGGCGCATGGCCTTCATGGCCACCTACAACATCGACGCCTTTCGCGAATTTGTCTTCGCAAGCAGTTTTCTGAAACGCTACAAGGTCAAAAAAGACCAGCTGGCCCGGATTGAAAAGGACGACACGGCCCTGCTGAGGTTTGGCATGGACTGGGTCAAGCTGTTTGTGTGGGGCCTCCCCAGCAAGAAAATCCGGCTGCGCTGATCGCGCTTCGACCTACCGCAGGAGGCGCGAACGCCGCTTGTCCGCCAAAGGTGTGTTTTTATCACCGACGGCGGGCCGGGGGCCAAAAGATGCTGTTTTTCTAGCCGAATGCTTAAGCGTGTCCGTCCAGAAGGGGTAGGTTTTGGTTCAGGCCAAGGCCGCAGCCGACGGGCGCCCGCAGGCGTAGCCCCGCTACGTCGAGGA
>CAYMQN010000005.1:0-13292 GCA_964392545.1 uncultured Desulfobacteraceae bacterium
CCACCCTGCTCCGGTGGCAAATGGGGGCGATGAAGGGCGATTTGGTCGCCACCCCTGAACTCAACACGGCGCTTGCCGACGTGCATTCGGTGGCCGATCAGATCGAGGGACTACCCGCAAAAATCGCGGCCGAGCGGCAAGCCATCCTCACAGGGCTCGATGACCTTTTGCAGCGTGGGGATGCGACAATCGCCAACCTGCGGGCCTCTCTGGACGAGGCAAACATGTTCGTCGCGTCGCTGAAACCAGCGGGCGAATCACTCAACGAAATGCTCGCGACGACGGATACCCTGCTTGCTCGGTATGC
Source organism: uncultured Desulfobacteraceae bacterium (assembly GCA_964392545.1). GTDB lineage: Bacteria > Desulfobacterota > Desulfobacteria > Desulfobacterales > UBA5852 > JABZFP01. The sequence goes on from CAYMQN010000005.1 coordinate 308, forward strand.
GGGCTTGGACCGGTCGAAGACGGGAAATGAGGGGCATCTTTTTGACATCCGCGAGTACGCGCAGACGGCCAAAGAAGTGACGCGCGCCGCGGAGAGAATGAACGCGTTGCTCACGACGACGGAACACGTGCTAGGGTCGCCAGAGTTGAGATACGGGATGCAGGAAGTGAATGATTCGGTCGACGGGCGGATCATGACGGTGGCCGATCAGAGCCAGGTTGTGATGAATGCACTTTTCTGGCGCGTCTGCGCATTGCTGGGTGTGCTATTTGCGTTGCTCATCTTGTACCGAATAATTTCACTCCTGCTCATGCGGAAAATAGAGGAGCGGTAGGCTGCCCGATAGGACGTAAACCACCCCAGCCCGCCGGTTGAATCAAAACGCCGACGCCTTCCCGCAAGGATGTGCCTGTTCCCGGAAAACATCGGCCGGGGTGCGCCACGGATTCCGACGGAGCCGCCCGACGCAGGCTTCCTCGACACGTTCGCTCGGGAGGCGCGTCCGGTAGGCTCTGTCGGGGACGGCTATCTACAGTTCGTCGCTGGGAACGCTTTGATGGCGTTGGCCATGCAAGGGGATGTCGTTATTCGACTGGAGCGACGACCCGGCCACTATTTCGTTGCCGCCCGCCCGCTGGCGCTGGTCTGGCCAGGAAGCAGGGTCACAGATGTGTTTTAGGACCGCATTAATTCCGCGTTCGCCCTGGGTAACCAGCGAAGGTCCGTTCAGGACATCGAGTTCGCGGTCAACCAGCTTCTAACCTCTGAAATGCACGTACGCAACCAGCATTCAGAATGAATACGGACCAAGGACCGGTGTTAGCTGATCGCCATCGCCACCCTGGCCGCCCCCAGCAGGGGGGCATTTTCGGTCAGGATCACGTGGACCGGGATGGTCTCGAGCAGGTGCCGGAAGGGTTCCTTGGCGAGGAAGGCCTTTTCGAACACGCCGTCGCGGAGTTTGGGCAGGATCTTGGGGGCGATGCCGCCGGCGAGATAGAGGCCGCCGCGGGTCATGGCGATCAGGGCCAGGTTGCCGGCCGCGGCACCCAGGTAGCGCACGAAGCATTCCAGTGACTTCACACAGACGGGGTCCTCCCCGCTCAGGGCCAGCTCCGAAATGCGGGCCGACGGATCGTCGGCGGCCGCGATGCGCTCGCCCGTGGCGGGGTCGGGGTGACCGTCCCCCTCTTCCAGGCGCCATTGATAGATGCGCTGCAGGCCGGGACCGGAAAGGATGTGCTCCAGGCTGACCCGCCCTTCCCGGCCGGCGACGTAGCGCCAAAGAGAAAGGCTTTCCGCGTCGACGGGGGCGAAGTCGCTGTGCCCGGTTTCGGTGGCCACGGGGATGCTCCTGTTACCCTGCTGCACGGTCCAGGCGGCGCCCAGACCGGTGCCGGGCGCCAGCACCCCGCGGTTGCCGCCGGGACGAACGGGTACCGCGCGAACCGGGCCGAGTTCGAAGGCATCGAGCAGGGGCAGGGCGTGGGCCGTGGCTTCCACGTCGTTGAGCAGCCGGCAGCGGCGCCAACCGAAGCGGCGGGCGAGGGCTTCTTCGGAAAGCGTCCAGGGCAGATTGGTCAGGCGCGATCGCCCCCCGGCCACCGGGCCGGCCACCGCCAGGCAGGCAGCGCTGACCGTCGTGTGACGATCCCCTAGGAAGGCCTCGACCAGGGATTCGGCATCGGCATAGGCCGCCGTTTCGAACCGGCGGCTTTCCTCTCGATAGGGCCTTTCGGGGCCGGGGGTGAACAGCGCCAGGTTGGTCTTGGTACCGCCGATGTCGCCTGCCAGGATCATCGCCCGCCTTTCGTGCGCCCACGCGCCGCATCCTTCGAAGGGTTATTCCACCACCATATTGTTTTCCACGTCCACCGCGCCGCTTTCTTGGGCATTCGCCGTGGCCGCGTTGTATTCCGACCAGGAATCCACCGTCCCGCTCAGAATGGCCACGCCGTTCTCGACCGCCACCTCGACCTGATCGGCTTCCACGAAGGGGCTCCAGAAGAGTTCGCGTTCGATTTCCTCCTGGATGGCGGCGTCGCCGGTGGTGGTCGCGAGGGGCGGGATCCGATACCATTCATAATCGGTCATGCGCCACTCGTCAACGTAGGGATCGGAGGCATAGGGCTTGGGGGCCTCCATGACCACGAGCCGGTTCTCGACGGCAACCACGCCGCCCAGACGGGCGGTCAGGTCTTCGGCATGGGCCTTTTCATAGTGGGTCGGCACCGTTCCGTAGAGATAGACCACGCCGTTGGTCGCCTCCACGGTGATCTCGTCGCTTTCCACGTAGGGGTCGCGCTCCAGGACGTGCTTGATCCGTTCGCTCAGGGCTTCGTCGCCGCCGGCGTAGTCCGGGCGCACCTTGAGCCGGTTTTCCACGGCCCAGACCCCCACGGTGTTGCGCGCGTCACGGCTGGCCGCGCGCTTGGCCTCGAGGTTGTCCACCGTGCCGCGCAGGGTGACCACGCGGTTTTCCACCTCGGGATCGACGGTGCCGGCCATCACCCGGGGATCGGCCGCCAGGGCGTCTTCCACGGCCTCGCGGATGTCGGCGTCGCTCTTGTCCTCGTATTTGTCGCCGCGCAGCTCCGGCTTCCGCGCCCACATGCGGACCTCCAAGTCTTCCGCCGAGACGCTCTTGACGCCGGCCATGTAAGCGTCGTTAACCGCCTGACTCTTTTCGGCCGCGCTGCCCACCGTGCCGCTGAGGGTGACGTTCCCATCGTTCACGCGCACCGCGATCAGGGCGTCGTCCACCAGGGCGTCCCAGTGAAGCGTGCGTTCGATGCCGGCCTTGATTTCATCGTCCGGGCGCGAGACCTCGGTGGTCACCGCGATCCGGTTGTTGACGCCTGTAACCCCCTGTACGCCGCTGGCAACCTTGTCGCACAACTGCTTCTCCTGCCAGGAATCGACCTCGCCGGTCAGGGTGACCACGTTGTCCTCCACGGCCACCACGACCTCATAGGATTCCGTGGCCGGATCGTCCAGCAGGGCCTGGCGCACGTCCTTTTCGATGGCGCCGTCCGACCTGGCGGGTGACGGCGTGACCTGGATGGTGTTGACCACCCCGCGCACGCCCTTGACCGTCTCGGCCACGTTCACGGCCCGGGTTTTGGCCAGAAGGTTGTCCACCGTCCCCTCGAGGGTCACGATGCCCTCCCGGCTCGAGACGTCGATCTGGGAGGCGGGGACCGCCGGATCCATGATCAATTCGTCCTCGACCTGGTCCGCCACGGTGATGTCCGTCAGGGGGGCCGCCGGCATACCCGTCGGCAGCAGCAGGATGACGGCCAGGATCAGGGCGCCTGGGATATGGGTCGGAATATGCATCGTTCGCTTCATGGTGTCCTCCTTTGGGTTTGGACCATTCATGGATATCAGGGCCAGTTTAGGGGGTTGCGGGGAAAGAAGACATGGGGGCGATACCGGGTTGCAGCGACGGCGGTCCCGTAGAAGGTCCGCGCCGGGTCTGTAGCGGAGAGGGTCGGTCCACGCCACCGGCGGCCGCAGGCCGCGTCAAAACGCTTGGGACGAGGGCCCCGCTTCGAGGCCGGCTTGCTCCAGATTGCCGACGATCACCCGCAGCACCCGCTCGGGATGCAGATAGGTTCGGGCCGCCCGCTGGACGTCTTCGGCCTGCACCGCCTGGATCAACCGGGGATGCTGGGCGGGATAGTCCAGGCCCAGGCCGTAAAAGGCCGCCCGGCAGAGAAAATCGGCCAGCCCCGACTGGCTGGCCAGTTGCAGCGGGAAACTACCGATCAGGTATTGCTTGGCGGTTTCGAGTTCCGTCGCGCCGACCGGCGCGGTGCGGATGCGCTTCATTTCGGCCAGGACGATTTCCATGGCCCGGCGGGCGGAGGCGTTGCGCGTCTGGAGCACCACCTGGAAGCTGCCCGGATACCGACGGGCCGCAAAACGGCTGCTCACCGAATAGGCCAACCCCTCCTCGACCCGGATGCGCTGCACCAGGCGGGAGGCGAAGCCGCCCCCGCCGAGGATGTGGTTCATGACCGTGACGGCATGAAAATCGTCGTTGTTCCGGGCGATGCCCCCATGGCCGATCCGGATATGGGCCTGGGCGATATCCCGGTCCACGGTGACGGTACGGGGCTTCTGCAAGAAGCGGACGGTCGCCGTCGAATTCTCCCGCGATCCGGTTTCCCACGCTTTGAGCCGGCTTGCGATCGCCTGCCTTAGCGTTTCCGCCGTTACATCCCCGACCACGGCCACGATGGTCTGGTCCGGTCGATAGAACCGGGCGTGGAAGCCGGTTACATCTTCGGCGGTCATGCGTCCCAGAGCGGTCTGGCGCCCCTTGGGCGGGTGACCGTAGGGGCCGGAACGGTAGAGGTGATGCATGAAGGCCTTGCGGGCCACCAGGGACGGCTGGTCTTCCTCGGCGGCGATGGTGCCGGCGATGGTCTCGGCCTTGCGCCGCACCTCGGAGGGGGGGAAGGCGGGATGCCGCAGACACGCCGTGAAGAGGGCCATGCTCTCCGCCAGGTGCTCGGTCAGGGTTCGCAGCCTGGCCACCATCACGTCCCGGCCACAGGACACGCTCACCTCGGTTCCCATGAATTCGAAGCGGCGGTGGATTTCCGCGGCACTGTGGGTGGGGGTGCCAAGAAGCAGGCTTTCCGCCGTCAGGTTGGCCAGGCCGGGCGTGTCGGGCGGATCGCGCCAGGAGCCCGCGTCGACCAGGATCTGGACGGTGACCGCCGGAAGGGTTGGCTCCCGGGCCGTCAGCAGGGTCAGGCCGTTGGCGAGCACCTGCTTTTCGACGGACGGCAAGGCCTGGACCCGGGGGGCGGCCAGCACAATGATGCACAGACAAAGCCCCAGCGCGCGTTTGAACATCATGGCAGTCCCCTTCCGTAAGCCGTCGTTGGATGCGGCCGATACGGTTGCGGCCGGGGCAGGCCGGGCGTGGGGGGCATCTCCCGCTCCCGGCGCGGCGGCTGTGCCACGTCGTCCGCGTTATCCAGGGGCAGGGGGTCCAGACGTCCCACCACCCGCCGCTCCGGGGTCAAATAGTGCCGGGCCACTCGCCGCACGTCCTCGGCGCGGACCGCGCGCACGGCCGGCAGATAGTCCCCCAGTTTGCGCCAACCGCCGGCCATTTCGTGCTGGGCCAGGAGCATGCCCTGGTAGAAAAGGGAATCCTGCGCGAAGACGAAGTCGGCGGCCAGTTGGTTTTGGGCCTTTGCCAGTTCATCGGCCGGCACCAGGGTCTCCCTCAGATCGGCCACCTGCTCCTGCAGGGCCGTCTCCATCGTATCGAGATCGATGCCCGGCCGGGGCTTGGCGGCGAGGGTGAACAGGTCCGGATCCACGCTCAAGAGGGGATGGGACGCATGGGCCCGGAGGGCCAGCTCCCGTTCACGGACCAGGACCCGGTGCAGGCGGCTGCTCCTTCCGGCGGAGAGCACCGCGGCGGCCACCTCCAGGGCATAGCTGTCCGGGTCGTTCAGGTTGGGGACCGGGTAGCCCATGAACAGGTACGGCAGACGGGCCGGCCGCCGCACCGTGAGGCGGCGCTCCCCCCGCTGGGGCGGATCGCTGTAACGGTAGTGCGGGGGGGCCTCGCCGGCCGGGAGAAGGCCGAACGTGTTTTCCAGGCGCGGCATGAGTTCCTCCCGCGCCACGTCGCCCACCACCACCAGAAAGGCGTTGGCCGGCCGGTAATAACGGTCGTAGAACCGGCGGGCGTCCCCCAGGGTGAGGCGCTCCAGGTCGGCCTCCCACCCCACGATGGGCCAGTGGTAGGGCTGGGCCGTGAAGGCTGCGGCGCGGAACCGCTCCCGCAGATAAGCCTCGGGCTGGTCTTCGGTGCGCAGGCGGCGCTCTTCCAACACCACCTGGCGCTCCGTATGGAAGTCCTCCTCGGTCATCGTCAGGTGCCGCATGCGATCCGCCTCCAGCTCCAGGACCACCCCCAGATGGCGGGATGGCACGATTTCGAAATAGGCGGCGTAGTCGTGCCCCGTGAAGGCATTGTAGCTGCCGCCGGTCTCCTCCACCCGGCGCACGAAGGCCTGGGGGCCGACGGTTTCGGTGCCCTTGAACATGAGATGCTCGAAGACGTGCGCCAGCCCGCTCTTGCCCCACGATTCCTTGCGGGCCCCGGCCCGGTACCAGACCTGGCAGACGGCCACGGGCGCCTTGTGGTTTTCCAGCACCAGCACCTTCATGCCGTTGGCCAGCCGCGCCTCGTGGACGTCGGCCCCGCGCCCCGCCGGCGGCAGAACCAGGACGACCGCCAACAGCAGCAGGAGACAGACCGGCCGGCGCGCACCGCGCCCGATTGGTTTAGAGCACATGATCTCTCCCATCGCTTCCCGCAATTCCCCTGCTCCATCCCGCAGGCAATGGTGCTCCCCCCGGCAAGTATGACCCCGTCCGCTATCTTCCCCAACGTCGCCATGCCGCCGGAAGAGACTGGGGCGCAATCCCACGACGTAATCCGTTTTTGCCCGTCATGCCGGCGGAAGCCGGCATCTCATTGGGATAACGGCATGAAATTGTATCAGATCCCGGCTTTCGCCGGGATGACGCCCTAGGACAAATCCCTTTCGTGTAATTGCGACACTGTCTCTTTCACCGGCATGACGGGCAAAAGGCCAAGCCGCTCAACCCCGGTCCTCACGTCCGCGCCGGACCCGCTCGCGTTCGAGCTGCTCGATGCGGGCCAGCAGGTCCAGCACGACGCCGATGCCGGCGTAGTTGATGCCCAGGTCGCGGCGCAGCCGCAGGATGCGCCGCACCAGGGGCACGACGTCGGGCGCGAACACCCATTCCCGGCCGGCGGCGTCCCAGGCCAGCGGATCGCAGAGCCCCAACTGCACGAAGCGGTCGATGAGCTCCGGGTGCACCTGACAGCGGGCCGCCGCCTGGCGGGTGCTCAGGCGGGTTCTTGCCTCGCTGCGGATGCGAACGAGGGCATAATGCGTTGCGGTCATAGCGATAACCTCCGGGATGAACGCGGCCCCCCGTCACAGCGACTGGCGCGGATCGAAGGCGGACGCCTCGCGCAGGGATTCGAAAAGCTCGCGCTCCCGATCGGACAGGCGCTTGGGAACCTTGATCTGGGCGGTGACATACAGGTCGCCGGCGCTTCCCTTGGGGTTGGGCAGGCCTTTGCCCTTGAGGCGCAATTTCTGGCCGCTCTGGGTGCCGCGGGGCACCGTGAGGGTGACCGTGCCGTTCAACGAGGGCACCTGCACCTGCCCCCCCAGGGCGGCCTCCCAGGGCGTCAGCGCCAAATCGGTGTAAAGGTCGCGGTCTTCCAGGCGAAACCGGCGGTGAGGCTCCACTTCGACCCGCAGGTAGAGATCGCCCCGGCGCCCGTCGGTATTTTGGGGCCCCTGCCCGGCCAGCCGGATTTTCTGGCCGGGCAGGATGCCGGGTGGAATCTTGACGTCGAGGCGGCGCGGCCGGGCGGCCTGGCCGGCGCCGCCCGCGCTCTCCCGGGATTCCAGTACGATGGAGGTGGTACCGCCGCGATAGGCCTCCTCCAGGGAGATGCGCAGCGTGGCTTCCTGGTCCGCCGGGCGCCCCTGCCGCTGGAAGGGGCTGCCGCCGCCCATGGCGCCGCCGCGCTGCTGGAAGGCCCCGCCGAAAAGGCTTTCGAAAAAATCGCTGAAGCCCCCTTCGCCGAAGCTGAAGCCCCCTGCGGACGGGCCCGGGCCCTGCTCCTGGCGAAACTCCCAGCCCGGCGGGGGCTGGTAATCCTGACCTTCCTTCCAGCGCGCGCCGAGCTGGTCGTAGCGCCGGCGCTTTTCAGGGTCTTTCAGGACCTCGTAGGCCTCGCTGACCTCCTTGAATTTCTCCTCGGCCTCCGGCGCCTTGTTCAAATCCGGGTGATACTTGCGGGCCAGCTTGCGATAGGCGCGGGAGATCTCCTCCTTTTGGGCGCTGCGCTCCACCCCCAGGATGGCGTAGTAATCCTTGTATTCCACCATACGTGACCTCTGGTCCCCTCAGGCTCTGGCTAAACGGCCCGAGCCGCCTGGCGAAGTACCGCGCGATCAATGCTCGGTGTACTCCGCGTCGACCACGTCTTCCGCTTCCTTCCGGGGCTCGTCGCTCTGGGCGGCGCCGGCGGTTTCCCCTGCGGCTTCCGTACTTTGCTGATAGGCCTGGGAGCTGATCATGTGCAGGGCCTGCTGGAGATCGCCGGCCAGTTCCTGGTAGCGTTCCCTGCCGGTGCTCTCGTCCTGCACGGCCTGGCGGCCCGTTTCGATCAGTTCCCGACCGCGGGCCTTTTCGTTGGCCGGCACCTTGTCACCCAGATCGGCGAGGGTGCGCTCCAGCTGCAGGGTCAGGCTGTCCACCTGGTTGCGGGCTTCGATGGTCTCCCGCCGGCGGCGGTCCTCCTCGGCATGCTGCTCGGCATCCTGCACCATGCGGTCGATTTCGTCCTTTTCCAACCGGGTCGAATCGGTGATGGTGACCTTCTGTTCCTTGCCGGTGCCCTGGTCCCGCGCCGCCACCGAGAGGATGCCGTTGGCGTCGATGTCGAAAGAGACCTTGATCTGGGGGATGCCGCGCGGTGCCGGCGGAATGCCGTCCAGACGAAAGCGTCCCAGCACCCGGTTGTCCGAAGCCAGCTCGCGTTCGCCCTGGAGCACGACGATGTCCACGGCGGTCTGGTTGTCCTCCGCCGTGGAGAAGATCTCCTCCCGCCGGGCCGGGATGGTGGTGTTGCGTTCGATCAGCTTGGTCATCACCCCGCCCAGGGTCTCGAGGCCCAAGGAGAGCGGCGTCACGTCCAGCAGGAGCACATCCTTGACCTCGCCCTGCAAAACGGCGGCCTGGATGGCAGCCCCCACGGCCACGACCTCGTCCGGGTTGACACCCATGTGGGGCTCCTTGCCGCCCAGTAAAGATTTGACCAATTCCTGGACCTTCGGCACCCGGGTGGAGCCCCCCACCAGGATGAGCTCGTCCACGTCCGCGGTGGTCAGGTCGGCGTCCGCCAGGGCCTGCTCCACGGGCTTCTTGCAGCGGTCCACGAGATCCTGGATCAGCGCTTCGAACTGGCTTCGGCGGATCTTGGTCGCCAGGTGTTTGGGGCCGTTGGCATCGGCCGTGATAAACGGCAGGTTGATCTGGGTTTCGCTCATGCTGGAAAGCTCGCATTTGGCCTTTTCGCAGGCTTCGTAGAGCCGTTGGAGGGCCTGGCGGTCCTGCCGCAGGTCGATGCCCTGCTCTTTCTTGAATTCGTCGGCCGCCCAGTCCACCAGGCGCTTGTCGAAATCGTCGCCGCCCAGATGGGTGTCGCCGGAGGTGGCCCGCACTTCGCAGACCCCGTCCCCCACGTCCAGAATGGAAACGTCGAAGGTGCCGCCCCCGAGGTCGAAGACCACCACGGTTTCGTTGTTCTTCTTCTCCATGCCGTAGGCCAGGGCGGCGGCCGTGGGTTCGTTGATGATGCGCAGGACGTTCAGGCCGGCGATCTCCCCGGCGGCTTTGGTGGCCTGGCGCTGGGCGTCGTTGAAGTAGGCCGGGATGGTGATCACCGCGTCCTTGACCTTCTCCTTCAAGTAGGCCGAGGCCTCGTCCGCCAGTTTGCGCAGAACCTGGGCGGAGACCTCTTCAGGCGCGATCTGCTTGCCGCGCACCTCGAAGCGCACGGCGTCGTTGCTCCCGCGCACCACGTGGTAGGAGACGATCTTCGACTCTTCGTCGACCTCGCCCCATTTGCGGCCGATGAAGCGTTTGGCCGAATGAATGGTGGACTCCGGGTTGAGGATGGCCTGGCGCTGGGCGATCTGGCCCACCACCCGCTGGCCGTCCTCGGTGTAGCCCACCACGGAAGGTGTGGTTCGCGATCCTTCGCTGTTGGGAATCACCTCGGCCGTGGATGTTTCCCAAACCGCCACCACCGAATTGGTCGTGCCAAGATCTATGCCGACTGCTTTTGCCATGGGTACCTCCTTGGGGTGTGCTGGAAGACCCTCCAGCACGGAATATCGGTTCCGCATCGCCCCTTCCGGCATCCCCCGCCCGCAGCCCGCGGTGCAGAGGGTACCGGGGGCGTCGTCTTATGCCAAACTCTGCGGCGTTCCAGAAGAAGGATAAATACGGTCGCGCCCGTATCGGCCCCGGGAGGGTCCTGTATTCCCCGTCCCAAAGAGGGGGCCGTCTGCCCCCCCGGCCTTCAGGCGATGCGCTGCACCAAACGCTCGACGTCCTCGCGCCGGCAGAGCTCGGATCCCGGCGTCATGACCGCCGCGGCCCCGGCGGCCACCCCGTACCGCACAGCCTCCCGGAATCCGGCCCCCTGGGAAAGCTTGAGGGTGATCCCCGCCAGGGTGCTGTCGCCGGCCCCCACCTTGCTCTGGATTTTGACCGTCGGGGCCCGCAGCCGTTCGAGGCCTTCCTTGGAAGCGGCCAACACCCCCGCCGCCCCCAGGGAGAGAACCACGTAACGGCAACGTCCCTCATCCACAAGCGCACGCACGACCTCCTCCTGGTCGGCCTCCTCGTCCAGCTCGCAGCCGGCCAGGGTTTTCAACTCGTTGAGATTCGGTTTCAGGAGAAAGACACCGGCCTCGGCCGCCCGGCACAGGGGATCGCCGGAGGTGTCCACCACGAGGTGGATGGCCTTCTCCCGGCAGCGGTCGGCCATACGGGCGTAGAAGTCTTCGGGCGCTCCAGGGGGCAGGCTGCCGCTGGCCACCAGATAGTCGGGGGAGGCATCGGCGTCGAAGGCGGCTTCGAGACAGGCCTGCCAGTCCTCCTCGGTCAGTTTCTCACCGGGCATGCCGAACCGGTACTGCTGGCCGGTGGACTCCTCGTAGATCATGAGGCTTTCCCGGGTTCGGGCTTGCACGGAGACCGCCCGATAGGTGAGGTCCTCGTCTTCGATCAACTCCTTGAAGAAGCCGCCCGTGTGGCCCTCACCGGCCGGAAAGACCGTCAGGGAGGCGCCGCCCAGGTTCCGAATGGCGCGGGAGACGTTGATCCCCCCGCCCCCCGGTTCGAACGCCGGCGGCCGGCAGCGCAGCTTGCGCTCCGCCACCACGCGCTCCACCCGGCTGCTCTTGTCGATGGTGGGATTCATGGTCACCGTCGTGATCTGCATGGGTCTGCCTTTCGTTTCAGAGTCTCAAAAATCCGTCCGGGGCCAGACTCGTGGCCAGCATGACGCGGTTGATGTCACGGTGGGCGGTCCAGCTGGAGGCCTCGCGGTGGTCCGGTTCATGCCAAAAGCGCTCGATGGCCTCGCTCATCGGGACATGGCGCCCCAGCCGCTCGATCGCCGCCGCCAGCCCTTCGACGTCCTCGAAACGGGTCCGCGTGTCCGCCAGGGCCTCCGACATCCGGGTCACGCCGTGCAGACCGATGGCCAGGCCCAGCTCCCGGAAGGCGAGCCGCTGCTCGGCCGGCTGCTTCAGGAGCCGACGGCCGGCGAAGAGGTCCAGGCCCCGCCGCGCATCCCCCAGGACGTCGACCAGCATGCCGGTGTCGTTCAGCCCGCGATCCCGGATCATCTGCAGCAGACGGCAGGCGTCTCCCAGGAGCCCGCCGATACCCAGGGGATCGTCCGTGGTCCAGTTGCGGCCGGTACACAGCTCGGCCATATCGTCGACGGCGTCGTCCATGCCGGGGACGGCTTCCATGCCCAGGACGCCGCAGGACGTCTGCAACTGCCGAAAGGTGACGAAGCCGTCCAGAGGATCGTGGTGGCCCATGGACGGCACCTGGGGATAGGACAGATCGATGCTCATCTTCCAGCACATGTGCCGCGAGCCGTCCGCGCGCACCTTCACGAAACCGGCGTGGGCGGCCCGGGCCAGGTCCAGGGCCCATTCCAGATAGGTGTTGTCGCGCGTGGTGCGGGCCACGCAATCGAGGGCGTGCATCCACTTGGTGAGATAGTGAAAGTACTGCCCGTCGCGGTCCCACTCCATGCGATCGTCCACCGGTGCCCCGGGCCCCCGCTCGTTGAGCGGTTTACCGATGCGCAGCCCGCCGGCGGTGGGCCGCCGGCGGCCCGCTTCCTCGTCCAGGCCGCTGATCCAGCCCCTGCGGCTGTCCTCCGGCCGGTGACGCCCCAGCACATGATGGACCTGGTCGACCAGGGTCAGGGCCAGCCGGCGCCACGCGGCGTCGCCGGTCTGCCGGTAGAGGCCCAGAAAGGTGCAGACCCCGAAGGCGTCGGTCCAGAGGTAGCGGCGCGGCGGTCGTGAAGGGTCGTCCAGTCCGGTGTCGGCGGCATAGCGGCGCATGATGTTCTCGGCGGCGGCAATAGCCTGCATGGCGATTCCTCCTGCTGCTATCGAGTGTTGGATGATGTTTTAAACCGCTTCGTAGGATGCCGGCGGCAGATCGACGACAAACTGGCGCTCGACGGTCAGCCGCACGGATTCCTCGAAGACATGTTTGATCCAGGCGCTGGGGACCAGCTTCTTTTCCCTCGAAAGGCCCTTGAGGGCCACCAGAATGTGGGTCACCCGGTGTTCTTCGGGTTCGGCGAAGACCTCCACCACCTTGCCCACCTTTTCGCCCCGGGCGTCCCGCACCTCGGCGCCCTCTTCGAGGGGGACGGTGCCTTTGGGGATGCTGCGCCGCTCCTTGCGCACGAACAGCGGTTTGGAAGGCTGCAGGTCCGGTCCTCCCACCCACCAGGGGGTGTTGATGCCGGTGTGGTACCAGATCATCCGGCGGGCCTCCTCGGCCTGCCACCGCCGGAAATCCTCGTATCCCCCGGCGGGGATGTATTCCTCTTTTTCGAACTGCGGAAACGCCTCCGCATCGGGAGCGCTCTCCTCGAGCCGCACCTCGTCGTCGGTGGTGGTGGCCACCGCGCCCAGCGGCACGACCTTGTCCTCGGTGAGCAAGAGGCCCTTTTTGACCACGAGGTGGCTGATCTCTCCGCTGGCCGGGTCCACCACCACCCGGTCGATCCGACCGATTTTCTGTCCCTGCGCTGTGATCACAGGGGTATTCTTCTTGAACTGCATGG
>CAYMQN010000005.1:13392-48763 GCA_964392545.1 uncultured Desulfobacteraceae bacterium
CCTTGGCTGGCATGGCCTTTCTCCCTTCCCTCATCCGTCCGCCGGATCCCGCTCCGCGGCCAGGGCTGCTTCGATCTTCTCCTTGAAAACCTCCTCGGATAGGGCCCCGGAGATCATTTCCCCGTCGATGATAAACGTGGGGGTTGCCGCAATCCCCACCGCTTTGCCGTCGGCCCGATCTTCGGCGATCTGTTCCGCATAGCGCCCCTCCTCGAGGCATTGCCCGAAGGCCCCGGAATCCAGCTCGAGCTCCTCTGCCAGGGCGCGCAGGGCCTCCGCGTCCAGGGGGGCTTTCTCGGCCTCGAAAAGACGATCCTGGTATTCCCAGAACTTGCCCTGGGCTTCGGCGCAGTGGGCGGCGGCGGCCGCCTGCCTGGCCCCGGGGTGCTTCTCCAGGGGAAAGTCCTTGAACACCCAGCGCACCCGGTCGGCGTAGGCGGCCTTGATCGCCCGCGTCGTGGCGTGCGCCTTCCGGCAGGCCGGACAGAAGGGGTCCGAAAATTCCACCACGACCACCGGCGCATCGGCGGGGCCCAAAAAGGGACGCCCTTCGATGGGCACCCGGGCCTTCGGCAGCAACGGCTTTTCGAGCCACACGGAGACCTCGTGGTCTTCCTTGAGCGCATCGACAAAGCGCCGGATGGCATCCTCTTCATCTTCGTCGTCGGGGGATTCGGCCGGCGCGCTTGGGCCCGGGAGGGGGCATGCCTCCTCCCGGCATTCCCCTGGGGCGGCTTCCCCTTGACGGCCGGCGGCCTCCCGGACCACCTGCTCCATCAGGGCCTCTTGGGAAATCCCGCGGCGTTCCGCCTCCATCGACAACAGTCGGGCACGAATCATTTCCTCGAGCCGCTCGCGCTTCAAGCGGTAGATCCGTTGCTTGAGCCGGTAGATCGGCTGCGCCAGCCGGCCTTCCAGATCCCCCCGCGTAATGATGTCGCCGTCCACGGCCGCCACCGCATCCTCGGGGTGCGCTTCCGGGGAAGGGGCCATCTCGTCCTGGTTTTCCCACTTCAGCAGCACCTTCGAGCCGAGGAACAGCACCAGGGCCAGGGTCGTACCGGCCCAGAGCCGCTCCGGATCGAAGACGGCCCACACCAGGCCGGCCACGACCACGGCATTCAAGGCGCAGAAGATGCAAAAAGCCCGAATGACCGCCATGATCCAGAGAAAGGTGAGCTCGAAACCCAGGCCGGCCATGACCAGCCAGAAAATCCAGGCGGGCGCCAGCGGAATCGCTGCGGCCAGAGCCGTGTAGTAGCCGATGCCCCACCAGGAGACGGGGATTCGGAACAGAGAGAAATCCTGGGTCCTGCGACAGCCGTCGCCGAAGCGCGCGCAAAACGCGGAAATCCACGACACCCGGTTCTCGAGGGCGGAAACGATCGAAACCAACAGGCCGGCAAGGACCAACCCGACTGTAGCGCTCAAGAAAAGGCCTCCTTTCATCTCCAGGTTGCGCACCCGTTGTATTCATCGCGAAGCAAACCCTAGCCCGGGCATCCCGTAAATGGGCCCAATCCTGTATTCCGAGGCCCTGGGGGGATCATGCCGCCAACCGGTTGGGCCGTTTCCGTCCAGCACGGGCATCTTTCGGGTGGGGGCCTCCGCGTCCCGAATAAGGTCTGCCCCCCGTTTTCATCCACGGACCCCTTCGGCCAGAATGGGGCTAAAAACCATCCCGACATTCGGGCGGAAAGGAGATTCCCATGTTGCAGCATTTCGCAGAGAATTGGCGGCTCCACGTCCTGCGGGGCGTGCTCGCCATCGCCTTCGGCGTGATGGCCCTGGTCTGGCCCCAGTTGACCCTGGGGGTTTTGATCATCCTGTTCGGCATCTATGTCATTCTGGAGGGTATCCTGGCCCTCGCGGTGGCCGCACGCCGGCGCGGACGGGGCTCCGGCTGGCTGTTCGGTGTGGAGGGGGTGCTGGGCATTGGGGTGGGGTTGTGCGCCTTTGCCTGGCCGGGGCTGACCGCCGTCGTCCTCCTGGTGTTCATCGCCGTCTGGGCGATCCTGACGGGGGTCATCGAACTGGCGGCCGCCATTCAGCTGCGGCGGGTGGTTCAAGGCGAATGGGTGCTCGGCCTGGCCGGGGTCCTCTCGATTTTGGTGGGCATCCTGCTCCTGGCCAATCCGAGCAGCGGCGTGCTGGCCGTGGTGTGGCTGATCGGCATCTACGCCATTGTGTTCGGCGGCCTGCTCACCTATCTCGGGTTCAGCCTACGCCGGATCAGCGCTTGACAGGCGGCGCCTAAAAATCGGCCGGAGCGGCCGGTGCGACCCAGTCCCGGGCGGACCAGACCCCCCTTTTCGACGACAAGATGCCTCCTCTCGCCGGTCCCGGAATCGATCGCCAGCCGGCCTCCCCGGCCGATGCTGTTCCTCTGGGCGGCGCGCGTCCAGAGAATTTCAAATACCAGAGAGAATTTCATAAGGGCGCAACGTTCTGCCGAAGACGGCCAGGTGGTGGACAGGATCACGCCACCCCGGCGATCCGTTGCAGCTCCTCTTCGATCACACCGCGAAACAGCGGCAGCTTGTAGGCATTCTTGGCCAACGGTTGGGCGCCTTCGACCACGGCATCCGCCGCGGCGGCGATCGTGGCGGCATCCAGGGCACGGCCGCGGATGGCCTCCTCCACCGGTTGGGAGCGCCAGGGCACCGGAGCGGCGCCGCTCAGCACCACCCGTCCGTCGGCGACCTTTTCGCCGTCGAAACGCAATGCCAGGGCCACGCCGGCCAGGGCGAAATCCCAGGAGCGCCGGGCACGCACCTTGCGGTAGCTGGAGCGCAGGCCCTTGGACGGCGGGGGCAGCCGCACGGCGGTCAGAATCTCGTCGGGCTCCAGCCAGGTTTCCCGCTGCACGTCCTGGGCCGGCGGCACGTGCAGCTCGGCCACGGGCAGGCGCCGGGTGCCGCCGGGGCCGACGATGTCCACCTCGGCGCCGAGGGCCGCCAAGGCAGGCGCCGTATCCGAGGGGTGTACGATGAAGCACAGGTCGTCGTGGCCGAAGATGGCGTGGAACTGGTTTTCACCCTGGGCCGCAAAACAGGTGCCGCCTCCCTTGCGCAGGCAGTCGAACTCCCCCCGGTAGTACCAGCAGCGCGGCTTCTGACACAGATTGCCGCCGATGGTGCCCTGGTTGCGCAATTGGGGGCTGGCCACCTCCGAGGCGCCGGCGGCCAGGGCCGCGTAGCGCTGCCGCACGAGGGGATGCTCGGCCACCTCGGTGATGGTCGCCAGGGCGCCGATGCGCAAGCCCCCGTCGGCGGTTTCCGTAATGCGGCGCAATTCGGCCAGCGCGCTGATGCTGACCACTTTAGGGGCCTCGAAAATTTCTTCCCGCAGGCAGCCCAGCAGGTCGGTGCCCCCGGCGTGCAGGCGGGCACCCTCCTCCGCGAGCTGCCGGACGGCCTCCTTCAGGGATTCGGGACGAATATAGGCAAACTGGGGGAGCATGGATCAGCCCTCCTTCCGGCGCTCTGCCAGCCGGCTGCAGAGCTGCAGCGGCGTGATGGGCCCCTCGGTCATGCGGATGCCCACGGCGTGGTAGACGGCGTTGGCCACCGCCGCGGCGGTGGGGATGGTGGTCGGTTCGCCCAGACCCTTGGCGCCGGTCCGGTTGGCCTCGGCATCGGGCATGTCGATGGGCAGGCTGGTGATGTCCGCCGGAACGTCCAGGGCGGTGGGCAGTTTGTAGTCGTGCCAGTTGCGGTTGACCATCTTGCCGGTCTGCGTCCCGTCCAGGATGCGCATCTCGGTGGCGGCCAGGCCGATCCCCATGGTGATGCCGCCGATGACCTGGCTGTCGAAACCCAGGCGGTGCATCACCCGGCCGCTCTCGTTGGTGCTCAGAAAGCGCAGGATCTCCATCTCGCCCGTGCGGGGATCGATCTCCACTTCGCAGAACTGGGCGCAGAAGGGATTGACCGTCTTGTCGGCCGGGTTGGGGCCGCGATGGCCCTCCCCCACCACGACGCCGCGCTTTTTGAGCCCCGCCAGATCGGTGACCCGGATGCTTTTGCCGGACCGGCTGCGGGAGACGATCTCCCGGCCCTGGTAGTCCAGGTCCTCCAGGGGCAGCCCCAGCTCCTCGGCGGCCATCTCCATCAGTTTGCGTTTGACCGCCACGGCGGCATCGCGCACGGCCGGGGATTCGGTGGGCACCGTCTTGCTGCCTCCGCTGGGGGTGGCGTACTGGGTGGTGCCGGTGTCGGCGTGCTCCACTTGGACCATCTCCGGCTTGAGGCCCAGTTCCTCGGCCACCACCAGCACCATGACCGTCTTGGTGCCGGTGCCGATGTCGCTCATGCCGAGGTTCAGGTTGGCACTGCCGTCCGAAAACAGTTTCAGGATCACGGTGGAGGGCGGTCCCCCGCCGCCCACGAACCAGACGCTGGCCGCCATGCCGACCCCCCGGCGCCGGCCGTCCTTGCGGTTCTGTGCTTCGGCGCCCCGGCGCGCCGCTTCCCAGCCGAAGGCGGCGCCGCCTTCCTCCAGGCAGCGTTGCAGCCCGCTGGAGGTGTAGGGCATCTCCCGCCCCTGGCTGACCCGGGGCACGTTTTTGAGTCGCAGGGCCAGGGGGTCCATGCCGATCTTCTCGGCCAGGGCGTCCATCATCTGCTCCAGGGCCCAGGAGCACTGGGGATGGCCCGGGGCACGAAAGGGCCGCGCCGGGCCGGCATTGATATAGACGTCCGTGCACTCGGTGGCCACGTTCGCACAGCGGTAGAGGTCGCGCACCTGCCAGTCCACCAGGGAGGTGCCGCCGGCCGGGTAGGCCCCCCCGGTGCCCAGGCAGCTGAACTCGAGCGCCGTGAGGGTGCCGTCTTTTTTGACCCCCGCCTTGAGGGTCATATTGCTCGGCGGCCGGTTGCCCACCGCCAGGTAGGTCGCCTCCCGGGGCAGAAAAACCTTGACCGCACGGGCCGCCCTGCGGGCCAGGAGGGCGGCGATGATGGAGTATTTGCCCGCCCGCAGCTTGCTGCCGAAGCCGCCGCCCACGTAATGGCCGATGACCCGCACCTTGGCCAAGGGCAGGCCGAGCACCGCCGCCACCCGGGACTGCACGGCGTAGACGCCCTGGGTGGATTCCCAGAGGGTCAGCTGGTCGCCGTCCCAGTTGGCCACGCAGCCGTGCAGCTCCAGGGGCGTGTGCACCTCGGCCTCGGTGCGGTAGTGCTGCTCGAGGACCACGTCCGCCTCCGCGAACCCCTGGGCCACGTCGCCGCGGCTGTAGCGGTCGGTTTTGACCGTGTTGCCGCCTTCGTGGATCAGGGGCGCGTCCTTGTCGAGGGCACGGCGCTCGTCGTGGATGTGGTCCAGCACCGCGTAGTCGACCCGGATGGCCCGGGCCGCGTCCCAGGCCTGGTAGGGGGTGTCGGCGGCCACGGCGGCCACGGTCTCCCCCTCGAAGCGGCACACCGGGCTGAACAGGCGGGATTCGACGTCGCGAAAGGACCAGGCCAGATCGGCTTCCGCGGTGGAGGGTCCGATGACGGCGCGCACACCGGGCATTTTTTCGGCCGCCCGCGTGTCCACGCTCTTGACCCGGGCGTGGGGGTGGGGGCAGCGCAGAATCGCACCGTAGCACATGCCCGGCAGCACCACGTCGGAGGGGAAGACCGCCGTCCCGCTTACGCGCTCGTAACCGTCCACCCGGGGCAGCGGCTTGCCGACCACATCGGTTTCTTCCCAGGGCTGGGGCGCCTCCCCCGGCGGCGGGGTGTCGGGAACCGGCAGGCCCTCGGTGTAATAAACGGATTTGTCTTCCCTGGTCATGATGCGCCTCGCTTTCGGGGTCTGTTAGCGTTTGGCAGCAGCATTGGCGGCCGCCTTGAAGATGTGGGCGTAGGCGCCGCAGCGGCAGAGATTGCCGCTGACGGCCGTGCGGATCTCGTCGATGGAGGGGGACGGGTTCTTGCGCAAGAGGGCCTCCACGGACATGATCTGTCCCGGTGTGCAATAGCCGCACTGGTAGGCGTCCTCTTCCACGAAGGCGGTCTGGACCGGGCCCAGGGACTCCCCTTCCAGCAGGCCTTCCACCGTGGTGACGGCGGCACCCTGGGCTTCGACGGCCAGGGTCAGGCAGGCATAGCGGGCCACCCCGTCCATGAGCACGGTGCAGGCCCCGCACTCGCCCCGGCCGCAACCCTCTTTGGGGCCGGTGAGCCCGATCTTCTCGCGCAGCACGTAAAGCAGGGTCCAGCGCGGCTCCACCATGACCTGATGGGCGCGGCCGTTGACGGTCAGTGTGATCACGGCGGCGCCGTCCGAGGCGGCAATCGGTGGCGTCTCGCCGCCTCCCGCAGCCGCCAGAAGACTTCCGGAAGCGGCCACGGCGGCGGCGCCGGTGCCGAGACTGGTCAGGAAGCCGCGCCGGGTCAGGGGCCACCTCAGTTTCGACGAAGATTGGCGGGAATCGTTTTTCATGGGAATTCCTCCGGATGAAAACGGCCCGCAAAGGAACGCTGCGCAGAACATTGTCCAAAGCGGGCGGTGATGAGGGCTCCCGGGAAAAGGAAGCCAAAGACATTCGGACCGGAATGCCTTCGATTGGCCGGCATTCCGGGCGACGGGGTCACTGTCCACCGGGCCACGGAAAAACGAAATGGGGTCGAACGCTTATATGAGGCTTTGCGGGACGGTATGTTGCCGCCCCGCAAAGCGGGACCCGGAGGGCACGCGAAACAAGACCAAGCGTCCATCCATCCAGGCCGGGCGCGGCCGCGCCCTCGCCCGGCGGGGGCACGAAGAAATACGGCGCCCCCCGCGCCCGGTTACCCTGGATCCCTTATTCCGGGAGCCGGGTCGGGACGTTAGCCTGTGTCCGTTCAGCCGCAGCTTTGGAGCGTTTTCTTTGCGGGCGGCGGCCTCACCGAAAGGAGTCCTCATGAAATTTTCCACCTGCGCCCCTGTGGCAAAAAACGATCGGCCCCGCCGGGCTCCCATCCGCTGGGGACCGCCGGCCGTGGTCCGGGAACTCAACCGCCTGGCGGACCGCCTGGGCGGTACCATGGGCATGACCCGGCGGCAATTCCTCCGCCACCAGGCCGGCTTGGCCGCTTCGTTCCTGGCCTTCAACACGGTCTTCGGAACGTTTTTTGCGGTGGACCCGGCCGAAGCCGCCTCGCCGGAGGCCGCCCGGGAAAGCATCCAGCGCCATGCCGATCAGTTCATCTTCGATGTCCAGGTACATTATCTGCACGACGACTACCCTTCCCCGGGCGGGCTTCTCTCGCTGCGCCGGGCGGCCACAAACTGGTCCTCCGCCATGGCTTCCTGCGAACAGAATTTCGCGGATCTCCAGTTCGAGAATTTCTACCGGGAAATCTTCCTGGAAAGCCAAACCGCCGTGGCCCTCCTGAGCAACGCCCCCAACGACGATCGCGCGGCCTGGTTCCTGAGCAACGAGCAGGCCCTGGCCACGCGCCGGCGGGTCAACGAACGCACGGGCCGGCGTTCCCTGCTGGCCCATGCCCTGATCACGCCGGGCCAGCCGGGCTGGCTGGACGACCTGGACCGGGCCCTGGACCTGAAGCCCGACGCCATCAAGGGCTACACCCTCGGCGACCCGGGCGGCGGGTCCCGCTACCCCTGGCGCCTCGACGACGAGGAGCTGGTCTACCCGGCCTATGAAAAGATCCACAAGGCCGGCATCCGCAACATCTGCATTCACAAGGGCCTGCTGCCCACGGGATATCAAGACTGGATGACGCCCACCAAAGCGGCCTATGCCGACGTGGACGACGTGGGGACGGCCGCCCGGGACTGGCCGGATCTCAATTTCGTGATCTACCATTCGGCCATCGAGAAAGTGATCCCCAAGGAAGCCGATGTGGCCGCCTTTCGCAAGACGGGCCGCATCGACTGGGTCACCCGCCTGGCCGAGATCCCCGGAAAATACGCCGTCGACAATGTCTATGCCGAGCTGGGGGCGGTCTTCGCGGCCACCTGCGCCGCCCACCCGGAACTTTGCGCCGGTCTCCTGGGAACGCTCATCCGGGGCATGGGGGCCGATCACGTCTGCTGGGGCACCGATTCGGTCTGGTTCGGTTCCCCCCAGTGGCAGATCGAGGCCCTGCGCCGCTTCGAGATTCCCAAGGCGCTGCAGCGGCAGTACGGTTTCGACCCTCTGGGGGAAGCCGACGGCCCGGTCAAGCGCAAGATCCTCGGGGAGAATTCGGCCCGCCTGTACGACATCGATCCGGCGGGCTACTGAACACCGGTCGTTGGTTACGACAAATGCGCCGCCATGCTTGGATACCGGCAGATACGCACGTCAGCGTTGTCGCTGTCCGTGGAGCGCAGCGGATCGGTTGCCGTAATCGCAATCGGAAGTTTTTGCCACAAGGTCATTCCACGTCATTCAAACGCCAGTCGTAGGCGTAGTCGATGTCGCCCCGGAATGCCGCCAAACGGGCGGCCAGGTCCGGGGCGGCGAACCTTCGCAGATGGGCCAGCACGCCCTCTTCGCTGCCGCCGAAATCCTCCTGGAACCAGTCGTAGATGGAAGAGAGCACCAGGCCCTCGGCGGATGCCCAGCGCACGCCGCGGGAGTGGTTGACGTAGGCCCGGGCGCCACGCTCCAGCAATCGTTCGGTATTTTGGGGGGTGAAAGGTTCCGGCTGCAGGTTGGGGCAGCCGATGCTGGCGCAGTTGACGGCGTAGTGAATGCGGTTGTCCTGCCAGATGGGGCGCAGGATGCGGTGTTCGATATCGTCCAGGGAGAGTTTCCGGCCTTCGACCTCGGCCAGGGGCGCCTTCCAGGGCCCACCCCCGAGCCAGCCGAAGAGTCCCGGGGAAATATCGATATCCTGGATGCTGGCCACCGGATAGTGCCGGCTGACCACCTCCACCACCAGGGCGTTGTAGAGGTTGATCCAGTAGGCCTTCTGTTCGGCCCGGCTGAGGTCGGAGACGGTGACCTGCTGCAAATGGTCGAGATATCGGCCCAACTGCGGGAGGCCCTCCCGGCGGACGGCCCCGTACCGGACCCGATTGACCCCCGAAGGGTGATCCGCAACGAGGTAGGTTTCCAGAAAACGGGCCCAAAGGGTGTGGTCCACGACGACGGTACTGGCGGGATCGTGGGCCTCCCAGCGGGCCCAGAGCTCGGGCTTAGGTGCTGCGGCCAGGGATCCGGCATGGCTCAGCAGCGCCGCCAGCAGGATGACCGGGATCCATTTGAGATGTTGATCGACGGACATGACGGTTTCTCCTTTCCTTGTTAGCGGCGTAGTCGCCGTCACAGGGACCCGAAGAGGATTTCAAGGGCACCGCGCCGCACATATACACGCCCCACCCCATGGCCCCTTCGGATCATTTTGGGCAAAATCCTCTGACAAGGATAATGATGACGAATTTTCGCAAAGCAATTCAAAGCGCATTTTGGCGGTTCGCCCCGTCCAGCCGCGCCGGAACCGGCCGGGCAAGAGAGGGAACCGGCGCGCGGCCCGTTTCCAACCGGGGGTGGAAGGACCGCGTCGCCCGTCTGCGGCAGCGCCTGGCCCGCAAATGGCCGTTTGACCGCCTCCTGCAACCGCGCTGTATCTCCGGAGGGGGCGACGATCCCGGCCTGGTGATGCTCAAAATCGACGGGTTGTCCTATCGCCAGATGCAGCAAGCCCTGAAAAACGGCCGGCTGCCCCATCTCAAGCGCCTGGTGGCGGATGGACAGCACGTTCTCAAACCCTTCTATTCGGGCATCCCCTCGTCCACGCCGGTGGTCCAGGGGGAGCTCTTTTTCGGGGTCCCGTCGAGTGTCCCGGCCATAACCTTCTACGACCGCCGGCACGGCAAGAAGTACAACATGCTGCTGCCGCCGTCGGTGGCGACCTGGGCCGGCAAACTGCAAGAGAAAGGTCGGCCCCTGCTCGAGGGCGGCCGTTCCTATTCGAACATCTACATCGGCGGCGCCCGGGAGGCCCGCTACTGCGTCCAGACCATGCGCCTGCGGTCCCTGCGCCACATGGCCTCCTCGGTCAAGCTGGGCCTGATCCTTGCCCTCCAGCCACTGAAGTTGCTGCAAATGCTGGGCTATGGCCTCCTGGAAGCGGTGCTGGCCTTTACCGACTTCTTCGCGGGGGTGCTCGAAGGCAAAAACATCCTCAAAGAACTCAAATTCATTCCCACGCGGGTATTGGTGAGCATCCTGCTGCGTGAACTGATCCGCACCCGGGTCAAGATGGATGTCACCCGGGGCGTCCCCATCGTACACGCCTCCTTTCTGGGCTACGACGAGCAGGCCCACCGGCGGGGCCCCGGCTCCGGCTTTGCCCATTGGTCGCTGAAAGGCATCGACGACGTCATTCGAGAGATCCATCGAACGGCCGCCCGGTCTCCATGTCGGCGCTACCGGCTGGTGGTCTATAGCGACCACGGCCAGGAGGCCACCCTGGCCTACGAAGAGCAGTCCGGCCTGTCCCTCGAGGAGGCCGTGGACCGGGCCGTGCGTGCCGCGGACGGTGGGGACGGGACCCGTCGCAGCAATGCCCGCGATGCCGGAGACGGCATGATGACACGGCGGGCCCGCAGCCTGCTGTGGGCAGGCTCGCCGAAAGGCGGGGACACCGGCGTCACGAGCGGCGGGGAAAAACTGGCCGGGGAAACCCAGATCACCGCCATGGGGCCCCTGGGCCACATCTACCTGGCCGGAAAGCCCGATGCCGTCCAGAAAGGACGCATCGCCGAAAACCTGGTACAGGAAGGCAAAATCCCCCTGGTGCTGTATGACAGCGCAGACGGCGTGGTGGCCTGGAATTCCAGGGGGCGCTTCGAACTGGAAACCGAAGCCGAAGCCGTGCTGGGTGCCGCGCATCCCTTTGCCGAGCAGACGGCGCAGGACCTGGCGGCCACCTGCCGGCACCCGCAGGCGGGTGATTTCGTCATTTCGGGGTGGGCGCCGGAAGGCCCTGCCGTGACCTTCGCGGTCGAAAACGGGGCCCACGGTGGGCCGGGGCGCGAGGAAACCCGGGCCTTTGTGATGCTTCCCGAAGACATGCAAACGGCCTCCGAGGTCCTGCGGCCCTCCGACCTGCGGGAGCAGGTCCTGGCTTTTTTGGAAACCGACGGCACCGAACCCGGGTGAGAGCCGCTTTAAGAGGGACGGCAAGGGCCGCGCTTGCCCTCTGCCGATCCTTGACGTAAAAGGAGAGACCGGATCGATCGGAAACCACTTCGGAAAATGCCATGGCGTGTAACCTGAAAATGAACCTGGGGCTTGCCCTGCTGGCCGTCGCCGTGCTGGCCGTGGTGGTGGGCGTGTGGTGGTGGGAAGAAGCCGCCGCCTTCATCGACTACGCCGTGAGTCCGGAAACCCATGCCGGTATTTTCCTGATCATGTTCGCCGTGCTGCCCCTCCTGGGGTTTCCGATCAGCGCCTTCCTGGTGCTGCTGGGCGTCAAATTCGGCGGCTGGTACGGCAGCCTGATCATGGCAGCGGGCATGCCGGTGCACCTGATCGTGTCCTTCCTGGTCGCCAATTCTTTTATGCGCTCGCTCCTGCAGCGGTGTCTGGAGAGCATGAACTACCGTCTGCCGCAAATCCCCCGGGAGCGCGCCCTGTGGTTCAGCTTCGTGTTCATGGCGGTCCCCGGACTGCCCTACACCGTCAAGAACTACGTCCTGCCCCTTTCCGGCGCCCCGTTCCGCTTCTTCTTCCTGAGCGGCTACCTGGTCCAGGGGGCCATGGGCATCCCCTTCGTGGTGGCGGGGGACGCCGTGGCCGGCGAGCATCTCCTCATCCTGGCCGTAATCTTCGCCGTGATGCTGGCCATCTACGCCGTGGTGATGCAGCTCCGCCAGCGCCACGGGGACATCCTGGAAAACCCTCTGCCCGCATCCTCCGACGACGACCCCACCGCCCGTCGGGGACAATGAATGACGTTTCTCCGGCAAAGCCGCAAAGGACGCGCTCCCGGCCGGACGGCCGGAAAGGGTTTGGCCCCGGTCACATTGACATACCGGCCGATCAGGCCGCCGCCCTCTCCCCGAGCAGCGCGGCAAGTTCCACCTTCAGCGCCTCCACAGCCGCTTCCCCCTGGCGGACCAGCTTGTGGTAGCCGTCGAAATCGGTCCAGGCCACATGACCGTCGAGGGGTTCGATCACCAGATCGCACGCCCGGCGGCCGGCATCTCCAAGGTGATAGCTCATGATGTCGAGGGCCCGGTCGATGGCGTCGATCCCGCTGGCGATGCGGCAGGCATCGACGCGTTCGATGCCCACGTCCACCCCCACCACGATCTCGGCCCCGCCGGCGCGGGCGGCGGCCGCCGGTATGAGGGCCGCCAGCCCGCCGTCCATGAGGAGCGCCTCGCCCACGGGAACCGGCGGCATATAGCCCGGCATGGCGCAACTGGCCATCACGGCCTCGATGATCGGTCCCCGGCGCAGCCAGGCCGGGCAGCCCGTCAGCATGTCCACGGCCGTGGCGATGAAGGGGATCCTGGTTTCGGCCAGGTCGACGTCCGGCAGAAAGGCCGCCACCCCCCGCCGCAAGTCGTCGGTGGACATGACCCCGCTACGGAAAAGCGCCAGTCCGACGAAGATCTCCTTACGGAAGGACTGCACCACCCGGTTGATCATGGAGGCTTCCGCGCTTTCGTCCCAGGTGAGCCGCGCAGCCAGGCGCAGGGGATTGCTGGCACCATTTTCAGGCGCCAGCGCCGTCTCCAGTAAGGTCTCCAGCCCGGCGGCATCGGGCCGACAGGCATAGGCCCCGCCCATGAGGGCGCCGACGCTGGTGCCGGCGATCACGTCGGGCACCAGCCCCTCCTTTTCAAGGGCCTTCAACACCCCCACGTGGGTGATGCCCCGCGCGCCACCGCCGCCCAGGGCAAGACCCCAGGTAGGCGTTTTTCGACCGCCGAGACCGCTGCCCTGCCTCGCCTCCGGCTTTACGGCATTTTCATTTTCCCCGATCTTTCTCACGGTTCCACCGGCTCCTGGGCGCCGGTACTTTCCATGGGGATGCTGGTTTCCCGCCGCCCCGCCAAACGGTTGTACAGCCAACCGAAGACCAGACCGCAGACCGCGCCGTCCACCAGGGCATAGAGCGTGCCCGCCAGAAGGTCCCCGGCCGACCCCGTAGCGTGGTACCCCGGGTAGAGGGAAGCCATGAGGGTCAGGAAGGCCCGCCCGTAGCCGGGCCAGGCCAGATTGGCCAGCCCCACCAGGAGCATCGCGGCTCCGCACAGCAGCCCGGCGGTCAGCGCCAGGGCCTTGGTATTCAATTTCACGTCAGAACCCTCCTTACTGAGTTATAGTCCGTTTGTGGTCTCCCCATGATCTTAAGGCATGCATAAAAATGGGCTAGAAAAGCAGCTGGGGGGACGGTTTTTTCCTCCCTTTGTCCCGCGCCGAGCATCGGCGATGGGGGCGGGAAAAGCGTGTCGGCCTGTTTGAGTCCGTCGTAGCGCAAGCGAAGGCGGGCGCGTTCCGACACGCGCCGACCCCGTCGACGACGCGCAGGGGTAAGCGTGACACGGGCGTCTTCTTTTGGTTCGTTTTCATTTAGCCAAACCCAACCTCCGATAATCGCACGTATTTGGCCTTCCAAGGTCAAGGCTTCAGGACCCAACGCCAGGGCACGCCAAAAACGCCGCTAGGCCGCCTCCGCCTCCAGATCGGCCTGGGTCAGGTCGATGGTCATTTCGAACTCGCCCACCGAGTTGCGGCGGACATCGAAGCCCAGACGGCGGGCGACTTTGGCCATTTGGGTGTTCTCGGGCAGGGCCGTTCCCCAGACCGTTTCCATGCCCCGCTTCTGCACGACGCGCAGGGCCCGCAGGAGCAATTCGAGGCCGATCCCCCGGCCTTGCCAGGGATCGGCCACGAGCACGGCGAACTCCCCCTGTCGGCCGCCCGGGGAACCGATGACGCGGGCCACGCCGAGCATGCGCTCCTCCGAAGCGTCCCTGTCCAGGGCCACCAGGGCGATTTCCCGGTCGTAGTCGATCTGGGTGAAGCGCACCAGCATGTCGTGGGGCAGGGACTTCATGGGGGAGAAGAAGCGGTGGTAGATGCTGGTCCGCGACAGTTCGTCGAACATGGCCTCGAGCATAGGGGCGTCCTCCGGCTTGATGGGGCGGATGTCGATGTGCTGCCCGTCGGTGGTCACATCGCGGGCTTCGTATTCCGCGGGATAAGGGCTGATGGACAGGTGGTGCGGGGCCTCCAACGCGCACTCGGCCGCCACGATGCGCGCGTCCACGGCGCACGGCCGGCGGCCGGCGATGGTCACCGGGTTGAGATCCAGCTCCTTGATCGCGGGGAAATCGGCCACCAGCTGGGACAGGCAGATCAGCATCTCTTCCAATGTTTCCAGGTCGGCGACCCCGGCGCCGTCCTCCGCGGAAATCACCTCGAAGACCCGGGTGTCTTCCATGAGCCGGCGGGCCAGCAGCCGGTTGAGCGGGGCCAGGGCGATATTGCGGTCGGCCAGCACCTCGGCGTGCACCCCGCCCCAGCCGAAAAGCAGCACCGGCCCGAAGTTGGGGTCGTGTTTGGCGCCCATCAGGAGTTCCAGCTCCACGTCGCGCTGCATGGGCTGGAGGGTCACGCCGTGCAGCTCGGCCGCGGGGAAATTGTCCTCCATGGCCTGCATGATCGCGTCCCAAGCCTCGCCGACGGCCTCCTGGGAATCGAGCCCCAGACGCACCCCGCCGGACCGGCTCTTGTGCACGACATCCGGCGAGGCGATCTTCATCACCAGGGGGAAGCCAAGCTCCCCGGCCAGCCGCAGCGCCTCGTCCCGGGATGCAGCCGGACGCGTCGTGTTCACCGGAATGTTGTAGGCCGCCAGCACCTCTTTGGCCTCCGCCTCGGTGAGCAGCCCGCTGTCGCGGCCCAATCCTTTTTCGATGAGCGGCGCGGCCTTGTCGCGGTCGAAGCGCAGGCGGTGTTCGATCTTGGGGGGAATCTGCTGGAGCAGTTTAAGATTCCGCCCGTAGTCGTAGAGGTAGCGGAAAGCGCGCAAGGCCTGTTCGGGGCTGGGATAGGTGGGGATGCCGGCTTCGTTCAGGATCCGGGTGCCCTTTTCCACCTCCTTGCCGCCCATCCAGGAGGTGTAGACCCTGAAGGCGTGCTGTCCGAGGGCCTCGGCCAGGTCGGCCGCCACTTCGGCCGGATCGATCATGGCCTGGGGGTTGAGGATGACCAGCAGACCGTCGGTCTCCTTGGGGTCGATGGCCTCGAGCGCCGCAATGTAGCGGTCGGCCCCGGCATCGCCGAGGATGTCGACGGGGTTGCCGCCGCTCCAGTGGGCCGGGAGCACGGCATCCAGTTTTTTGAGGGTATCTTCGCCGAGGCGGTTGAGGTTCAGGCCGTATTCGGCCGCCGCGTCGGCGGCCATCACGCCGGGGCCGCCCGAGTTGGTCAGGATCGTGAGATTGCGGCCGGCGGGCGGATCCTGCTTGGCGAGCAGTTCGGCGCAGTCGAAAAAATCCCCCAGGGTGCGCACCCGAACCGCTCCCGCCCGGCGGAAAGCCGCATCGTAAATGTGGTCGTCGCCGGCCATGGCGCCGGTATGCGATGAAGCCGCGGCGATGCCGGCCTGGCTGCGGCCGGACTTGAGCACCACGATGGGCTTCATACGCGATACGGCCCGGGCTGCGCTCATGAACTTGCGGAAATGGCGCAGGCTCTCGATATAGAGCAGCACGCTGCTGACCTGGGGGTCGCTTCCCACGAAGTCGATCAAATCGCCGAAATCGGCGTCCAGCATGGAACCGATGCTGATGAAATACTGGAAGCCCATATTCTCCTTGAGGGCCAGATCGAGCATGGCGCTGCAGATGGCCCCGCTCTGGGAAATGAAGGCCAGTTTTCCGGGGGGGGGACTATGGGCCATGAAACTGGCATTCAGGCGACTCGCGCTGCAGGCGATCCCCAGGCAGTTGGGCCCGATGATCCGGATGCCGCCGGCATCGGCCTTTTCCTTGATGGTCTCCTCCAGGCGCCGGCCTTCCTCGCCGGTCTCCCGGCCGCCGGCGGAAAGAATCACGGCCCCCTTGAGGCCTACCCGGGCCCCCTCCGCCATCACCTCGGGCACCTTGTCGATGGGTATCGCAATCACCGCCAGATCGGGTGCCGAAGGGGCCTCGGAGATCCGCGCATAGCACCGCAAACCCTGTATCTCGTCATAGTTCGGATTGATCGGCAGCACCTCGCCCTCAAAACCGCCTTCGACAATATTGGTCAGGACGGCCCCGCCGATGGCATCGGCCTTCGGGCTGGCCCCCACCACGGCGATCGATTCCGGGTGAAAGACGCTGTCCAAATGATAGAGCCCCATGGTGCCCCCTTTTTTCTTCTGAAAGGTGAAAAGCGATCGTGCCGCAGCGCCTCGTCCGCAGGTGCGGCCTGCTTCGGCAACTTAAGAAATTCCGGTGGTCGAAGGAAATGGGGGGCATCCTTCATTGGCCTCGCGGCGGGACCTTATCCCGTGGCCTCCCTCACCGACCGCAGCGGACTGCCCCCCTTCCCGGGTCGGCGGAAGACGATGGGCACCCATGCCCCCCTTCTGGGCCTCCCGGGCGCGTTCCAGCGGGAATATACGCCCCCAACGACCTTGGAATGGGGGTTTCACCCAATGTCCCCGGGCCGCGGCGGCAGATTAAAAGTATCCATCCATAAATGGCATCGTTCGGCCCGGCCGGCGTTCTCGCTCTTTGGAACCCCTCGCCGTAGCCCCGCACCACGATGCGGCCGCCTCCCGGCTACGCCGTCGGTTTCCACCCACAACGGGGTTGGATCAGAACGATTTTCAATTTCAATTTCTTCCGCACGGAAGAAATTGTACCAGGAGCTTTCGATGAAACCAGTCGCAAACAACGGACGGTCTGCTTCCGGTTTCGCTTCCCAACCGGAAGCCCCGGAGCCTCCGGTCAAGGAACCGCCCAACGCCCCCAAGAAACCTCCGGTGGAAGAACCGGACGATACGCCGCCCGAACCGCCGCCGCCCCGGCACCCGCCGGTGGAGGAACCGCCGGGCGAAAAGGAACCGCCGGTCAAGGAGCCGCCGCCCGATCCCAATCGCCGTCCGCCCCACCTGCCGCCGGACAAGCGCGTGGAGGAGACCCCGTGAATACCCCCGCCTTTGAAAACCGGGGGACCGTGGTCTCGGTACGCGGCAGCGTGATCGACGCCCATTTTCCCCACCGCCTGCCCGAAATCGACCACCTGCTCGAACTCGGCCAGGACCGCACGGTGGTCACCGAGGTCAGCAGCCACCTGGACGAGGCCACGGTGCGCACGATCGCACTGACCCCTACGGGGGGACTGGCCCAGGGCGATCCGGTTTTCGACAGCGGCGGGCCGCTGCGCGTGCCGGTGGGCGAAGGCCTGCTGGGGCGGGTCTTCAACGTTTTCGGCCGCACCATCGACCGCAGGGAGGAGGCCGTCCAGGGCGACCGGCGCTCGATCTACCGCCCACCGCCGCCCCTCGACCAGCAGATCACCTCCTCGGAAATCTACCAAACCGGTATCAAGGTCATCGATCTGCTGGCGCCCCTGGAACGCGGGGGCAAAGGCGGCCTGTTCGGCGGCGCCGGCGTGGGCAAGACCGTCCTCATCATGGAAATGATTCACAACATGGTGGGCCTCCATCGGGGGGTGAGCCTCTTCTGCGGGATCGGTGAGCGCTGCCGCGAGGGGGAGGAGCTCTACCGGGAAATGAAGGAGGCCGGCGTCCTGGACAACACCGTGATGGTCTTCGGCCAGATGAACGAGCCGCCCGGGGCCCGCTTCCGGGTGGGGCACACGGCCCTGACCATCGCAGAATACTTCCGGGACGAAGCCCACCGGGATTTGCTTCTCCTGATCGACAACATCTTCCGCTTCATCCAGGCCGGCATGGAAGTCTCCGGTTTGATGGGCCGTCTGCCCTCGCGTCTGGGCTACCAGCCGACCCTGGGCACCGAGCTGGCCGAGCTCGAGGAGCGCATCTGCAACACGGCCAGCGGGGCCATCACCTCGGTGCAGGCGGTCTACGTGCCCGCCGACGATTTTACCGACCCGGCGGCGGTGCACACCTTCGGCCACCTCTCGGCCTCCATCGTCCTGTCGCGCAAAAAAGCCGCGGAGGGGCTCTATCCGGCGGTCGACCCGCTCAAATCGAACTCCAGCATGCTGGTGCCCCACATCGTGGGCGAGCGCCACTACCAGGTGGCCCGGGCCATCCGCCGTACCCTCTCGGAATACGACGACCTCAAGGACATCATCTCCATGCTGGGCATCGAGGAGCTTTCCGCCGACGACCGCCGCACCGTGTACCGCGCGCGGCGGCTGGAGCGTTTTCTGACCCAACCGTTCTACGTCACCGAGCAGTTCACCGGCATGGAAGGGCGCGCCGTGGACCTCGAGCAGACCATCGACGGGTGCGAGCGTATCCTGAACGACGAATTTTCCGAGACCCCTGAAAAGGCCCTGTTCATGATCGGCGGCATCGACGAGGCAAAAAAGCAATGAACCTGACGATTCTGATCCCCTCCACGAGCCTGGTCGACCGCCGGGTGGCCAAGGTGACGGCCGAAGCGCCCAACGGTTTCTTCTGTCTCCTGCCGCGCCACGTGGATTTTGTGACGGCCCTGGTCCCCGGTCTGCTGGTCTTTACCACCGAGGAAGGCGAGGAAGTCTTCGTGGCCGTGGACGAAGGCATCCTGGTCAAGCAGGCCGACACGGTCTACGTGTCCACCCGCAACGCCGTGGCCGGGGAGGGCCTGGAACACCTGGAGGCGACCGTGGCCCGGCAGTTCCTCCGGCGCGACGCGGAAGCGGAAAGAACCGTACAGGCCATGAACAAGATCGAGGCGGGTTTCGTGCGCCGCTTTCTGGACATCCAGCGCAGCGCATGACCTCATCCAGCCCCGGCCGTTTACCGGCGGGGCTGGATAATGAAAGAAATTATGATTATGGCAACAAAAGATCCCCGGTTTGTCATTCCGGCGGAAGCCGGAATCTCCTGGCATACCTCCGTCGGTCCGGACCGGATCCCGGCTTTCGCCGGGATGACGGGTGTTGGCCCATTTCGTTGCCGTATGAACCATAACGTTTTGAACGTGATCCCTATGGACACCAAAGGTCGCTAATGCCCATGCCCGATCCATCGCCCAACGACGACAACCACGAGGAGACCTGGCAGCGCCGGGTGGGCGGCGAGGCCCGGCGCAAGCTGAAGGCGCGCCGGGAAAAGGACCGCGGCCTGTGGTTCGGGCTGGGCATGTTCGGCCTGGTGGGCTGGTCCGTGGCCATCCCCACCCTTGCCGGCATCGCCTTGGGCGTCTGGATCGACGCCCGGACGGCCTCGCCTTATTCGTGGACCCTGATGCTACTTTTTGTGGGCGTCGTGGTGGGGTGTTTCAACGCCTGGTACTGGGTCAAGAAAGAGAGCCGCCATGATTGACCCCGGCAGCCATCCGGCCGTTTCCGTCTTTATCGTGGGGGCCCTGGCGGCGGCGGCGCCGCTGATCAAATCCTGTCTGGAGCGCATCGGCCTGCCGTCCCTGATCGGTTTGTTGGCCCTGGGATTGGTCATTCGCGGCGTGGACACGACCTACGGCCTTCTCAACGCAACGGATATCCATATTCTCGAATTTTTGGGGAAAGCCGGACTGGTGACCCTTTTGTTCCGGGTCGGTTTGGAGAGCAACATAAGGGGGCTGCAGGACCAGCTCCGCAAAGCCAGCCTGATCTGGTGCGCCAATGTGATCGTTGCCGGCACCCTGGGCTATGCCACCGCATTCTACCTGATGCAGTTGGGAATGGTGCCCAGCCTGGTGGTGGGCACGGCCTTCACCGCAACCAGCATCGGCATCTCGGTGGCCGCCTGGCAGGAAATGGATGCCTTGCGGTCGCCGAATGGCGAGCTGCTCGTCGACATCGCCGAACTGGATGACATTTCCGCCATACTCCTCATGGCGCTGCTGTTTGCGGTGCTCCCCCAGCTCAAGGCCCAGGGACCGTCGGCCGGCGTGCCGGCCGCCCTGGTTGCCGAACAAGGCGGCCTGTTTCTGTTCAAATTGGTGGCGT
The DNA here is from genome assembly GCA_964392545.1 of uncultured Desulfobacteraceae bacterium. Taxonomy (GTDB): domain Bacteria; phylum Desulfobacterota; class Desulfobacteria; order Desulfobacterales; family UBA5852; genus JABZFP01. Next base: position 33,425 of record CAYMQN010000005.1, read on the forward strand.
TTACCGTGGCTTGTTTTCTTTTCTCCCTTTGGGCCGAAAAGCCGATCACGCAATTTTTTCGCAGACTGGAATCGGCCCCGGACCCCATGCTGACCATTGCGGCCCTGGCCTTCATGATTGCCGCCCTGGCCGAATGGCTCGGATTTTCCTTGGCGATCGGCGCCTTTTTCGCCGGCCTGATCTTCAGCCGCGACCCGGAGGCCGTCAAGATGGAATCCTCGTTCATGCCGATTTACGAATTTTTCAGTCCTTTTTTCTTCCTGAGCATCGGCCTGAGTATGGACCCCAAGGCCCTCACGGCCGCCCTGGTGCCGGGGGTCATCCTGACGGTGGCCGCCATAGCCACGAAATTTTTCGCCAATGCCCTTCCCGTCTATGGGATGCGCGGCCGGCAGGCGGCCCTTTTGATCGGTGCCAGCATGGTGCCCAGAGCGGAAATCACCATGGTGATCATGCAACGCGCACGGGCTTTAGGGGACTGGGCGGTTTCCGCCCGCGTGTACAACGCCATGATCCTGGTGTGTGCCCTGACCTGCGTCTGCGCTCCTTTTGCGGTGCGTTGCCTGCTGAAGCGTTGGCCGCAGGAATCCGGCAGCTCGTGATCCCGGAACGGGTCCGCCATTGAACCGGCATAAGAGCACCGCACCGGCGCAAACGGCATTTTGGAGGCCGTCGACATGACGTTGTTTGAGACCTCGTTATTGGGCTATCTGGCCATCGGTTTCGCCATCGGTGCGTTCTACTTTTTAGGGCTCTGGTGGACGGTGCGCCGTCTGAAAAGCAGCCGCCGCCCGACGGTTTTGACTCTCGCGAGCTTCCTTTCGCGCGCGGCCTTGGTCCTCGTGGTGTTCTATCTTGCCGCCCAGGGGCGGTGGGAGCGGTTCCTGGGATGCCTGGCCGGCTTCTTTCTGGCCCGCGTGGTGGTCACACGCCGTCTTCGCCCCCGGGCACCGGAACAAGGCCACCCGGCCGCCGACCCTCTGACCACTGAAAGGGATGGATAAGCCATGGATTTCATGAGCATCCGCGATATCAGCCCGGATCAGGTGATCTTCTGGCAGTGGCATTTCGTCGTTCTCAACGCCACGATTGTCTTCACCTGGCTCGTGATGGCCCTGATGGTGATCGGTGCCTGGCTGATCACCCGTCGACTGAGCGCCGATACCCGGATCTCGCGCTGGCAGAACCTGCTGGAAGTCATCGTGGACACCATGCGCAAGCAGATCCGCGACATCGCCCAGCGCGAAAACCGCGCCTATCTCGTGTTCGCGGGAACGCTCTTTCTGTTCATCCTGATCGCCAACCTGCTGCAGATCGTCCCGGGCTACGTGGCGCCCACCGCCTCCCTGTCGACGACCACCGCCTTGGCGATCTGCGTCTTCGTGAGCGTGCCGCTGTTCGGCATCCTGAGCCGCGGACTGGTGGGCTACCTCAAGCAATACGTGCGCCCTTCGGTGCTGATGCTGCCCTTCAACGTGCTCGGCGAACTCTCCCGCACCCTGGCCCTGGCGGTGCGGCTCTTCGGCAACATCATGAGCGGCACCAAGGTGGCGGCGATCCTGCTGTCCCTGGCCCCGCTCTTTTTCCCCATCGTCATGCACGCCCTGGGGCTCCTGACCGGGGTCATCCAGGCCTACATCTTCGCCGTGCTGGCCATGGTCTACATCGCCTCGGCCTCCCGGGCGCGGGAAGAACTGGAACAGAAACACCAAGAAGATACGACCCATGAATCGAAACGCTGATCTTGCGGCGGCAAGAGAACGTTTCCAACGCGGCAGGAGGTTGACCCAATGGATATGATAACGCTGATCGGTTTCGGATCCGTGGTGACGGCCGGATTGACCATCGCCATAGGCGCCATCGGACCGGCCCTGGGCGAGGGGCGGGCCGTGGCCCAGGGCCTGGCCTCCCTCGCCCAGCAGCCGGACGAGGGCAACACCATCACCCGTACCCTGTTCGTGGGGCTGGCCATGATCGAATCCACGGCGATCTATGCCTTCGTGGTATCGATGATCCTGCTGTTCGCCAACCCCTTCTGGGACTATGCCATTTCACAGGCGGGAGGATAAGCCGTGCTGATCGATTGGTTTACGGTGGGGGCCCAGATCGTCAATTTCCTGGTCCTGATGGCGCTCCTCAAGATCTTCCTCTACGACCGCGTCATCCAGGCCATGGACGAACGCGAGCGGAAGATCGCCGCGCGCCTGGAGGATGCCGAGCAAAAGCAGCGCGAAGCCGAGGAGGACCGTCAGGAGGCCGCGGCCGAGAAAGAATCCCTCGAGGCCAAGCGGGAGGAACTTCTCAAAGAGGCCCGTGAAGCGGCCCGGGCCAAGCGCGAGGAACTCGAAGCCCGGGCCCGTTCCGCGGTCGACGACCTCAAGGCGCGCTGGATCGACGCCCTCGACGACGAAAAGGAACGCCTGGCCCGGGACCTCCAGGACCGGGCCGTCCAGCAAGCCCTGACCGTCGCACGGCGCGTGGTGGCGGACATGGCCGACGACGATTTCCAGGAACGTGTGGTCGGCTCGTTCATGGGCCGTATGCGCAACCTGGACGACGCGGCAAAGCGCTCCCTGTCCGACAATCTGGACGAAGCGGCCCCTGCGGCCTCCGTGGTCAGCGCCCGGGAATTGTCCACGGCCCAACGCCAGAAGGTCACCCGACTGCTGCACGAGGAAATCCAGCCGGAGCTCGACGTGACCTACCGCGAAGACGAATCGCTCCTGGGCGGCATCGAGTTGCGCCTGCCCGGTAAAAAGGTGGCCTGGAGCCCGCGCCGGTATCTGGAAGACCTCGAGGCGGGGATTTTGCAGCGGCTGGCGGCCAAAACCTCTCCCCGGGGCGGCGGCCAAGGGGATGAAGCAAACCGGCAAACCGAGGCGAAAGATGAAGGATGACCTGACCTTGCTGCAAGAGCGGGTGATCTCCGGTTTGGAGGCCTTGCAGACCACGCTCCACGACACCCCCCCGGAGCTCAGGGTGCAGCCGGTCGGGACCGTGCGCTCGGTGAGTGCCGGCACGGCCCGGGTGGTCGGAATGCAGGGCGTGCGCTACGAGGAGCTGATCCAATTCGAAGGGGGTCATCTGGGGTTCGCCTTCAACGTGGACACGGACGAGATCGGGGTCGTACTGCTCGACCAGAGCGAAAAGATCTCCGCCGGCAGTGAAGCCCGGCGCACCGGCCGGGTACTGGAAGTCCCGGTGGGCGAGGCTCTGCTGGGGCGCATTTTCGATCCCCGGGGACGTGTTCTGGACGGCGGCCGCCCTTTCGACAACCTCGAGCACCGGCCCATCGAGCGCCCGGCCCCGGAGATCATGGACCGGGCCCCGGTGGCGCAACCTTTGCAGACCGGTTTGAAGGTCGTGGACGCCCTGCTGCCCATCGGCCGCGGGCAGCGGGAACTGATCCTGGGCGACCGGCAGACCGGCAAGACCGCCGTGGCCCTGGACGCCATCCTCAACCAGAAAGACCACGACGTGATCTGCATCTACTGCGCCGTGGGCAAACGCACGGCCGCCGTGGCCAAGGTCATGGCCACCTTGCGGGAGCACGGGGCCATGGATTACAGCACGGTGATCATGGCCACCGAGGAGGCCCCCCCAGGCCTTCAGTTCACGGCACCCTATGCGGCCGCCACCATCGGCGAATATTTCATGGCGCAGGGACGCGACGTCCTGCTCATTCTGGACGATCTCACCCGGCATGCGCGCGCCTACCGCGAGCTTTCGCTTCTGCTGCGGCGGCCGCCGGGCCGCGAGGCCTACCCGGGCGATATTTTCTACATTCATGCCCGTCTGCTGGAACGCTCCACGCATCTGCGCCAGGAACACGGCGGCGGCTCCCTGACCGCCCTGCCCATCGTCGAGACCAAGGCCCAGAATCTCTCGGCCTACATCCCCACCAACCTGATTTCGATCACGGACGGGCAGATTTATCTCTCGCCGCGCCTCTTTTCCAAGGGCATCCTGCCGGCCGTGGATATCGGCAAATCGGTTTCCCGGGTGGGCGGCAAGGCGCAGCTCCCGAGTTACCGCAAAATAGCGGGCGATCTGCGCCTGGCCTACTCCCAATTTGAGGAACTGGAAGCCTTTTCGCGCTTCGGCACGCGAATGGACGAGGATACGCTCCAGACGCTCGAACGGGGGCGACGCGTCCGCGAAATCCTCAAGCAACCCCAGTACCGCCCCCTCTCCGTACCCGACCAGATCGCCGTTCTGGTGGCGGTCAACGAAGGCGTGCTCGACCAGGTGCCCCTCGACCGGATCGGGGACGCCGCCGAACGGATTCGCCGGGCCGTGCGCGATGACCTGCCGGACCTGTGCGACCGCATCGCTTCCGGAAGCGATCTGAACGATCGCGATGTAGACACCCTGGCGGACAAGGGGCGGGAAATGATCGACGGCGGCGGGTTCGGCGAACACCGCGACCGGGCGCAGACCCAAGGAGACGGATCATGAACGACGCAGCACTGCCTAGCACGAAGGACCGCACGGGGTGGGTCCGGGCCGCCATCTTTGACCTGGACGGCGTGATCACCGATACGGCCGACGTCCATGCCCGGGCCTGGAAGGAGATGTTCGACGGCTATCTGAAAGCGCGGGCCGAAGCGCACGGGGAAGCCTTCCGCCCTTTCGACAGTGAAAGCGACTACCTGCGCTATGTGGACGGCAAGCCGCGCTACGACGGCGTCCAAAGCTTCCTGGAGTCCCGGGGGATCAGGCTCGACTACGGCACCCCGCAGGATCCCCCCGGCCGCGAGACCGTGTGCGGCCTGGGCAACCGTAAGAACAAGCTCTACCAGGCGTTCATCCGGCAAGGCGGGGTCAAGACCTATCCGGAGGCCGTCCAGCTGCTGCGGCAACTCAAAGCGGACGGCATCAAGACCGCCATCGTATCCTCGAGCAAAAACTGCAAGCCCGTCATCGAGGCGGCCGAGATCGCCGATCTCTTCGACGTGCGGGTGGACGGCGTGGTCTCCGCGGAACGCGGTCTGGAGGGCAAACCCGCCCCCGATATCTTCGTGGAGGCCGCGGACGATCTGCAGGTCCCCCCCGATCAAGGCGTGGTGTTCGAGGACGCCTTGTCCGGAGTGGAGGCCGGCCGGCGCGGCGGATTCGGATGCGTCATCGGCGTGGACCGCAGCGGCCGCAATCCCGAACTCAAGGACCACGGCGCGGATCTCGTCGTGCGGGATCTGGCCAACATCGATTTCGCCGCGCTGCCCCGGCACCGCCGGACCAGCGATCTGCCCTCGGCGCTGGACCGCGCCGGCGCCATCGCGCGCTGGCTGACCGCGGGGCAGCCCGCCATCTTTCTGGACTACGACGGAACCCTGACCCCCATCGTGTCGCGACCCGAGCAGGCCGATCTTTCGGCGGCCATGCGGGATGTCCTGAAGGCCCTGGCCCAACATTGCACCGTGGCCGTCGTAAGCGGCCGCGGCCTGGAGGATGTGCGTCGGCGTGTAAACTTGGACCATCTGGTCTATGCCGGCAGCCACGGCTTTGAGATCGACGGGCCGGACCGCGACCGGTTGCGCAATGAAATGGGCGCCGATGCGCTGCCGGCCCTGGAAGCCGCTGAAATACAACTCCGCCGCAAACTGGCCGAGATCGAAGGGGCTCAACTGGAGCGCAAGAAATTCTCGATCGCCGTCCACTACCGCAACGCGGCCCCGGAGGCCGCCGAGGCCGTGGCCGCCCTGGTCGATGACGTGCTGGCGGATCACGGCGACCTTCGCAAGGGGCACGGCAAAAAGGTTTTCGAACTGCAGCCCGACGTGGCCTGGGACAAGGGCGAGGCCGTGCGCTGGCTCGTCTCCCGCCTGGAGCTCGATCCGGAGCATGTCCGGCCGCTCTATATCGGCGACGACGTCACCGACGAAGACGCTTTCCGTGCACTGCAGGGCCGCGGCCGGGGCATCGTGGTGCACGGGGGCGAGTCCCGCGCCACCTACGCCGATTTTGGTCTCGACGGCCCGGAGGACGTCCGGCGGTTTCTGGACAAGCTGACCGCCGCCATGGAGGGAGGTGCCTGATGGGGGAATGGTCACTGACCTACGAGGGGTTCGTTCCGGAGCAGGAAGGCCTGCGCGAGACCCTCTGCGCGCTGGGCAACGGCTATTTCTGCACCCGCGGCGCCGGCAGCGAGGCCGTGGCCGACGGCGTGCACTACCCCGGCACCTACATCGCCGGCGGTTACAATCGCATGCAAAGCGAAATTGCCGGACATGTGATCGAAAACGAGGACCTGGTCAACATGCCCAACTGGCTGCCCCTGACCTTCCGCATCCTGGAAGGGGGCGCCTGGTTCTCCCTGGAGGATGTCGAACTCCTCGACTACCGCCAGGAACTCGATCTCAAGCAGGGCATCTTGAAGCGCGACATCCGCTTCGCGGACGCGCAGGGTCGGCGCACCCGTCTCGCCTTCCGGCGTCTGGTGCACATGCGCCAGCCGCACATGGCCGCTCAGAAACTGCGGCTCACGCCCGAGAACTGGTCCGGCCGGATCGAAATTCGCGTTGCCATCGACGGCACGGTGACCAACGACGGTGTGGCACGTTACCGCCGCCTCGACGGGCGGCACCTGGACCCGGTGCGCTCGGAGCAGCCTGCCCGGGATACCATCTGCCTGCGGGTCATCACCCACCAGTCCCGGCTGAAGATCGCCATGGCGGCCCGCACGCGTCTGTACCGCGATGGGCAATCCGTCGAAGGCGAACGACGCACCATGGCGGGAAAGGGTTACCTCGCGCAGCTCATCGCGGTGGACGTGGCGGAGGAAACCCCCCTGACGGTGGAAAAAGTGGTGGCGGTCTACACCTCCAAGGATCCGGCCATATCCGAGGCCGGGCGCGAAGCCTGCCACGGGGTGCGCAAAGCGGGCGCCTTCGAGGACCTGCGCCGCAGCCACACCCTGACCTGGAAGCATGTCTGGCAGACCTTCGACATCAATTTCGACTACAAGGACGGCCAGGAGGGGTCCCCCATGCGGGAAGTGCTGCACCTGCACATCTTCCACCTCTTGCAGACCTCCTCCATCAACACCATGAATCTCGACCTCGATGTGGGGGTGCCCCCCCGCGGATGGCACGGTGAAGCCTACCGGGGGCACATCCTGTGGGACGAGCTGTTCATCTTCCCCATTCTCAACTGGCGGCTGCCGGAGGTCACCCGGCGGGTGCTGCTCTACCGCTACCGCCGCCTCGACGCCGCCCGCTATGCCGCCCACAGAAACGGCTACCGCGGCGCCATGTTTCCCTGGCAAAGCGGCAGCGACGGCCGGGAAGAAAGCCAGAAGGTGCACCTCAACCCCCGTTCGGGACACTGGATCCCGGACAACAGCCGGCTCCAGCGGCATGTCAACGCCGCCATCGCCTACAATGTCTACCAGTACTACCAGGTGACCCAGGACATGGAATTCCTGACCTTCTACGGGGCGGAAATCATTCTCGAAATCGCCCGCTTCTGGAGCAGCGTGGCCACTTTCAGCAAGGAGCACGACCGCTACGTGATCCATGGCGTGATGGGGCCCGACGAGTTTCACGAAGGCTACCCCGGTGCCGACACCCCGGGCCTCAACAACAACGCCTACACCAATGTCATGGCGGTCTGGGTTCTGGCCCGGGCTCTGGAAATCCTGGAAATCCTGCCGGAAGACCACGCCGGGAACCTCATGGAACGGCTGGGCCTGGCGGAAGAGGAACGCGCGCGCTGGCGCGACATCACCCGCCGCATGCGGATCCCCTTCCACGACGACGGGATCATCAGCCAGTTCGAGGGCTACGCGAAGCTCAAGGAACTCGACTGGGAGGCCTACCGGGAAAAATACGGCGACATCCACCGTCTGGACCGCATCCTGGAGGCCGAGGGCGACAGCGCCAACTGCTACCGGCTCTCCAAACAGGCCGATGTGCTGATGCTCTTCTATCTTTTCTCCTCCGAAGAGCTGCAGGAGCTTTTCGAAAACCTGGGCTATCCCTTCGAATACGAAACCATTCCCAAAAATATCGACTATTACATCCAGCGCACCTCGGACGGCTCCACCCTGAGCCGGGTGGTGCATGCCTGGGTGTTGGCCCGCCAGGACCGGCAGCGCTCCTGGAAACTCTTCAACGAAGCGCTCTACAGCGATCTGCACGACATCCAGGGCGGCACGACGCCGGAGGGCATCCACCTCGGCGCCATGGCCGGAACCGTGGACCAGGTGCAGCGCTGCTACACCGGCATCGTGACCCGCAAGGACGTGCTCTGGCTCAACCCCTGTCTGCCCGAAAACCTCCAGCGCCTCCAACTGACCGTGCGCTACCGCGGGTACTGCCTGGGCATCGACATCGGCTGCGACAAACTCGACCTCCGGGTGCTGCGGGCCACCGGCAACCCCATTAAGGTGGGCTGCAACGGCAAGATGGTGGAACTCTCCGGACCGGAAGTCATCAGCTTTCCTACTTCATGAGATCGATACGATTTAGGTATGAAGTCTCAACAAGGCCATTGAAAGGCAAAGCGTTGTCAATCTGATTTGGGTTTTTGTTTCAATTCCCTTTGTCCCGCGCCGCGGGACAAAGGGCGTCTTCTTTTGGTTCTTTACTTGATGCGCTCCTAAAAAGGCGAATAATAATAATTTTGTCATCCCCGCGAAAGCGGGGATCCAGGCATTTCAATGGTTTCTGGACTCCCGCATCCGCGGGAGTGACACCTTAAAGATCTTTTGCGTTTCCCTCTTTTCTTCCACGCTGAAGAAAAGGAACAATCGAAAATATAACTTATGTGAAAGAACAACGCTAGCATGGTGCTTCACGCTCCATACCAGGTTTAGACCAAGACCCAATTGGGGAAACCAAGATGCCCACCCTGGAAGACTTGAAACGCAAAATCGAGAGCACCGAAGACCTGCAGTCGGTGGTCAAGACCATGAAAGCCCTGGCCGCCGTCAACATCCGGCACTTCGAGAAGGCCTCCGCCGCCCTTTCGGTCTACAACCGGACCGTGAAAATGGGCCTCCAGGCCGTCCTGCAGAATCGCCCCGGATTCGCCATCACGGCCCGCCCGGCAGACCAGGGGCCTGCGGGGGCGGTGGTCTTCGGCACCGACCAGGGCATGTGCGGGGCTTTCAACGAAACCATCGTCTCCCACACCATCGAGGCCCTCCAGGCCGAAACCGACCCGCCGCACTTTCTGGCGGTGGGCCTGCGGGCCGCCAACCGCCTGGCCGACGAGGGGCGCCCGGTGCAGAAAACCTTTTCGGTGCCGGGCTCCCCGGAGGCCGTCACCCCTCTGGTCCAGCGCCTGATTCTGGAAATCCGGCATTGGCTGGAAGACAGCCCGATCGAACGGGTGCTGCTCTTTCATTGCATGCCGAAATCCGGCGCCGCCTATCGCCCCCGCCAGGTTCGGCTGCTGCCCGTGGACCGGAACTGGCTGCAGGCCATCCGCGCCACCCCCTGGGCCGACAACCAGCTGCCCTGGTTTTCGATGGAATGGGACCCCTTGTTCCACGCTCTGATCCGGGAATACCTTTTCGTCTCCCTGTACCGGGCGTCGGCGGACTCGCTGGCCGCAGAAAACGCCAGCCGGCTGGCGGCCATGCAAGGCGCCGAGTCCAACATCGAGGAACGCCTCGATGACCTGCAGGCACGCTACCAGCGTGAACGCCAGACCGGCATCACCGAAGAACTCCAGGACATCGTCTCCGGCTTCGAGGCCCTCAAGCCGGGGAAGTGAATTTCCTCCGGCGTGGCCCCCGCACAAGGCGGGTTTGCCCGCCAGAACGCTAGCGCAGGCGGGAGTCCAGAACCCATTGAAATGCCCGGATCCCCGCCTGCGAGACTATGCCGCGATAAAACATTCCAGTTTTGCCCGTCATGCCGGCGGAAGCCGGCATCTCGTCGAGCAAAGGACATGAATAGGTAGAAGATCCCGGCTTCCGCCGGGATGACGGCGTGTTTCGACCCTTTCACGCGAAAATGAAGAGCATAACGGGCATCCCCTCCGCTTCCCGCGGCTCTTGGGATGCCCGCCGAAAAGCGCCGGCCACGGAGGGCCGGCGCTTATGCGCTTGCGGGGCGCCCGTTCAGGCGCCCGACAGCTCATCGTCGCTAGTGTCCATCCAGCCCCGCCGCGGACCGGCGGTGCTGGATAATGAAAAAGATAAAACAAATCGAATCAACGGATTGGACCAAATTGGCGTTGCATTGCAATCGGCCCGTTTGATCGACCAAGAAACTTCAAAAACGTGAAGTTTCATATGAGAGGTGGATGGACGCTAGCGAACTTCCAATTGATTATAGACCACCACCGCGCCGCCCTCGAAGGCATTGTCGCTGGCCGCGCTGTATTCGGACCAGGAATCCACGTGGCCGGTCAATGTGGCCCGGCCGTTGTCCACTTCGATGTCGATGTCTCCGCCGTCCACGAAGGGGCTCCAGAAGAATTCTTCTTCGATCTCCTCGCGGATGGTGTCGTCGCTTTTCATGGTCACGGGGGGATCGTAATAGTCCGGCGCATCCCCGGCATACCAGTCATCCAGGTAGGGATCGTAGAGATAGGGATCGAAATAGCCGGTCACGGCCAGGTAGTTGCGCACGGCGATGACACCGTCGACGCGTGCGGCCAGATCCTCGGCCCAGGACCGCTCGAAGGCCGTATCCACCGAGCCGAACAACTCCGCGACACCGTTTTGGACATCGATCGTGATCTCGGTGGCTTCGACCACCGGATCCCGCTCGAAGGTCGCCCGGATGCGGTCCTCGAGGGCGGGGGCCTCCACCGGGGTCTCCGGTCGCACTTTGAGCCGGTTGGCCACCTGGAGGACGCCCACGGTATTGCGGGCGGTCCGGGCGGCGGCTTTCTTGGCCTTCAGATTGTCCACCGTGCCGCGCAGGGTCACCACGCCGTTGGTCACTTCGGGCGTCACGTTGAAGGCGGCCACGCGGGGATCGTAGAACAAGGCGTCTTCCACCGCGGCCCGGATGTCGCCGTCCGTGAGATCCTTGTACTTGTCGCCCCTCAGATCATCGTCCCGGGCCCAGCGGCGCACTTCGAGCCCCTCGGCATCCACCCCCTGCACGTTGGCCACATAGGCGTCCGCCGTGGCCCGACCCTTTTCCGCCAGACTGCCCACTATGCCGCTCAGCACGACGCGGCCGTTGATCACATCCACCTCGATCAGGGCATGGTCCACGAGCACATCCCAGCGCAGGGCCTGTTCGATTTCCGCTTCGATTTCCGCGTCGGGACGATCGACCTTGTAGAGCACATCGATCTTGTTCTCCAGCCCCGTGACGCCCTGGACGCCCTTGGCCACTTTTTCAGAAAGCGTGCGTTCCTGCCAGGAGTCCACCCGACCCGTGAGGGTGACCACGTTGTCCTGCACATCCACATCGACTTCATAGGACTCCGCGGCCGGATCCAGCCTGAGGGCGGCCTTCACGTCGTCTTCGATCTCGCTGTCCGACCGCAGGATCGGAGGGACCACGGCGATGGTGTTGACCACGGCACGCACCCCTTTGACCTTTGCGGCAATGCGCGCGGCGCGCTCCTTGGCCAGGATGTTGTCGACACTGCCGCTCAGGGTGACCACGCCGTCCTGGGTGGTGACGTCGACCAGGTCGCTGGCAAAAGCATGATCCAGCCGCAGTTGATCCTCCACGGCATCGCTGATGGACAGATCGGTGACCTCCGGCGCGGCGCACACCGCTGCGGGGCCGGCCAAACCGATCGCCAACCAGAGCCCGAAGATCACAAGGCCCGCCTTACGTATGCGTTTCTCGAAACGTCCCTTCATAATGGCCTCCTTTGTCGCGTTTTGTGCCGTTGGCGCTTAAACCCGCCAAACGGCCATCCTGTTGATCATCCTATGTTCCAATGTCTATGACAGCGGCGGCGGCATTGTGAATGGAGGCAAGCCTTTATCTGCCGGACCGGGACGGTGTAGGCGTCGCCCCGGGCGCCTGCATGCGAACGGGCGCTGTCACCGGCGACCGATGCGTTCTGAGAAACCGCGCCGCCGGGGACAAAATACGTCGCGACTCGAACACCAATGGGGGCTTGGCCCTATTTTGGCGAACCCCTGAGGCGCGTATCGTCCATGGCACGGCCGCCCTTGCGACGGGCGTCCCGCACGATCAAACGAAAGGAGAAAGGGATATGCAGAAAATCGCCATCAACGGCTTGGGCCGCATCGGCCGGGCCGCCCTCAAAATGGTTCTGGAGGCGCCGGAGCTGGAACTGGCCGCGGTCAACGACCTGATCCCGGTCGAGAATCTGGCCTATCTGATCAACTACGACTCGGTCTACGGCCGCTACGCCCAACGGGCCGAAGCCGGGCACAGCACACTGGTGATCGGCGGCCGGCAGATACCGGTCTTCAGTGAAAAGAACCCTTCCGACCTGCCCTGGAAGGAAACCGGCATCGACACGGTGCTCGAATGCACCGGCGTCTTCCGCAATCGCAAGGGCCTGCAGCAGCACCTGGACGCCGGCGCCAAACGGGTGGTGCTTTCGGCTCCGGCCAAGGGGGGCGATGTCCCCATGGTGGTCCACGGGGTCAACCAGGCCGAAGCGGAGGCGACCATGTTTTCCTGCGCCAGCTGCACCACCAACTGCATCACCCCGGTGGCCGAGGTGATGGAGCGGCAGATCGGGGTGCGCAAAGCCGTCATGACCACGATTCACGCCTACACTGCCAGCCAGTCGCTGGTGGACGGCCCCCGCAACAAATGGCGCCGGGGACGGGCCGCGGCGGTGAGCTTCGTGCCCACCTCGACCGGCGCCGCCCAGGCCACCACCAAGATCCTGCCCGATCTCGAGGGGCGCTTCGACGGGATCGCCGTGCGCGGCCCGGTTCCGGCCGGTTCCCTGGCGGATCTGGTTTTCGTCATGTCCGCACCCACCACCGAAGAGGCGGTTAACGCGGCCTTTCGCGAAGCGGCCCAATCCGAGCGCTATCGCGGCATCCTGGGGGTTACCGAAGACCCCATCGTATCGGTGGATGTCATCCAGGACCCGCGGGCCACCGTGGTGGATCTCAGCATGACCAAAGTCGTGGACGGCGATCTGGTCAAAGTCCTGGCCTGGTACGACAACGAGTGGGGCTACGCGTCCCAGATGATTCGGGAAGTGATTCGGCTGGGCGCCTGACAGGCTGTGGACCAAAATGGGAGGGGCGTTATCTTTCCGCGCATTTTCTGGGTACGCTCGTAAAAAGTCTATGAAGTAACGGTATTGTCATCCCCGCGCATGCGGGGATCCAGGCATTTCAATGGGTTCTGGACTCCCGCATCCGCGGGAGTGACGACTTGGAAACTTTTTACGGTTCCATATTTTCTTCCGCGCGTAAAAAAACGAACGATCTTAGAAAATCCATAAGGCAAACGGACACGCTCTTCGAAAGGAGGCCCGGATGGCCGTATACCAAACTCCGCCGGCCGTGTTGACCGACTTGTACGAGCTCACCATGGCCGAAGTCTACTTTCGCCGGCAGATGTTTCAGCCGGCCACCTTCAGCCTCTTCATTCGGGCCTACCCGCCCGACAGGGGCTATTTCATCAGCGCCGGCCTGGAAAACGTGCTGGCCTTTCTGGAAACGGCCCGCTTTTCAAGCGAAGACCGGGACTATCTGGCCACAACGGGTAGATTCTCCCAGGGGTTTCTGGATTACCTGGCCGATTTCAGGTTTTCGGGCGAAGTGGCCGCCATACCGGAGGGGCGTCTTTTTTTTGTGGACGAGCCCGTTCTGGAAGTGACGGCCCCCCTCATCGAGGGCCAGCTCATGGAAACGGCCGTCATCAATATGATCAACCTCCAGGTCAGCCTGGCCACCAAGGTCTCCCGCTGCGTGCATGCTGGACAGGGGCGCGCCATCGTCGATTTCGCCCTGCGGCGCACCCAGGGCACGGATGCCGGAATGGCCCTGGCGCGCGCCGGCTATATCGCCGGGTTGAGCGCCACGAGCAACGTTCTGGCGGGGAAAATCTACGGTATCCCCATATCCGGCACCATGGCCCATTCCTATATCACCAGCTTCGATGACGAGATGGCGGCCTTCCGGGCCTTCGCCGAAGTCTACGGCGACCAGACGGTCCTCCTGATCGACACCTACGACACGCTCCAGGGGGCGGAGAAGGCGGTCACCGTAGCGCATGAGATGGCGGAACGGGGACAACAGCTCCGGGGGGTGCGTCTCGACAGCGGTGACATGACGGATCTCAGCCGCCAAGTGCGGGACCTTTTCGATCGTGAAGGCCTCGAGAATGTTCAGATCTTTGCCAGCGGCGGCTTCGACGAATTCAAGATCGCCCGCGGCATTCGCGACGGATGTAAGATCGATGCCTACGGCGTCGGCACCAAAATGGGCGTCTCGGCCGACGGCCCCTACACCGACATCGCCTACAAGCTGGTCGAATACGACGACCGCCCGCTGCTCAAGCTCAGTTCCGGCAAAAAGACGCTGGTGGCCCGCAAGCAGGTCTTTCGCCGGGAAGCGGACGGTCGCTTCACGGGCGACACCATCGCCCTGCGCGAGGAGGCGCTGCCGGGCGCGCCGCTGCTGGAAACGGTCATGCAGGACGGCCGGCGCACCGAAGATCCGCCGGATTTGGATACCCTGCGCGCGAGATGTGCCGAAGCGCTGAAAAAACTGCCGGATCCCGTCAAGGCCATCACCGACCCCGAAACCTACCCGGTGGACATCAGCGAAAAACTCGAGACGCTGCAGCAAAAGGTCAAGCACCAGATCGTGGCCAAGGAACTGGGGGAGAGCTGAAACCCGGTGGCCGCTCTTCACGCTTTTTGGTAAACGCCCCTTAGCCGCCGGAGGCTGCTTTCCGGGTTGCGCTCTTTTCGGCCTGCCGTTCCTTTTTGCGGCGGTATTGCCGATCCTGCCGGGCCTGCCGGTCTTCGTGGCTCTTCTGGTCGTCGACCGCCTTTTCGTGGGCCTTCTGGCCGCTGGGATCGTCGCGCCGCGCGTCACCAGCAGCGACAGGCTGAGCACCGTCAGGAAGGCGATGATGCCGACGATAGCGATCACGGAGTTTCCTCTTTAACAGGCTGTGGCGCCATTCGAAAAAGTATTCCATTTTTGCCCGTCATGCCGGCGGAAGCCGGCATCTCGCCGCGCTAATGGAATGACTAGGCAGAAGATCCCGGCTTCCGCCGGGATGACGATCTTGGATATTTTGATGCCAGCGCAATACACCGGCATCGGGCCGGAAGGACGGCGCCCTGCCTGAACCGAAGGACCGCATTTCAATCACGGTCTGCTAGCAGGCTGTGGATAAACAAGCATTCGACCGAAAGGCAAGGCGCAGCCTGAAGCGAAAAGCGCAGCAACCACAAGGG